>JAPLUN010000256.1 GCA_026397715.1 Verrucomicrobiota bacterium
GCAGCAATGGCGTAAATTGATTCATGCGAGAGTATGCGTCACTTTCGCCTGTTTCGTGCAGGAATCAATTCGCCGCATGAAAACGACTGATGCGCTGTTTGACCCTGGGGATGCCGCTTTTATCCTTCACGAAAACAATGGTGCGCTCATGATAATACCCTGCCCCGCTGGCAGGAAGGCTGTAGCGCCAGTTGGCAACATCAGCACTGGGGTCATTTCCTTCCATGGGGTTTCTGATCGTGCTATAAACAGTTCTGCCATCCATGCCAGGCCTCACCAGCGAGAAATTTCTTTCCGAAAAACCCATGGAGTAGCGCGTGCCAGTGGAGCCGATATGGAACACCGCATTGATGGAGTCAGGGACGGAATAGCCGTATTTGACAGTGCAAAAAACAACCATCAACGCCGGAATAAGGATGATCACGGCCGGGGTGAAGAAATACCAGTTCTTTTTGACGAATGCAGAATTCATGAAGCCCGTATGCTGGTGGAAACGATGGCCGCAGGCAAGGTAAAACACGTGGCAAATCAAGACTGTATATTGCTCAGCTTGTGACAAAAACCTTCTAACCTTGTTCTCTGGCAGGTCTGCGCCACCTGCCGTTTTCGCTGAAGGCAAAATCGCGATTCCGATCCTGCTGCCGTGTTGATTATAAGTGCTGATCTGCAGGTGGAGATTCCGCTGCTGTTGTCGTGTACAACAGTTGACCATCTTGCACCCGAAGGTATTTCGCGGCCCCTTTGATGTCTTCATCACTGAGGCCTGGAACCACAAAGATCCGGCCACGCATCGCCCCGCGCACCGACATGCCACCGCGCACAATGGCACGCACGGTATCAATCACACTCTCATCCTGCACAAAGTTCAGGTCTGCTGCCTGCGCCATCATACAAGTAGAGCACAGCTCCTGAGCATTGCGGCGATCACGCGCTGCATAGGCAGCGTCATTCTGGCCCAGCATCGGGACCACCATTCCCACCATCACCCCAATAATAGCGACAAACATCAAGACCTCAAAAAGACTGAACGCCGAACAAGCTCGACGTTGCTTGGATATGTGCGCGTGGTTTTTCATGGCTACTTGTATCTATGATGGTATTTTGTGATAATTATTGCAAAGATGCAACCTTAAATCGTCAAATTTCGGTAAAAGAGTCGAATAAGCGTCTCATATTTGATAACACCAGGGCGCGCCGACACTCATTTGAAAACCCACCACAAGGATCACTGCTTCCCAAACCAAGCCAAAAACTCGCGATTGCCTTCCGTTCCTTGAATGGAGGACTCAATCAAACCACGCCATTCCAGTTTAGGCTGCGACTTCACAAACTCTTCAATTCGCGAACAGGCTTTGGCATGCAGTTCTGGTTCGCGCACAATGCCGCCTTTGCCAATCTCCTCGCGTGAGAGCTCAAACTGAGGTTTGATCAAAACCAAGGCCTGCCCACCCGAACGCAGCGCTTGCAGCACCGCAGGCAGGACCAAAGTGAGGGAAATAAAGGAGAGATCGGCCACCAAGATATCAACCTCCTGGCCTACATCCTCCATGCGCATGTGCCGCAGATTGAACTGTTCCCGTGACACCACCCGTGCATCACTTCGCAGCTTCCAGGCGAGTTGATTGGTACCGACATCGAAGGCGAAGACCTTCACAGCACCGCGCTGCAGCAGACAATCGGTAAATCCCCCCGTGGAGGCGCCCACGTCTAGTGCTGTCATGCCCGTCACATCAATGCCGAAATGCACCAGCGCACCTTCAAGCTTCAACCCACCACGGCTGACAAATTTGGGGCGTTCCCGAACGACGATCTGCTGGAGCTCAGCGACCAACCAGCCCGGATGGGTGATCCGCTTGCCCATGACACTGACCTCACCCGCCATGATCAGACGTTTTGCCTGTTCACGTGAAGGCACAATGCCGAGCTTCAACAAGGCGAGATCAAGACGTTCGCGAGGCATCTAGGATGATCGTTATTTCCGAATCGGCAGAATCAACTCGTCGCCGGCTTCAATGCGAACTCCAGGAAGCGAGGCCGTATTGTCAATGTCCACGACAGCTTCCGCGGCTTCAATGGTTTCCCCGACGATCACGCGGCCAACCAGTCCGTTGCCGCGTCGCACATCGAATTTCATCCCAGCGGCCAGTTGTTTGTCCTTTCCAGCAGAGATTACGGCAAAGCCTTGATCGTTGTGAATTTCAATCACCTTGGCGAAGGCTGGCATGCCCAAAAGCTGCTTCTGCAGATCTGTCAGAGGCGCCGCTGCCGCTGCAGGTGAGGCATAGGTGGCCGGGGTTCCTGGCATCAGGTTGCTTCCGGCCAGAGGTGGCACTGAGGTCGCCGGCACTTCCGGCGGCGGCGGCAAAGCTGTCACCGTGTCAGGTTTAGTCGGCATGGCCATCTCGTGGGCAGCCTGCTGCCTGCGCACCAGTTCGAGTTCTTTGCGCGCTCCTTTGGCCTCCTCCTGTGCCTCCCAGGCCAGATAGCCGGTGATGGCGAGCAGAATGATCGTAAGAGCCAGGGCATAATGAGAGAGACGCATGCTGCATGCTAGACGCAAGCTCAGCGCGGATCAACCCCCTCTCAACTTCAGCGCAGCAGTCCCAGCAGTTCACGCATGCGCAGCTCGATGTTGAGCAGACTGGCCTGCACGCCGGCCAGCCACTCCATGTCAGCACCTTGGGGATGCTGCTGCACCAGCTTGTCCGTCGCATTCAAGGCCGCCGCAAAGAGGGGCAGACTTTGTTCAAGATCGACCACCAAGAACTGCCATTGATCTTTTTCCGCCTGGGCAAACTGACGCAGGACATGAATGAGATGCGCAGCCAGATCCGCCACCGTGGAGAGCAAACGCAAGACTGCCGGGCGAGTGCGCACCTCCTCATTGAAAACGAGCAGGCTTTGAAAGCGCCGCAGTTCTTTGGCCAGCGCCGCAGAACGCGCCACGGGATTTAGACCAGTGCTCCCCTGTCCTTTGGCGGGGGTTTGACGGGGTGGTTCAACAGTTGGATCACCCTTGATTGAGGCGAATGGATCGCTGCCTGGTTTGGCAGGCTGAAATGGGTCGTCAAAACCGGGACTGTGCAAAGCATCGGCGGATTTTGAATTGCGGCTGGCCCCCAGCAGGAAATGCTTCCGCCGGGCACGGTTCTGCCGCAGCAAGGCGGCCTCTTCCTCCTTTGTCAGCTGCCAGCGTGGTGACGAGACACGCATCTGTAAATGCCAGGACTGAATCAGGATGCGCTGGTGATCCTGATTGAACCACTCAAAGAACAGCAGGTTTTTCAGCCCGGGGGGCTCAGGCAAAGTACAGACCATGCCAGATTGTGATCTTCGGCGCGGGAGTTTCAGCACGCGAGAGGAGGCTGTCATCAAACCGCTGTATCCATACTGCATGGCCGAGATGGCATCCACATGGTCTTCATTGGCATTTGGAAGAGGATTGTGAAAGTCCACCCGGCAGCCGGCAATATCGCGCAAAAAATTACCCACCAATTCAACTCGTACGGGCTGATTCTGACCTGCGAGGTGAAACACACCTGTAACCAAGCCGGGTACTTCGTTGGAAAGGTACCCGCCAAGGATGGACGATTCGAGGCAAATAATCATTAATTGTCATATAAACTAGAGGCCAGTGGGGGGTGTCGCAAGCAGACATGCCTCCAATAAAGCAAAAATTAGTCCTAGTTTGGCCTGCCCCATTTTTTGTGGAACTGTGGCAAGATTGATGCTTGTTCCACATCTCATGTGATGTTACGGCCCAGATCCCCAAAACCTAAACTCCAATAAAAACATACCATGAAAGACCTCGTTTATCTCAGCCGCGCCTTCGTTGAATTTGGCCCCTTCGCCAAAAAAGAAATCCTCGATTTCCAAAAGCGCGGGATCCTCACTGAAACTGACTATCTGCGTGATGAAGGCAGTGACAGCTGGGTTCATTATCAGGAATGGCTGACCGTCGTCCCGATGCCTGCGCCAAAACTGGTTAAGAAGACCGCTGAAAAGGCTCCTGCGGCCAAGGCCCCTGCTGCGAAGAAATCCAAGAAAGCCGCTTGATGCGACTGCGAGGCCTCAGCCTTGCCTGTTTGCGATCACTAGTCTGATGCGCGTCCAGCCTCCGTGCTGGACGCGCATCTTTGTTCATGCGAATAGCCCCGTGTGAACGAAGCCGATGCCATCACCTCCCGAACCTTGCGCAACGAACTGTGGCGCTCGATTCCCTCGGGAGTCATCGACACCCTCACCGCCACCTTCGGCATGCTCATCGCCGTGCGGGTGTTTCATATGAGCGATGTGGCAAAGTCCGTCTTCCTCAGTGCCACCAGTGGCGGCATGGTGGCCAGTTTGTTCGTAGTTCCACTGCTGCTGCGGGCCAAAAGCACCATCGCGCGCACAGCGGCCAAAGTGCAGCTGCTGGGCGGTGGCTGCATGGCTGTTTCAGCGGCGTTTCCACACAACCCTCTGCTTTACATTGGCGGACTGAGCCTGGGCTTGTTCTGCCTGACCATGCAGATCCCTTTGCTGACGCAGATCTATCGCATCAATTACCCTGCCGAAAAACGCGGCAAACTGTATGCGGTCACCGGGGTCACACGGGCGGCGGCGGCGGTGTGCTTCGGCTTTGTAGGCGGCAAACTTCTCGGATGGGACATCGCGAACTACACCTGGCTGTTGTGGGCCTTCGCCGCCAGCGGCTTCATTTCAGGCTTCTGGACCTATGGCCTGCCAGTCACCGCGTGGGAAGCACCGGAAAATTCCAGCACCAGCCTCTGGAGCTCCATGCGCTGGGTGCGAGAGGACCGCGATTTCCGCACGCTGCTCATCTCCTGGATGATGATGGGCATCGGCAACCTCGCCGCAGCATGCCTGTTCGTTGAATACCTCGCGAACCCACGCCACGGCATCAACTTGAGCGAATTCAATGTCGCTTGGATCACCGGGGTGGTGCCGGTGCTGGCCCGCGTCGTCTTTTCTTATCCCTGGGGGCTGGTTTATGACCGCTTTCACCTCTTCACTGTGCGTGCGGTGCTGAACGTCTTCTTTGCCGCCGGCATCCTGTGTTTCTTCCTTGGGCACAGCCTCTTCTGGTGGACCTTTGGCATGGCCTTGTGGGGCATGGCCAATGCGGGTGGCAATGTCACCTGGGCGCTCGGGGTTACCAAGCTCGCCGACAAACAGGCAGTCGCCGAGGACAGGAGCGGGCATACCTTTCGCCCCGGCGTGCGCGGCCTCCTGGCCCCGGCCCGGGCGTTCGCTTCGACACTTTCGCCATTGTATGCGGAATCACCATCCTCTCAGCCAGCGGCTTCATCGGCGTTCGCGCCCGCAGCAATTCTGAATCCACTGATCGTCTCCGTCCAGGTGCCCGTAAAGAACGCCTATGAATGTCCACCTCGTCCAAATCAATTCCGTCTGGGAAGACCGCTCTGCCAATCATGCCAGGGCGCGCCAGTTGATCGCCAGTGCCAGTCCGCAGCCCGGATCGCTCATCATCCTCCCGGAGACCTTCTCCACCGGCTTCAGCATGAATCTCTCCGTCACTGCCGAGCCAAAGAATGGCCCAACCGAGCAATTCCTGCGCGAAATGGCTGCGCAATACCAAAGTTGCGTCATCGGCGGAGTGGTGACCTCCACCGAAGATGGTCGTGGCATGAATCAAGCACTCGCCATCGCGCCAAATGGCACAGTGCTTGCCCGATACACAAAAAATCACCCCTTCAGCCTGGGCGGCGAAGACCAGGCCCACATCGCAGGCACGGAAGTCAGCCTCTTTGAATGGCAGGGGCTGCGCATCGCCCCGCTCATCTGCTACGATCTGCGTTTTCCTGAACTCGCGCGCACTGCCGTCCGCGCCGGAGCTGAAGTGCTTGTCTTCATCGCCGCCTGGCCGGTGAAACGCATCCAGCACTGGATCACGCTTCTTCAGGCACGCGCCATCGAAAACCTCGCCTATGTCATTGGAGTCAACCGTTGCGGCACCGATCCCGAGTTTACTTACACCGGCCGCAGTCTCGTCGTCGATCCCCACGGTCTCATAATTGCCGATGCCGCCGAGCAAGAACGCGTTGTCAGCGCCCGGATCGACCCGGCCATCCTCCACGACTGGCGCAGTCAGTTCCCTGCTCTCAGAGACGCCGGCATCCCGTCCTGATCACCACAGGCTTGTCCGCATCCGTCCGGCTTCGAGGATGGCATCAAACCGCCGGGCATCATCTTCACGAGCTCCGCTGACGAGCACGTAGCCATACTTGCGCCAGTGCTCCATCTCTGCTGCTGCGTTCTGCATGCGCAGTTCAAACGCCGCTGCATCCTCCGTGGCACGGCCGGAGAGGCGGTTGCGCAATTCCTCCAGGCTGGGTGGCAGAACGAAAATCTCGAGCAAACAGCGCTTCACCAGTTCGTCCTCGCAGGCGCGCACCTGCATCGCCCCCTGCACGTCGATGTCCATGATCACATCCACACCGCGTTTGAGATTCTCATACACGTAGCTTTTCAGCGTGCCGTAAAGTCGGCCATGCACCCGGGCGTATTCAAAAAGCTCCCCGCGCTCCACCCGCGCCAGAAAATCCTCCTCGGTCATAAAAAAGTAGTCCTTCCCATCCACCTCGCCTGCTCTCGGTGCACGCGTCGTGCAGGAGACGGAAAAAACGGCCTCGCCGCGATCACACACTTTCCGCGCCAGCGTCGTCTTGCCGGTGCCCGAAGGCCCCGAAACGATGATCAACTGCCCAAGACGCTGTTTTGAGAATTCCATCCTGCCGAATACCCACGCCAACGGCATGTGCAAGAGACTTGGCAAATGGACTGTAATGCTCCACCCTCAAATCCCACCCAACACCAACCATGCAAACCGCATCCTCACGCCGTCAGTTCGCCAAAGTTGCCGCCGCCTCGCTGGCAGCGCCCTTCATTCTCCCGTCACGCCTCTGGTCGCAATCGGCCAATGGCAAGATCCGCATGGGCTTCATCGGCCTCGGAAAGCAGATGGGCGGCCTCATCAGCAAATTCCTCCAGTATCCTGACATCGAGGTCGTCGCCGTCTGCGACGTGTATGACGTGCGCCGCGATCTTTACAAAAAGAAGGTCGATGACCACTACGCGAAGAACGGCGGCAACGCCAAGCCCTGCGAGACCACTGGCGACTTCCGCAAGATCACCGAGCGCACCGATATCGACGCCGTGTGCATCGCCACACCGGACCACTGGCACGCCATCATCACCAACAGCGCCCTCAGCCACGGCAAGGACGTTTACTGTGAGAAGCCGCTCACGCATAACATCCACGAGGCCGTCTCCGTCGTCGAAACCGTCAAACAGCACAACCGCGTGCTTCAGACCGGCTCCATGCAGCGCTCCAGCAAGGAATTCCGCGTCGCCTGCGAACTCGTGCGCAACGGCGTCATCGGCAAGGTCGAGCGCGTCACTATCACCATTGGCGATCCCGCCAAGCCGAACGCCTACCCCGAAGAAGCGAAGCCCGAAGGCCTCGACTGGGACATGTGGTGCGGTCCGGCTCCGCTCGTGCCCTTCAACCACGAGCTCTGCCCCATCGGCGAAAGCACAACCTTCCCCAACTGGCGCAAGACCCGCGAATTTGGCGGCGGCATGATCACCGACTGGGGTGCGCATCACATCGACATCGCCCAGTGGGGCCTTGGCATGGATGAAAACGGTCCGGTTGAGGTCAAAGCGCCCGCCGATTACCAAAACGCCAAGCGCGGTGCGCAGCTCATCTACGCCAGCGGTACAGTGCTCTCTCATGCAGAAGGCAGCCACGGCTGCACCTTCCACGGCACCGAGGGCGAGGTGAACGTCGGACGCGGCAAATTTGCCCTCAGCCTTGGCGGCAAAGAAGTCCACGCCTTCCACGGCAAAGATCAATCCGCAGGCACTTCCGTCGATCGCGAAGTCGCCCTTGCCGAACGTGACTTCCTCAAGGACAAGAAGGTCTCACTCTACGAGAGCAAGGATCAGATCGCGGACTTCGTCGCCTGCATGAAGAGCCGCAAGCAGCCCATCTGCCACGCCGGCGTGGGAGCCAGCAGCGCCATCGCCTGCCACCTCATGAACTTCGCCTACTGGTACGGCGCCAACATCAAGTGGAATCCCACCGAGCACACCTTCGTGAGCGGCGGCGATCCCAAGTGGCTCACCCGCGAGTACCGCGGCGACTGGAAAGTCTAAACACCGATCAGACTGTTTCGTTCAAGGCGGCCTCGCGAGGGGCCGCCTTTTTTGTGATCCCTGCCCGCTTTTGCGACACGGGATCACGCACCTTTGGCGGCTGCCTGGTGAACCAGCGCCCAGATTTTTTCATCGAGGACTTTGCATTCCTGGTTGGCCGCTTCGCGCATACTGGGATCAGGTGGAGTGAGAGAGTTGGACATCTTGCGATCCAGTTCATACCCGTGAACCAAGAGAGACTCTGCTTCTGTGCCTTGAAGCAACAAGGCAAGCTCCTTCATTTGCGCGAGTCTCTCCGCATTTACGGCCACAATCGCTTCGGGAAGGCCCTTTGTTTTCGCAGATGATTCCACCAGGGCTTTGATCGAGTCCATGACTCCTTTGGCCTGAGGAGGCACCGGCTTAAACGGCCTGCCCGCTGCTTGATGAACCAGCGTTGAGATTTTTTGCTCGAGCACCGCGCATTCTTTGTTGATGGCCTCACGCCAGTTGGAACTGGGAAGTGTGACCATGGTGGAGAGTTGACGATCCAGTTCGTTTCCACGCTCCAAGAGCACCTGGACCTGAGTGCCTCGCAGAAGCATAGCCAGTTCGCGTTTAAGGGAGCGGCGCTCCTCCATGACGGCTTTGAGCGGATCGGGATCTCCATTCAGGGATTCCGGCAGGGCTTTGATCGAATCGAAGATCACAGCGGCGCCCGGCGGGATGGGTTTGAGCCCCCTGCCTGTGGCGGACGAGTTTTGAACGAGCTTGAAGCGTAGTTTCACACCTGACTCGGAGGTGTCCAGAAACTGCAGTACACCTATACCGCCCTCTCTGGTTTGAAAGGCATAGGTGGCTGGATGCTTCCCGCCCGCATACAATGTCTGGAACAGGTGGCCGGGCGTGCCATCCATGCGCTGGGAAACTTTGGCAGCGGGGAGCTTTTCCCACGCATCGCCGTCCAGCAGTTCAGTTTTCAAGCCGAGGACGACCAACTGCCCCGAATCCCCTGAAGGAAAATGAACCGCGTCCATGCCTGGATCGATCTCCCAGGAAAAGCGTTTGTTCACGGACTGAGGCAGGAAGTTTCCAGGGGTGCCGGCGTCAAAATCCAAGGTCGTATTTGGCACCAAAGTCCGCTCAAAGGATGGGCCAAAGCTAAATGCGACGGCGGCAGCTTCTGCCTTTCGTTTTTCAGCGGCGTCAGCATCGCTGCTCTGGAGAAACAGGGCGATCCCAAAAGGAAGGCACCGAATCAGAATCACCAGCAGCACACAACCGAGGATCCAGCGGACCATGGTTCGAGTCGGCTGCCGCGCAGCGCGCTGCTGTGACCACAAAAAGATGCCGATCACCAGCACCACATGCAGCAGGTTGCCCAGATTGCTCATGCCAGTACTCAGGTAAACCATCCGCAGCCTGGCATCATTGCTGAGCAAAGCGTTGTTCATGGCGAGCGCGCTCAACACGTTCAGCGGTGTGAATCCGCAGTAGGCAATCATCCCGGCAAATATCGCGCGTGATATCAGGTTCAGCGGCAGTCCTTTCGGCTCTTTCCAAACACGCCAGAGGGCGATGCCGCCCGACCCGAAGGACATGACTGCCCCAAACCCAATCAGCCAGTCGTTCCACGGACGTCCCACCGAAAGTGAACCAGTGGGTCCAAACATCATGCATGCGCCTCCGATGACAAGACATCCAACTGCGATCAAGGGCCAGCGCCAAGCATCCATGCCCGATGCACCGCGCGATGCAGCCGGAATGGAGGGTGCTGTTGTCCCGACCGCCTCCACCTGCGTGCGAAATTCGACGGCGGTCTGGTAACGCAACTCCGGCGTTCGCTCCAACGCACGCAGCACGATCTCATCGATCCGCACGTCTATCTGCACTTTTCGCGATGGCGGAACGATTTTGTCCTTCGGGCACTCCCCCGTAAGCATCTCGTAAAGCACCACGCCAAGACTGTAGATGTCTGCGCGATGATCGGTGCAGACGTTGGTGTCATGCTGCTCGGGCGCTGCATAATCGGGAGTACCCAACGGCATTGTGGCGGCATCGGATTGTGATGCGTGATGCATGCCGTCCAAATCGGACAGGCCGCTATGAATGATCTTCGCGATGCCAAAGTCTGCGATCTTCACCACCCCGGATTTGTCGATGAGGAGGTTCTCCGGCTTGATGTCACGATGCACGATGCCGTGATCATGCGCGCATTGCAGCGCCTCGCACACCGGCGGGATGATGCTCAGCGCCTCCTTGGGCGTGAGGTGTTTCGTTTGCAGCAGCTGCCGCAAGTTCACACCATCGACGAATTCCATGAGCAGGAAGTAACCCCCCCCCGCCTGACCAAAGTCATACACGCCAACGATGTTCGGGTGATTCAACGCCGCGAGTGCCTGGGCCTCTTTTTCAAACCTCGCCGCAAACTGCGGATCATCCGCACGCTCTGGCACGAGCAATTTGAGTGCGACAAGGCGGTTCAACGACTTCTGTCGTGCTTTGTAAACGACGCCCATGCCGCCACGTCCCAGGCACTCCATGATTTCCAGCTGCGGAAAGTGGGGTGCGAGCTCTGCTGGCATCAGCGAAGGCTGCGGCGATACAGATTCACCAGCCTGCGTTGGCTCGATGATCTGGGCCATGAGGCAGCGCGGACACAAGCCCTTCAGTGATTCAGGAGGAAGCTCGGCGGAGCATTGCGGACAATGTTGGACGGCGGGTGAGTCGCTCATGTCGATACCTGATGGAATGGCGGACAAACCTTACATGTTTTTTATCCGCCGAGCGCAGCGAAGAGGGTCTGCATCTCCTCCTGCACGCTTGCGGGGTCGTCCAAAGTTCCCGCCACCTCGTCCTTCACACACTGGCGAAGCCGCTTTTTTAACCTATGCACGGCCACGCGGAAGGCTTCCACCTTCATGCCACAGACAGCGGCGATTGAGCCTTGATCACCATAGGTCGAGTCACCAGTGAGCAAGGGGCGGACGCTTTCAAAGAAGTCGCCGCGGCCTTCGGCATGACACTCTGTACGCAGCGATGCCATGCCCCGCTCGAGCACCGTAACGGCCCATTGCTTGTCAAACTCGGCATCGGGCGAGGACATCCGCACATCCGGCACCGAATGAGCTTCCGGATCATCGAGCGACACTGCCGCCACGCCGCCACCGCGCTTCAGCCGCCGCGCCGCATCCCGCTGATTGGCGACAAAATGCTTCACCGCGCCCAGCATATAGGACCGGAAGCGACCGCGACCGCGCTCTGCCGAGTGGATCGTGCCGCCGCCGAGCATTTCAGCGAAGAACGCATGACTCAGTTCCCGCGCCGCATCCGCATCCCGCAGCACCATGCGCAGGTAGGCGACGACCGGCTCATAATAGGCATCGCACAAATCCGCCAGAGCCCTACGACCGTCTTCGGAATCTGTCTTTGCCATGGAGACCCGAGTCCATCGTGTGGTATGGAAGGGTGAGCCTTGGAGAACGACTGCAGGTGCGATGGTCATCTTGGTTGTCTATGCTGCCACAACTTGATGACGTATGGGAAGAGGAACCTTACACACAATTCTGAGCCCACAGGCATGCCTGCATGAATCCTCGCAGGAGCCTACCATTCATTTCGGCGTATCACGCTTCACCACGCTTGTTCCATCGCGCACCGTGTCCGGCGGGTGCATCAGCACTTCATCCCCCTTTTTGAGGCCTGCCAAAACCTGGGTAAATTTACCGTCGGTGCGTCCAGCCTTGACCACCACAGCCTTGGCGTTACCGGCATCAAAAACAAATGTCTTCCACTCGCTGCCTTCGCGGAATAGAGCTCCCGCCGGCACCAGCAACGTGTCATCACTGTGCCATACGGCCACTCGCACTTCCACGCGGTAGCGGTCTCCTAGGGCTTTCAATGCAGGTGTCTGCTCCGTAAAATCACTCAGGACCAGCACGCGCTGCTCTTCCACACCCAGTGCGGACACCTTGGTGAATGCCGCTGGTTCCACACGGCGCACGCGGGCTTTTGCCGGCTCATCGCCACCCCACTGCTCCACCGTGACGAGAGCCCCCGGCTTGATCGTCACCGCATCGCGTGAGAGAATTTCCGCCTCAATTTCCAAATCCGTGGGGTCACCGATTTCGAGAATGGGCGCACCCGGCGCCACGATCGTCGCACTTTCCTGCTGCACCCGCAGTACAACGCCGCTGACCGGAGCACGCACTTCGATGAATGCACCGCCTGCACTCGGTTTGTCGATCTGCTGCAGAGCCGCCTTGGCCTGTACCAGTTCAAAATCAGCCACCTGGAGGGCAAACTCCGCCGAACGAACTTCTCGCAATTTCATTTCGGCCTCACGCTCAAACGTATCGCGGTCAGTGTCGCTGACGGTCCCCTTGTCCGTGTTGTTCTTGATGCGGTCCCAGTTCGCCTGCGCATATTTCAGGCCGGTGCGTGACATCTCGATATCTTCGTTGGCCCGGCTGCGGGTGGCAGTCGCCGCATCGACACGTGCCTGAGCTTGGGATCGCGCCCGCGCATCCAGCAGCGGCGAGAGAGTAGGCTCGATGCGGGTGAGCACGGTTTCCCCAGCCTTCACCGCATCTCCAGCCTTCAAAGTCACGCGCTGCATGCTGCCCGCCACCGGTGCGGCGACGATGTGGCGGTTGCGGATGCGCGTCTTGCCTTC
>JAPLUN010000391.1 GCA_026397715.1 Verrucomicrobiota bacterium
GACTGAATGAAAGTCTGAAAAGCTTCAAACGCATCGTCCATCTTGCCGTTGTGGCGGATGATGACGGCATTGTGGAAGGAAGCCTCCGCTGCACTCGGGGTGAAGGCGTATCTCTTCACAATCGCCTGATACAGGCCCTGCGCCTTGCTGACTTTGCCAGCGTTCTCAGCCTGACGGGCCTGCGCCAGCATGGCCGAGGCGGCGAGTTCCTGAGACTCACGCTCGCTGTCCACAGGCACCACTCTGTCCTTCTTGCCAGAAAACGGCCAGAGCGCAGAAGATGCAGTCGTCAAAGCAAGGAATGAAACGGCACATGCCAGAAGTACTGGCAGGCGGGCGTGGAGGGGGAATTTCATCGCCGGGATAGTAAGTTCTGGTTAAGCTTGCGTCAAGGTGGCAACGCACTTGTCTCACCGACCCTTGACGGCCCTTGTTTTACCCCTTCCCCCGGACTAAAGGACACTGCATCATGCGCTTATTAGTCATCCTGGCCCTCAGTTTCCCCCTGCTGGCCCAATGTCAGAAAATTTCCACTCCCCCGGCCGGTTTTCGCGCGTTACGGGACCTCGATTACGTCGGCTCAGGCAATCAGCGCCAGATGCTCGATCTCTACCTGCCTGAGGCTAAGTCAGACAAGCCGCACCCGCTGGTCGTTTACATCCATGGCGGTGGCTGGGAATCTGGCAGCAAGAACGAGGCGGATGTGCTCCTGGGACTCATCCAAGGCGGCACGCCCTACGCCGGGGCCAGCCTCAACTACCGCCTCACCAGCCAGGCCCAGTGGCCCGCGCAAATTTTTGACTGCAAAGCCGCCATCCGCTGGCTGCGCGCCCATGCGAAGGAATACAACCTCGATCCCGACAAGATCTCAGTTTTCGGCATCTCCGCAGGCGGACATCTCGTCAGCATGCTCGGCGTCACCGGCGGGGTGAAGGAGCTCGAAGGCGAACTCGGCAACCATTTGGACCAAAGCAGCCGCGTCTCCTGCGTGCTCGACTTCTGCGGCCCCTCCGATTTCCTCACCTTCGGCGGCAAAGGCAGCGTCCTCGACCCTGACGACCCCAAAGGCGCGCTGGCCAAGCTCATTGGCGGGCCGCTGAAGGACCGCCGGGAGGAGGGCCGCAAGGCCTCACCGGTCACTTACATCACTCCGGACGATGCCCCCTTCCTCATCATCCATGGGGACAAGGACACCCTCGTCCCCTACTCCCAGGCCACGGAGTTCAATACCGCACTCAAAGCGGCTCACGTCCCCTCCACCCTGCTCACCGGCACGGATGGCGGCCACGTCTTCCTGAGCGGTCCGCTGATCGAACGCATGTTCGCCTTCAATGCCCGTCATCTGCAGGGCAAAGACGTCCAAATCCCCGAAGGAGCCGTTCCTTCCAAGTAAACATCTGGCGCAACCGTCCCGGTTGCTGATTCCTCCCAGCCGTGCAACCGTCCCGGCTGCCCCCAATTTTTTCAATGACCGATTCCGAAATCAAGTCCGCCATCCTCGACATGGGCCGCCGTGCCCGTGCCGCCTCGTATGCCCTCGTCAAACTGACCAGCGAGCAGAAGAACGCCATCCTCGTGGCCATGGCGGACGAGATCATGGCCCGTCAGGATGCCATCCTCGAAGCCAATGCCCTCGACCTCGCCCGGGCGGAGCAAAACGGTCTAAGCAAGGCCATGATCGACCGCCTAACGCTCGATCCTAAGCGCCTCAAAGCTGTGGCCGATGCCGTGCGTGAAGTCGCCCTGCTGCCCGATCCCGTGGGCGAAAAGCTCACCGACTGGACCCGCCCCAACGGCCTGCACATTCGCAAAGTCCGCGTCCCGATCGGCGTCATCGGCATCATCTTTGAGTCACGTCCGAACGTCACCACAGACGCCGCCTCTCTTTGCTTTAAAACCGGCAATGCCACCATCCTCCGGGGTGGCAGCGAGGCCATCGACAGCAACCGCGCGCTCGCCGCTGCCTTGCAGGCTGGCGGTGAACGCGCCGGACTCCCACCCGACAGCATCCAGCTCATCCCCTTCACCGATCGAGCCAGCGTCGAGCACATGGCGCAGATGGATCAGTACCTCGACCTCATCATCCCGCGCGGCGGCAAAGGCCTGATCGAAAAAGTCGTGGCCACCGCCCGCATGCCCGTCATCAAACACTACGACGGCGTTTGCCATGTGTATGTCCATGTGGATGCGGATCTCGACATGGCCGCGAACATCATCGTCAACAGCAAGTGCCAGAAGCCCGGCGTGTGCAATGCCCTCGAAACCATCCTCGTGCATGAGGATCTCGCCGCCACCTTCTACCCGCTCCTTGGCCAGCGCCTGCTTGAGGCAGGAGTCGAAATTCATGCGGATGCCGCCGCGTTGCAGCACCTCGGCGTGGCCGCCCATCCGGCCACCGAGGAAGACTGGAGCACCGAGTACCTCGACCTCATTCTTGCGGTGAAAACTGTCAGCGGGTTAGATGAAGCCATCGGGCACATCAATCGTTACGGCTCCCACCATACGGACAGCATCATCACCAAAGACCGCGAGGTTGCCGAACGCTTCCAACATGAGGTGGACAGCGCTGTGGTGATGCACAACGCCAGCACACGATTCAATGATGGTGGCGAATTCGGCTTCGGTGCCGAGATCGGCATCTCCACGGACAAGCTGCATGCGCGCGGACCGATGGGACTGGCTGAGCTTTGCAGCTACAAATACCTGGTGGATGGCAGCGGGCAGGTCCGGGGGTGAGTCCATAACCCGTCCCCAAGCCGACTCAGCAGAGCCAAACCGCCTGAAGCAGTAGTCATGAATAGTGACTGACCCGTCCCTGGCATGGCATCTTTCTTGCGCACATTTGCCAAGTGCAGCGCATCTTTACTTGCGGTCCCGTGCGTAACCATTCTCTTTGCAGTGCTCAGTTCCCCGAAAGGCCGCTGTAGTTGCGACAGGCTTTTCAAGTCCCTATGAACCCTCTGTTTTCTCGTCTTCTTCCCCTGGTCTTCCTGGCCTGCGCCTCCGCATCGGCGGTGATCCCTGATCCGCTGCCGAAGGCACCTGAACCCATTGATGACATCCTGCGGCTGCAGATCTTTCTGGATACACAGCTCTTCGGACCTGGAAAGCTGGATGGCCGCCCCGGTGAATTCACCACGAAGGCGCTGAAACGCTACCAGCGCTCCCATGGCATGCCAGAAAGCGAGGTCAAAACCAACACGCTCGACCTCTCCAGCGTACCGGAGATCTACACTACCTACACCATCCGCGAAGAGGACCTCAAGTTCGTCGGAGAAGTGCCCCGGCAGCCCTCCGCACAGAGCAAGAAGAAGTACCTGCCCTATGACTCACTGCTGGAGTTTCTGACTGAGCGCTTTCACAGCGCCCCAGAGATGCTGGAGTTCATCAACAAGCCCCTGAAGCTGGGTGCCCTCAAGCCGGGAGATGTGGTCAAAGTCCCTGCTGTGCAGCCGTTCCTCATCGAAGAACTCACGGAAATTTCTAAACTGCCTGAAGTGCCGGAATTTCTCACTCGCGTCATCAAGATCGACACGCGGGAAAAGGTGCTCGACCTTTGGGACGGTGACAAGCTGCTCGCCACTCTGCCCATCACGCCCGGCAGCGGCCATCTGGCCACGCCGCCCGGCACCTGGCGCATCTTGGGCATCACGCAGATGCCCACCTTTCGCTGGGACAAGAGCGTGCTCGAATACGGCGTGCGCAGTGGCAGCTTTTACGAATTGCCCATTGGCCCCAACAACCCTGTGGGAGTCATGTGGATCGGTTTGAACCGCCCCGGCATCGGCATTCACGGCACGAACTCGCCGCAGAATATCGGCCGCACATCCAGCCATGGCTGCATGCGCACGGCGAACTGGGACGTGGTGCGGCTGGTGAAAATGATCTCCCAGGGCATGACAGTGATCATTGAAGGTCCTGCGCCTGAGCCGCGTCCGGTTGTGATCGCCAAAGCGCAGCCTGTGGCCCCTCCTCCACCACCTGAGAACAAGCGCGGCTTCTTCTCCAGGCTGTTCGGCATGAGATAGCGGCGATTCTCAATTGGGCCGCAGCGTGATGGAGCCCGAATCCTTCAACTTCCAGCCCCGCGGAGACCGCGTCATCTGCTCAAACTGCATGGCCCAGTAGCGGACGGTGTTCATGGCATGACCATAGGGCTGATAGTCCCGCAGATTGATGAAGGTCAGCTTGTCGCTCTCGTTGTCAGCGAACTGGAAGAAGGCCCGGCCTGATGCGGAATCCACCACCTTGCCCTCGATCGCCATGTTTCCTTTGGTGAAATAGGCCGCCAGTCCGATCACAGGAGTGACCACAAACTTCAGCACGGTGACCACCGCGTTTCCCTTCGGGCTGGTGGGATTGAGTTCCGTGATCGCCAGTTGCAGCGTCAGCGTATCCTTGCCGGGCTGGTTCACGAGTCGATAGAGCGGCGTTGGCGAGTGACGAAAGGCGGCTACAAATTCCTCACGCAGGCGCACCGCCACATCCACCTCCCGGCGCTGCACTCCGCCCCATGCAACCTCCCCGGAAGAAAAAGCCCGGCTGAGCGGACGCAAATAATGCAGCGTCACAGGAGCGATGAAGAGTTTTCGCTTCGCCTTTCCCTGCGCAAGCAGCTGCGGATCAGGCGTGGTCCAGATTTTTTGAAACCCCAGCTGTTCACGTGCATCCTGCGCCAGCCAAGGCTGCTCAAAAAAAGGCGACAGACCCACAGGCTGCGCTTTGAGCATGCGATTCGTCGAACTGCATGCAGGCAGCACCAGCAGCAGCGCGAAAATGAAGTGCGGAAAACGCATGGTGGATGAGTCCACGATAAAGACACAGAACCCGCCTGCTCCGCAATACCAGACCATCGCAGCCGTACAAAAGATGTCCTGCCTCCACGGATTTAGCTTTTACCGCCCACGCTTTCTGCCGAACATCGGTCATCCGTCCTTTCATGCCACCAGCCACCGTTCATATCGTGATTCCCTGCTATCAGGAAAGCGGGCGCATCGGACCGTTCCTCACGGAATTGTGCGCGGTGACGCATGAACTGGGTGGCGTGAGCATTCAGGTCGTGGAAGACGGCTCTGACGCGGCGGAGACTGCACGCATGCGCGACATCATCACTCCGCTCTGCCACCAGAGCGAGCACCTGCTCCCTCCGATGTTTCTGCCACAGAATCTGGGCAAAGGCGGCGCCGTGTACGCCGGCTGGGATCAGGCACCGCCGGTAGACTGGCTCGCTTTTGTGGATGCAGACGGCTCCTGCTCCGCCACCGAAGTCGCCAATCTCATCCGCCGTGTCCGCCAGCAACCGGCACCGCTGACAGCGGTGTTTGCCTCCCGCTGGGATCAAACCAGTTCCAAGGTTCAGCGGCAGTGGAAGCGCCGGCTCATGGGCCGTATCTTTGGCACTCTCGTAGCCACCCTGCTGCGCATCCCCATTCACGACAGTCAATGTGGGCTCAAATTCGTGCCGCGTTCAGCTTACCAGCGCATCGCCCCGACGCTGCGCATTCATGGCTTTGCCTTTGATGTCGAACTGCTCGCCGCCCTGCATGACAGCGGCTGCGAATTTGAGGAGGCATCCATCGCCTGGCACGAAACCCCGGGCGGCCATGTTCATCTGATCCGCGACTCGTTCCGCATGGCACGAGATGTTCTCGCCATCCGCAAACGCCGCGCGAAGCGCTGATCCGTCGTGCAAGCGTCCCGCTTGCACTGGCCATGGAGGAACACAAGCCGAAGGCTTGCGCTAATTTACTCCCACTTCAATTCGGTGCCCGCAGGCAGCAGCCGAACAGCGCGGGCGATGTCCCAGTTCGTCATGCGGAAGCCGCCGATGCTTTCCTGCTTCGTCATCGTACCGGGGATGCTCGTCCCGTGCAGACCATAGGGCAGCGGTTTGGGATCACCGCCCTTGGCCAGATTGATCCACACAATGCCCACCGGATTGTTAGGTCCGGCAGACAGCCGGTAGGGTACCGTCATGGGTGCAGCAGGATCGCCAGTGCTGGAAAGACGAGGACGCGCAACGACATCGAGAATTTTCCACGTCTTGCGCCCATGCAATCCCGGACGCGCCGCTGAGACCGGTATGCTGGCAATGACAGAATCTCCACGACGAATGATCAGTCGGCTCACTCCCAGCATGCTGGCGGAGATGGGGGCAGCAGGATCTGCGGCAGGCTGAATGGGCTCTGCCAGCGCATTTTCAATTTCGAACGGCAGCACATTCGGCACCAGAAACACCGCACCGGGAACATTGGCGTTTTTGACGCCGGGATTGATGTGTCGCAGGAACGACTCGGCAGCATGAAACCGCTCGGCCACAAACTCCCAGCCTGAGCGGTAGGACATAAAAGTCTCATGCGTCAGCTCTTCAAAGGTGGGTGGTGGCTCCACGACCTTTCCCTTCGTCTTGCCTCCGGCAGCGCTGCCAGGATGAGGTGAGATCCAGCGCATGTCCGCTGCCGTGAGCACATACTCGACATAGGGGCCACCGATGGCTTTCATAGCAGCGGAGGGCTGGCCTTCAGGAGTGTGAAGCTCTCCGGGATGTGCTTTTTCAAATGCCTTGTACGCCGCGTCATACACCGGCCCCGCCGTGCCATCGATCGGACCGATGGTGAATCCCTGCCGGTCCAGAAAAGCCTGGATAAGCACCAAGGATGCAGCCCCCCAGGCCGCAGGTGGCAGCGCGCGGTGGGGTTTGGTGGCGATCAATACGGGTGCCTCCTCCTTCACGGGAGAGGGTGCTTTTTTGGGCTTCTCCTTGGCCGGGGCCTTGGCTGCGGCTTTTTCGGCGGCGACTGCGGCGTCGACCATAGCTTTGATGTCACTCTCCCCTGGAACTTTCACCACCTGCCCGATGACAATCCTGTCGTTCTTCAATTCATTGAAAATCCTCAACTGGTCCACCGTCACGCCATTGGCATGCGCGATCTTGGTGAGAGAGTCCCCCTTTGCGACCACGTGTTCGATCATCGTTGCTGGTGGACCTTTGGGAGCGACCTTGGTCGCAGGCACCGCTTTGGCCACCGTTTCCGGTGTAGATTGAGCGCCGGGTTTTGCCACAGGAGCTTCGACTGGCACGTCAACAGTCAGGCCCCAGGCAGCCGCATCAGAGGGCTCCACCTGCCAAGGCCACTTCACCGCCAGATCCAACCCGGGCTCAATAGTGGGAATCGCAGGCTTCACCGTTTCCACCTGAGCCATGATCATGCCCGGCAGACAGCCTGCCAGCACGGGCAGAACACAAAGCACCCACGTGAACTTCGATGGCAAAAGTTTCAACATCATGCGGCATTCAATCCGCATTTGCTGCATTCACAAGTCACTGTTCACACCGGCGCAGTGAAAAACAAACGCGAGTGCTACTTCCCCAGCACCTGCTTCAGCACCTCGATGCAGCGCTCATTCTGCGGCATGGTGCCGATGCTGATGCGCACCCATTCGGGGAGCTTGTAGGCGGCCATGGCGCGGACGATGACGCCCTTGTCCATCATGGATTTGAAGACGGCGTTGCCATCGCCGACTTTGACGAGGACGAAGTTGGCGTAACTCGGGATGTATTCGAGGCCCATGTCGCCAAACTGCTGCTGCAGGTAGGCGCGGCCTTCATCGGTGATGGCCTTGGTCTTGTTCTGGTGCTCTTCGTCGAGCAGTCCGGCCAGTGCGCCTGCCTGGGCGATGGAGTTGAGATTGAAGGGCTGCCGCGTGCGCTGCAAAACGTCGATGAGTTCCTTGTTGGCGATACCGTAACCGACACGCGTGCCTGCAAGGCCCTGGATCTTGGAGAAGGTGCGCAGCACGACGACGTTGCGGCCTTCACGGACGTATTTGAGCGTGTCCGGCGGATTGTCGAGGAACTCATAGTAGGCCTCGTCGAACACGACGACGACATGCGCGGGCACCTTGGCCATGAAGCGGTCGATCTGCTCCTGAGTGACAAGCGTCCCCGTCGGATTGTTCGGGTTGGCGATGAAGACCTCCTTCGTGTTCGGCGTGATGGCGGCGGCCATCGCATCGAGGTCATGCACGTAGCCGGGATCCGGCACCTCAATGGTGTCGGCGCCAAAAACCTTGGCCATGAGCTTGTAGACAAGGAAGGCGTGCTCGGCGGTGATGATGTTGTCTCCGGGCTTGAGGAAGGCGTGCCCGATGAATTCGATGACTTCATTGGAGCCGCAGCCCATGATGATGTTGCCCATTTCCAGGCCAAACTTTTCCGCGAGGGCATTGCGCAGCTTCCACGAAGCGCCGTCCGGGTAGATGTTCACCTCTTTGACGGCCTCCTGCATGGCCACAATGGCCTTGGGCGACGGCCCGAGAGGGTTCTCGTTGGAGGCGAGCTTGATGATGTCCTCCGGCTTCAGGCCGCGTTCACGGGCCACATCTTCGATGGGTTTGCCGGGTTCGTAAGCGACGAGGTCTTTGAGCTGTGGGTTGGCGTAGTTCCAGATGGACATGGTTGGTGGCTTGGAGTCCTTTTCTTGGACTGGGATGGCGACGATGGCAAGTCCGTGTAAAGTCTCCCTTAGACTTCGTTTACCTGCCATGCCAACCCCGCTGCCCGAAACCACGGAACTGCTGCAATCCCTCGGCACCGCCATCGGGCTGGGGCTGCTCGTTGGTTTGCAGCGCGAATGGGTGCAGAATCGCGTCGCGGGCATCCGCACCTTTGCCCTGCTGACACTCTTCGGCGCGCTGACCGGCCTTCTGGGGAATGCCTATGGCAGCTGGGTGATTGCCGCAGGATTCATCACATTTGCCTGCATTGTGGTGCTTGGCAGCTGGCTGCGACAGGCAAAACGACCGCCGGTTACCGGCCTCGCCACGGAAATGGCGATGCTTGTGATGTTTACAGTGGGCATCATCACCATGCTCGGAGAGCGGCTTCTGGCCGTGATGATCGCGGGCGGTGTCATGGCGCTGCTCCAAAGCAAAAAAGGGCTGCATGCCATGGTGCGGCATTTTGGTGAGGAGGAATTGCGCGCCATCGTCCGCCTCGTTCTTCTGGGGCTCGTCATTCTGCCCGCGCTCCCCAACCGCGAGATGGGCTACCTCGGTGTGCTCAATCCCTTCGCCATCTGGCTCATCGTGGTGCTCATCGTAGGCATCAGCCTCGCGGCCTACATGGCTGAAAAATTTCTGGGCGGCTCCAAAGGAGCAGCCGTGGCAGGCATTCTCGGTGGGCTGGTGTCCAGCACCGCCACCGCAGCCAGTAGTGCACGCCGCAGCAAAATCTCCAGTGCAGGCAGCATGTCGCTTGCCGCCATGGCCTTGATCGCCTCCGCCGTGGCGTTTGTGCGCCTTCTGGCTGAGGTGATGATCGTCGCCTCCGATCACATTCGCGAGCTGCTGCCACCACTCGTTGCCATGATGTTTTGGGTTGGACTGATCGCCGCCGTGGCACATCGGCTGGCAGAAAATGCCGACTCAGAACCCGTGGATGAGCACCCGCCGTCCGAACTGAAAAATGCCGTCGTCCTCGGGCTGCTCTATGCGCTGGTGCTGGTCATCGTGGCCTATACCCGCCAGCACAGCAGTTCCGCGGGCCTGTACGTGGCTGCCTTTCTTTCCGGCCTGCCGGACATGTCGGCCATCACGCTTTCCACCTCACGGCTGGTCAACACGGGGCATCTCGAAACCTCCGTCGCCTGGCGCATGATTCTCGTCGGTGGCATGGCCAATCTGTGTTTCAAAATGTTCTTTGTGATCGCCCTCGGTTCACGCGCTTACATCAAACCAGCGTTGCTCGGCCTGCTCATGTCAGTTGCGGGAGGCGCGGCCATTCTGGCCTTCTGGCGGTGACTGCAAAGAATGCAGCACGATTCACAACGACATGTCGCTGTGCGACGTAAATACTCCACATCATGCCTGCCGAATTTAAAGACTACTACGCCACCCTTGGGGTCGCACGCGATGCCAGCGCGGACGAGATCAAGAAGGCCTTCCGCAAA
The DNA here is from genome assembly GCA_026397715.1 of Verrucomicrobiota bacterium. Taxonomy (GTDB): domain Bacteria; phylum Verrucomicrobiota; class Verrucomicrobiia; order Verrucomicrobiales; family Verrucomicrobiaceae; genus Prosthecobacter. The sequence goes on from JAPLUN010000391.1 coordinate 9,951, forward strand.
CTGGCCCGCCTCTACCATCCCGACACCGCCAAGGACAAAAAGACTGCCGAAGCCAAGTTCAAGGAGATCAATGAAGCCAACGAGGTGCTCAGCGATCCGGAGAAGCGCAGAAAGTATGACACCCTGGGAGCCAACTGGCAGGACGCAGGAAATTTCCAGCCGCCACCGCAAGGAGCAGGTGGCCATGAACAGGAGTTCCACTTTGGCGGCACTGGGTTCAGCGACTTCTTTGAGCAATACTTCAGTGGTGGCAGCCGCTATGGATTCCCGCAGGGCTTTGAAGAAGAAATCCCCACCGGCGCCGCGAAAAAAGGCCGCGCGCGGCGCGGCCATGACATCGAGGGCGACATCCTCGTCACTTTAGAAGAAGCCATGCACGGCACACAGCGGCCGATTTCGCTGCAAACCGTGAACCGCCAGACTGGCGCCGTGCAGACGCACAGCTTCGAAGTACGCATCCCACCCGGTGCCACCGATGGTCGCCGCA
>JAPLUN010000554.1 GCA_026397715.1 Verrucomicrobiota bacterium
GTTTCGACAAACAGAAGACCATCTTCCCCGGGGCGTTCTCCAACCATATCGTGCTGCCTGTCTGGGTGGACATGGTCAATGCCAGCGCAACGCGGTACATGCCGAAGGACATCGAGCCGCCACAGACGGCGGAGCGCGTGGAAATGTGTCAGCGCAGCGGCATGCGTGCCACGGACTACTGCTACGAGAAGATCAAAGGGCCGGATGGCCGTGAAAAATCCGTGCGATCCACCTACTTTGAGTATCTGCGCCCCGGCACGCCGCTGGAGGGCTTCTGCAATCTGCACACGGGCGAAGGTCTGCCGGTGGAGATCAAGCAGTTTGGCTATCAAAGCCCCGCCAGCGGTTTTGGCGCGGCCCCTCTCATTGCTTCGTCCAACCGCTGGGTCCACATCGAACCTGTGCGCATGAAGGCGCTCACCGTCATCGGTGAAGACCCCTACAATTCTGAGCAGGCTGTGCCCCGTGCCAGCCCCGTGAATGATGATGGCACGCCGATCCGCAAAGCCATTCCCGTCGATGCCGTGGACACCCCGGATGAAGACGCGCCCAAGCTCAAGCTGGCGCCACCGCCGCCGATGAAGATCGAGCTGTGAGGGTTAGCGCAGCAGCATCTTGCCTTTTTCTGGATCGAACTCCTTCTCCCACTTCGCCACGACGAGCGTGGCAAGTGTGTTGCCGATGAGATTGGTGATGGCGCGGGCTTCGGACATGAAGCGGTCGATGCCGATGAGAACTGCAAGACCTGAGACTGGAATGCCTGTGTCGATGGTCGATAATGTTGCCACCAGCGTGATGAATCCGGCGCCGGTGACTCCTGCGGCTCCTTTGGAGGTCAGTAGCAATACCGCCAGCAGTCCGAGCTGCTGCCACAGCGTGAGATGCGTGTTTGTGGCCTGCGCGACGAACAACGCCGCCAGCGTCAGGTAGATGCAGGTGCCGTCGAGATTGAACGAGTAGCCGGAGGGGATGACCACGCCGACCACTGACTTGTCACAGCCGGACTTTTCGAGTTTGAGCATGAGCTGGGGAAGAGCGGTCTCGGACGACGACGTGCCAAGCACCAGCAGCAGCTCGTCCTTGATGTGAACCAGCATCTTCCACAGGCTGAAGCCGTTCCATCGCGCGATGCCGCCCAGAACGACGAACACAAACAGCCCGCAGGTGAGATAAACACAGGCCAGCACCTTGGCCAGCTTGATGAGCATGCCGGGGCCTTCCGAGCCCACGGTGTAGGCCATGGCCGCGCAGGCTGCGATGGGCGCGACCCGGGTGATGATGGCCACCAACTTGAAAAAAACCTCCGAAACGCTGTGCAGAAGGTCGAGCACCGGTTTTCCCTTCTCCCCCATCTGGCAGAGCGCCACGGCCACCAGCAGCGCGAGAAAGAGGGCAGGCAGTACCGAATCGTCTGTAAAAGCGCCCACAAAGGTCTTCGGGACGATGTTCATCAGGAAGGCCTTGGTGCTCGTGTCACCTGCCTTGGCCTGGTATTCGACCAGCTTCGAGGTTTCCTTGGCCGAGGCATGATGCTCCACTCCGGCGCCCGGCTCGATCACATTGGCCACCACAAGGCCGATAAGCAGCGCCACAGTGGTGACGAGCTCAAAATACAGCAGGGCTTTCCAGCCCACTCGGCCCACCCGCTTTAGGTCCCCCATGCTGGCGATGCCGCAGACCACGGTGCAGAAGATGATCGGGGCGATGAGCATCTTGATCGCCTTGATGAAAATCTCCGCCAGCGGCTGGAGGTCGGTGGCATTGTAGGTGTGGCCGAACAGGACGATCGCATTCGCCGGCGGAAACAACAAACCGAGGAGGATGCCCAGAACGACGCCAATCAGCACCTGCACGTAGAGAACTTTGAACCATTTCATGGGCGCGGATGCTGGCAGGTGCGGCGGCAAAAGCCAAGAGGCATTCTTGCACCCTCCGCCGGGCGTGCTAGGCTTGCAGCCCTCCAAACCACCAATCAGCACGCATCATGGGCAAAACACTCTTCGAAAAAGTCTGGGATTCGCACGTCGTCGGCACCCTCGACAACGGCCAGACACAGCTTCTCATCGACACGCATCTCGTCCATGAAGTCACCAGCCCGCAGGCTTTCGGCATGCTGCGTGATCTGAACCTGAAGGTGGCCTACCCGCACCGCACCTTTGCGACCGTCGATCACATCGTGCCGACGGACAGCCAGGTCTCGCCGTTTTCGGATCCTCTTGCGGAAGCGATGATCCAGGAGCTCAACAAGAACGCCAAGGACTTCGGCATCACCTATTTCAGCCTTTCCAGCGGCAAGCAGGGCATTGTGCACGTCGTCGGACCTGAGCAGGGGATCACCCAGCCCGGCACCACGATTGCCTGTGGCGACAGCCACACCGCGACGCACGGTGCTTTCGGAGCGATCGCCTTTGGTATCGGCACCACCCAGGTGCGCGACATCCTCGCCACGCAGACGATGGCACTGGGCAAGATGAAGGTCCGCCGCATCAATGTGGACGGCCAGCTGCGCCCCGGTGTTTATTCCAAGGACGTGATTCTTCACATCATCCGTCTGCTCGGCGCGAACGGCGGCATCGGCTACGCCTATGAATACGGTGGCAGCCTGTTTGACGCGATGTCGATGGAAGAGCGCATGACCGTCTGCAACATGAGCATCGAAGGCGGTGCGCGCTGCGGCTACGTCAATCCGGACGAAAAGACCTTCGAGTATCTCAAAGGCCGGCCTTACTCACCGACGGGTGATGCCTGGGACACCACCGTCGCCCAGTGGCGTGCGGTCGCTTCGGATGCTGATTGTGTTTATGATGATGTCATCAACATCAAGGCCGAAGACGTGCCGCCAACGGTCACCTGTGGCACCAGCCCGGACCAGGCCATCGCCGTGACCGAAAACGTGCCGACCGCCGAAAGCGCCACCACCGAGCCTGGCCGCATCTCCATTCAGGACGCGCTTGATTACATGAAGCTGCCTGCCGGTCAGCCGATCAAGGGCACCAAAATTGACGTCGCCTTCATCGGTTCCTGCACCAACGGTCGTCTCAGTGACTTTCGCGAAGTGGCCAAGTTCATCAAGGGTCGCAAAGTGGCCGCTGGCGTGAAAGCCATCGCGGTTCCTGGGTCGCAGATCGTCGATGTGCTCGCCCGTAAGGAAGGTCTGCATGAAATCTTTAGCGAAGCCGGCTTCGAGTGGCGTGGCGCAGGCTGCTCCATGTGTCTGGCCATGAATCCCGACAAGCTTGTCGGCGATCAGCTCTGCGCATCCTCTTCGAACCGCAATTTCAAAGGACGTCAAGGCAGCACCACGGGACGCACCGTCCTGATGAGCCCCGTCATGGTTGCCGCTGCTGCTCTGACTGGCAGCATCGCGGATGCCCGTGAGGTGTTCTCTATTGCTGGTTAATTCTGAAACCCATTGTTTCGAAAGGCGCGGGTCGTGAGATCCGCGCCTTTTTTATGAAGAGATTGAATCCAGAATTGTGCCGGAAGCGGATAAGACCAGATTCTTGAAAACTGTGGTTCTCATTTCGGCACTCCTTATTCTCGCTCTGCTCGCGGTGAACGCGTGGATCATGTCGCCGACGCGCTGGCAGTGGCAGCTTCAGCTGGCCACCACGGAGTTCGGTCACTGGCTCGCGTTGCTGTCGCTGTTTTTGATTTATCCCGCCGCGCAGTCCTCGCGCTGGCTGGCGTTGGTCTGCCTGCTGCTCGCC
>JAPLUN010000019.1 GCA_026397715.1 Verrucomicrobiota bacterium
CGCCTGCTGCTGCGCGCTCGTGGTGCCACGAATCTCTACATCGAAAACAAGACGATCCTCACCACTCCCTTCCCTCCCAATGACAGTGATGGCCATCATCTCGTGACCGATCAACAAGGCTACTTGGACCTCGGTCCTGACTTCCGTTTTGTGCCGCCGGGCAATCGTGAATCATGGTGCGAGTTTGAAGGCACCGGCAAGCCGCAGTTCATCGTGCTGGAGACCCTGGTGGGAAGCTACGCTGGCAAGGCGGCGCGCCGTCCAGAACTCGGGGAAACCGTCGTCGCCTGGTCTCAGCAAGGGACTGAAACCTGGAAACTGATCACCCCCGGCAAACGTGAAGTCGCCTACAACGATGCCGGCTGGACCGCTTACGAACAGGAGCGCAACGCCCACTACGCTGAGATCAACGCCAAGAAACGCGCCGAGTTGCGCGCACAGTCCGCGTCTTACTGGGCAACGCGCCGTCAAGCAGCGGAAGCATGGCTGGCTAAAAACCCAGCGGGTGAAGGCAGCATTGATTCCTTCATCGCCGCGAAAATCGACAGCGTGAAATCGCAGGATGCGCACAAAGGCAGCATCGATTATTTCAAAGACATCCAGCCCATCCTCGAAGCCAAATGCACCGAGTGCCATCGCGGCGCGAAGGCCAAAGGCGGATTGCATCTCGACTCACTCGCGGACGCGATGAAAGGCGGCAAAGCTGACGGTGCTGCGGTCGATCCCGGCAAGCCGGATCACAGCTCCATAATCGCCCGCATCACATCTTCTGATGAAGACGAGATCATGCCGCCCAAGGGCAAGCCCTTGACCAAGGATGAAGTCGCCCTGCTGAACAAATGGATCAAGGAAGGCGCACACTGGCCGGAGATTCGTGCAGATCATCTCACGCTCACATCACTGACGGATGACCTCACTTTCCTGCGCCGCGTGTATCTCGACACCGTGGGTGTGCCGCCATCGCTGGAGGAGATTGCCGCATTTGAAAAAAATCCAGACCGCAAAGCGGCGATTGATAAACTCCTCGCCGACCCACGCTGGGCCGACAACTGGATGGGCTACTGGCAGGACGTGCTGGCGGAGAACCCAAACATCCTCAATCCAACACTGAACAACACCGGTCCATTCCGCTGGTGGTTGTATGAGTCTTTGCAGGACAACAAGCCCATGGACTTCTTTGTCACCGAACTCCTCCGCATGCGCGGCAGCGAGCGTCTAGGCGGCCCCGCCGGATTTGGCACGGCTTCGCAGAACGATGTTCCAATGGCGGCCAAGGGCACGATCGTCAGCACCGCCTTCCTAGGGGTGGAAATGAAATGCGCACGCTGCCATGATTCACCCACCGGCAAATCGTTGCAGCAGGATCTCTTCGAACTCGCCGCCATGCTGGGCACCAAGGAAATCGAAGTACCGAAGACGAGCAGCGTGCCGATGGACAAGATCCATGCCGGCGGCCGCAAGCCTTTGATACAAGTGACACTGCAGCCCGGCACCAAAGTGCAGCCCAAGTGGCCCTTTGCCGAGTTCTGCGATGAAGCCGCAGCGAAACTTGCGGAGGTTCCGAAGGACAGCCGCGACGTTCTGGCCGTCATGATCACCGCACCGCAAAATGAGCGCTTTGCCCAGGTTATTGCAAACCGCATATGGGCGCGTTTCATGGGCCGTGGCATTGTGGAACCCATCGAAGACTGGGAAAAAGGCAAGCCCACGCATCCTGAGCTGCTCAAGTGGCTTGGCCGCGAATTCGTCAGCGGCGGCTACGACATGAAACACTTGGCGCGTCTCATCCTGAACAGTCAAGCCTACCAGCGCGCCACCGATCCCGCCTTGAAGCAGACCAGCTCGCTCTTCACCAGCCCAGCGCCACGGCGCCTGCAGGCGGAGCAGATTGTGGACTCGCTCTTTGCCGCCACCGGCAAGCCCTTCCACACTGAAGAAGTCTGCCTCGACATCGACAACACCCGAGACCTCAAGAACGCCATCCATCTGGGCAAACCTTACCGCAGCTGGATGCTCACCAGCACCAGCAATGAACGTGACCGCCCCAGCCTCGCCCTGCCCCGCATCCAAGCCGTCACCGATGTGCTTGGTGCCTTCGGCTGGCGTGGTTCGCGCCAGGATCCCATCAGCAAACGCGACGCTGATCCAAACGTGCTCCAGCCCGCCATCCTCAGCAACGGCACGCTTGGCATCTGGCTCACCCGTTTGAGTAACGACCACGGCATCACCACCCTCACCCTGCAAAATGAATCCCTTGACCAGTTCATCGATCAGCTCTTCCTCAAGCTCCTCACCCGTCATCCCTCCGCCGAAGAACGTGCTCTTTACACGAAGCACCTGATTCCTGGCTTTGACGCGCGCATTCAGCCGGCTTCTAAGAGCCAGACACCAGCTGTCACCCGCACCCGCGAAAAATACGTGAGCTGGTCCAATCATCTCGACGGCGAAGCCACCACGGTGCGCATGGCCCAGGAATCTGCCGCGCGTGCTGGCGATCCGCCGACGGAGAAACTCGATCCCGCATGGCGCAGCCGCATGGAGGATGTGCTGTGGGCTTTGCTTAACGCGCCTGAGTGGGAGTTCAGTCCTTAGCCACCCACTGGAAGGCAACTTCTGACAGGTCTTCGCGCTCTTTCGTCTACTATAGTCCTTTTTGCTTCCGAAACAGCGCGGCCTGCCGCCGGGAGATTTCGACTTTGTCGCCGGAGGCGAGAGTGGCCTGGAGGCCGCCGCTGAACCATTCTGCGACATCGGTAATGGCGCGGGTGTTGATGAGCTGGGCGCGGTTGGCACGGAAGAACATGGGAAGATTCAGGCGCTGCTCCAATGTGCCCAGTGAGCGGGGGAGAAGGACTTTGCCACCTTCAAAGAAAACGTGCGTGTAGTTGCCTTCGGATTGGAGGAGGTAGATCGAGCGAACAGGCACAAACCAGCTACGCTGCTCACCTTTGAGCAGCACGCGGTCGGTTTCACGGAGAGGTGTTTCATCCTGAGCTTCGGTGTCCGGCGGGGCGGGATCGTGCAGTTTTTGGATGACGGCGGCGAGACGGACGGGATCGACGGGCTTCAATAAGTAGCCGACGGCATTGACCTCAAAGGCGCGCAGCGCGTGGGCATCGTAGGCGGTGCAGAAGATGACCTGCGGTGCGTGGTCGCCCATGGCATTGACGAATTCAAAGCCATCCATCTCGGGCATCTGGATGTCGAGAAAGAGGACGTCTGGCTTGAGCGTGGGCAGCAGGCTAAGCGCCGCATGACCGCTGTCGGCTTCTCCCACGACTTCGATCTCGGGATGCGCCGCCAGCAGCCGGCGCATCTCGCGGCGAGCCATGCGTTCGTCGTCGATGAGGAGGGCTTTCATGGCTGCTGCTGGGTCAGTGCTTGCTGAGGGAGGGAGACGATAACCTCTACGCCTTCGGTGTTTTGGCAGATGCGCATGGTGGCAGCGCTGCCGAACAGCAGGGCCAGACGCTCACGCGTATGTGCGAGGCCCATGCCACCTTTGCCCTGCCAGTTTTCCACAAGGGAGCCGGAGTTTTGCACGCGCAGGCACAGACCAGCGGGACCGAGGGTGGCCTCGTAGCGCAGGAATGCGGGGCCCAGTTTGGCGGCCACGCCGTGCTTCACGGCGTTCTCCACCAGCGTGACGAGCAGCAGCGGTGGAATGAGTGCTTTTTCACAACCGAGGCCGACGTGCCGCTCCACCTGCAGGCGGTCGCCATAGCGTGCCATCTCCAGGTCCAGCAGGGCATTCACTGTGGAGAGTTCATCGCGCAGGGGGATAAACATGCAGTCGCTGGAGGTCAGGGAGGCACGGAGCACGTGGGAGAGCTGCGTCACGGCATCGCGCGCTTGCTGGGGATTTTCATCAATCAGCGCGCGAAGGGTGTTGAGTGAGTTGAAAAGAAAGTGCGGATTGAGCTGCGTGGCGATGGTCTGCAGCCGCGCCTCCTTGATGGCTGCGGCATGGCGCAGAGAGCTGACTTCAATCTGGTGCAGCCTCGTGAAAGCCTGGCAGGCGTAGTATAGCGCGGCCCACGTGCCCAGCAGAAAGAGGGACACAGCGCCAGTAGAGATGAGCTCAATGACCAGCCCCCTGCCTGCGACCGCCTCGCCCACACCCTGTCCGGCGAGGAACCAGCGGAGGGCATTGATGAAAACGGAGATGCCGACCGCAAAGCCTGCGCAGGAGAGCACCACCATGGGCACCAGCCGCCTGAAGGGGCGCAGGTCCCACCGGTGCCTGAGGGAGAGAAGGTGCAGCTGATGAGTGGCCAGGATGCCGCAGATGATCATGGCTGCATTTTGAATCCACATGAGCGGCTGCAAAACGGCGAAGGCCCGCCTGAGCGCCTCTGCCGTGGCGGAGGAGTCATCATCAAAGGCGATTGGGGGCGGACCGGACAGGAGCGTCACAGTCACTGTCAGAGCAAACAAAGTCCAAAAACCGGTCTGCATCAGGCGGTAGCCGCGCCCGGCAAAGGGCGGTGTGCTGCTGACGCTGATGCTATGTGGAACCTCGTTCATCTCCCTGCAAGTTTGTGACACCGACGGCGAAAAGCCAGCATGCAATGACAAGCCTGCCTCCTACCGTGACGAACGGTGGCAAAGAGCCCATGAACGGCGGCAGCCGTTCATCCGCGCACGATGCCGCTCGTCCTGCTGATTCATCCACTGGTCTGAATAGCGACGCAGGTTGCGTGAATGCCGTGATTATTGGAGTCATGACTTTCAGGAATCAGCCTCCATTTTTCCGCCAGACGCGGCGCTGTGTCCTGGCCCTTCTCGGCTGCCAGACGCTGCTCGGCTGCAGCTTCATTCCGAAACTGGAGCGCCCGGCGGCACCGGTGAGTGCACGCTACCCGAACGGTGGCACCACCAGCGCCGCCAGCAGCGAGCTGGCATGGCGGAGTGTTTTCAAGGATGACGCGCGGCTGGTGCGGCTTATCGACATCGCCCTGGCCAACAACCGCGATCTGCGAGTGGCCATGCTGCGCGTGGAGGAGGCGCGGGCGCAGTACCGCATCGAGCGCGCGCCGCTGCTGCCCAGCGTTTTCGCTTCGAGCGACCTGACGCAGAGCCACCTAGCCGGACTGACGACAGAGCAGTGGTCAGTGAAGCTGGGCTCCACCGCGTATGAGTTGGACTTGTTTGGCCGCATCCGCAGCCTGAGTGCGAAGGCGCTGGAGACCTACCTGGCCAAAACGGAAACTCAGCGTGCCGCACAAGTGACGCTCGTCGGAGAGCTGGCCACGCAATACTACACGGTAAGGCGGTTTGATGAGCTCATTGCCAACACGAAGCAAACGCTGGCCGTGGTGGAGGAAAGTTACCGCCTGAATGAGAGCATTTTCAAAGCAGGCGGACTGCTGGAGCTGGACCTGCGCCTGTCCGAGACGCAGGTGCTCACGGCCAAGTCCAATATCATTTCCTACCAGCGTCAGCGCGCACAGGCGGAGAACGGCCTCGTGCTCATGCTCGGCCAGCCGCTGCCTCCAGGGCTGCCACAAAGCAGAGCGCTGGCCGATGCACCGGTGAAAGCAGTCTCACCCGGTGTGCCTTCGGAGCTGCTGCTGGGGCGGCCGGACATCCTCGCTGCGGAACACATGCTGCGTGCGGCAAATGCGGACATCGGCGCAGCGCGCGCGGCCTTCTTCCCAACCGTGAAGCTGACAGCATCCGATGGCACGACCAGCGCGGAGCTCACGAGCCTCTTTGGCCCAAACACCGCCGTGTGGAGCTTTGCGCCGCAGATCAGCATGCCCCTGTTCGCCGGTGGCCGAAACAAGGCAAACCTCGATGCCACGAAGGTGCGCACGCGCATCGAGGTGGCAAACTACGAGAAGGCCATCCAAAGCGCCTTCCGGGAAGTGGCCGATGCGCTGGCAGCACAACGTGCGGCGCGTGAGCAGATCCGCACACTGGAAGCTCTGACCGCCGCTCAGCAGAGGCGCTATGACCTAGCCGCCGAAAGAGATCAGCGCGGCGTGGCGACCTACCTGAATGTGATGACGGCGCAGCAGGATCTCTTCACCGCGCAGCAGAACCTCATTGGCTCACGCTATGACGCAGTGGCCGCACGCATCAAACTTTATCAAGCCGTCGGAGGAGGCTGGAAATGAACACACGTATCCTAATTTTTTTATCACTGCTCACCCTGCCCGCCTGCAAACCACCCGGTGCAGGCATGTCCCGCTTTGAAACAACCACCGTCGGCAAAGGAGACCTGCGTGCCGTGGTGACGGCCAGCGGCACGCTCAGCGCGGTGGTGAGTGTGGACGTGGGCTGTCAGGTGTCCGGCCGCGTCATGAAGCTCTATGCAGACTTCAATTCCACGGTGAAGCGCGGCGACCTCATCGCGGAGCTGGACACCTCCATCTATGCCGCGAAGCTCAAAGCTGCCGAGGGCGAGCTGGCTGGTGCCAAGGCTAGCGCCATGTGGAAGCGGCAGAACCTCGCCCGCAAGAAAGAGCTGCTCCCCATGCGCGGAGTCATGGCACTGGATGTGGAGCAGGCCGTGGCGGAGCTGGGACAGGCGGAGGCCACCGTGACCATCCGTGAAGCGGCGCTCGACCAAGCCAAGACAGACCTGGGCTTCTGCAGCATCTCCGCGCCGGTGGATGGGATCGTGGTCTCACGGAAGGTGGATGCAGGCCAGACGGTCGTCGCGGCGATGAACACTCCGGTTCTTTTCACCCTCGCTCAGGACATCAAAAAAATGCGCATCAACGCCACGGTCTCCGAGGCCGACATCGGTCGCGTGAAGACGGGGCAGAAAGTGGACTTCACCGTGGATGCCTTCCCGGATGATGTGTTCGAAGGCCAGGTCGTGCAGGTACGCATCTCCCCCACGACGAAGGAGAATGTGGTGACGTATGAGACGCTCATCGACGTGGAAAACCCGGAACAGCGGCTCTTCCCCGGCATGACGGCGGACGTTTCCATCCTGACGGCAGAGAAAAGCGGGGTGCTGAAAGTGCCGAACACCGCGCTGCGCTTCACACCGCCCGAAGGCAGCAAGGTCACCGGTAAGGCAGATGCCAAGCTGCAGCGCAGGCAGCAGCTAGTCTATGTGCTGGAGGGTGCGGACCAAGAGCAGACACTGCGCGCCGTCATCGTCACCACGGGCATTACCGACAACAGCGAGACGGAGGTGCTCGACGGCCTGGAGGCTGCTGCGCGCGTTGTGACGGCCTCTCTGGGCGGCACCAAGGAAGGTGCGGAGGGGCCTCCACCATCACTTTAGCCATGAGCACGACGGTCATTGAGCTGACGGACATCCGCAAGACCTACCGCACAGGCGATGTGGAAGTGCATGCGGTGAACGGGGTCAGCCTGCAAATCGAGCGCGGGGAGTTCGTGGCCATCATGGGCTCCAGCGGCTCGGGCAAGTCCACGCTCATGAACATGCTCGGCTGTCTGGACCAGCCTACCGCAGGCAGCTACCTGCTCGATGGAGTAGATGTAGCAAAGCTTGGCCGAGCGGAGCTTTCGCGCCTGCGCAATCAGAAGCTCGGCTTTGTCTTCCAGAGCTTCAACCTGCTGTCACGAACCACAGCGTGTGAAAATGTGGAGCTGCCGCTCTTTTACACCAGCCCGCATGTGCCGCTGCGCGAGCGCCGCCGGCGTGCGATCGACGCGCTGCAAAAAGTCGGCCTCGGTGCACGCCTTTACAATCACCCCAACCAGCTCTCCGGCGGCCAGCAGCAGCGCGTGGCCATCGCACGCGCACTGGTCAACAAGCCCGAACTGGTGCTGGCGGACGAGCCCACCGGCAATCTGGACACGCGCACCAGCATCGAGGTCATGGGCCTGTTTCAGGAGCTGAATGACGCAGGCATCACCGTGGTGATGGTGACGCATGAGCTGGACATCGCCGCGTACTGCAAGCGCATCATCGTCATGCGTGATGGCAGGGTTATTCGTGATGAGCCGTGCACCGCGCGCCTCTTTGCCAGCGACCAGCGCGCCGCGCTGGATGCGTCCGAACAACACGCCAGCATCTCCTGACCGCCATGCTGCATGCACTCACATCTTCGCTGCTGCGTGCAGGCCTCACGGCCATGATCGCCTTCCGCGCGCTGCGGCGGAACAAGCTGCGCAGCATTCTGACTGCTCTGGGCATCATCATTGGTGTGGCCTCCGTGGTCTCCATCATGGCGGTGGGGCGCGGCACGCAGCGGCGCATTCAGGATCAGGTATCCTCGCTCGGCTCAAACCTGCTCATCGTTTTCTCCAAAAGCCGCCGGACGAATGCCGCCGCCGCAGGCAGCGGGGAGTCCAGCAACCTGACGCTGGAGGACGTGGAGGCCATCCGCCGGGAGGTGCGCAGCGTGCAGGCCGCGAGCCCTGAAGTGACGCTCACAGCACAGGCCGTCGCCGCCGGGCGAAACTGGAGCACGACCATCGCAGGAGAGTCACCGGGCTACCTGCGCATCCGTGACTGGCCGCTGGCACGCGGCAGCATGTTTACGGAGAGGGAGGTGAGCAGCGCGGCCCGCGTGGCCGTCATCGGCTCGCGCACGGCACGAGAGCTCTTTGGCCCGCTGGACCCCGTGGGGCAGACAGTGCGGATCAAGAACATGCCTTTCACCATCATCGGTCAGCTTGAAA
>JAPLUN010000332.1 GCA_026397715.1 Verrucomicrobiota bacterium
GAACATGGGATTGAAAAGCAGGGTGTGCTTAGAAGTGTCGGTGATGTCCGAGGGGGCGCAAACGAAGATGCCGCGGTCGTGGCGGTTGGCGATGGCGGGGCCGTTGGCGTCGGCGATCCAGTAGATTTTGTCGCCAATGAAATTGATGCCGCCGCATTTGAAGCGGGAGTTTGAGTTGACGGAGATGAGGACTTTCCAGTCCCAGGTATCGGCGGTGGCATTGTAGGTGCCGCGCAGCCAATGGCATTCGTTGCCGTGGCCACGGTCGATGTCGCCGGTGCAGGCGTAGAAGGCGTTTTCGGCGGGGCTGTAGGTAACGTTGTGAACGTGGCGGGCAATGATGGTGTTGGTGGGGTCGCCGAGGAGTGGGGCGGTGGAGGGGGCGTCTTTTTGCTGGAACTTGGGATTCTGCCCGAAGGAGTAAGCTAGCTTGACGGTCTGGCCGTTGTCGGTGGAGTAGTAGATGTTCACGGGGACGGGGCCGCCGAGGACGTTGCAGTAATTGCCCCAGACGAGCATTTCTTTGCCGCCCACATCGAAGCAGTGCTCGCCATCGAGGGAGTGGAAGTACCAGCCGGGCTGATCGGGCTTGACGGGGGTGTGAGGACGATAGTCGGTGCCGTCGGGTTTTTTGACGATGATCTCGCGATGGGTCTTGAGATTGTCGGTGGAGAGAAAGAGGTGCTCGCGGGTGGCGAAGAGGATGCTGCCGTTTTTGAGGATGACGCTGAAGGTGATGTTTTCGGCGTCGGGGAATTCGGCGCTGTGGGGCCAGGTGGTGCCGTTGTCTTCGGAGAGCATGATGCGGGTGCCTTTGAAGGCGAAGGCCTTGTTGTCCCGCTGGGTGTCGATGTAGGGGGCATCGGGTGAGGGCATGCGGTAGAGGAAGTGCTCGGTCTCGCCGGTGATGGCGGGGGTGGGTTCGGCGTTTAGAGGGAGGAGCGCTGGGAGCAGGAGGGTGAGCGCGGCGGCGGGGGTGAGGAAAGTGCGGCGGGTGTGCATGGCGGGAGGGGGGGGAGGTGTGTGCCGCGAAGCCTCGGAGTGGAAGGAGGAGGACGCGGAGGCGAGGGTGGCTGTGGCGGAAGACTACGTGGGGGCAGAGGGTGTTCTTTGCTGCGCTTCGAAGGGCACGGTGGTGGAGATCCTTTTTCGCGAAGGCTGCGAAGGACTGAGGTTGTAAACTGGGAACTGAAAACTGAGAATTGTAAATTGGCAGGTGGCGGGGGTGCGCAGGGATGTCCTGCGTGAACGACGGCCGGAAACCGCACACGGTGTGTGCGGACCACTTTGCTGGCGCCCTCGCGACAGCCGTGGGCATTTCTCACCGCTGGGTAAGCAATGAGGCAATCAACTCCTCGCGTCCGATCCTGCCTCAGGTGGGGCGGTGTGTTCCTGTTCTTCATCATCGTCGTCGAAGACGTAGCAGGTTTTTGAGTTTTCCTGGCCGCGGAGGCGGGTGTCGCCGTGGCGCATGGTGAGTTCTTGGACGCGGACTTTGCAGAGGGCGGCGAGGACGGTGGCGAGGGTTTTTGAGTGGGAGATGATGAGAATCTGGGAGCGCTCGGAGGCTTTTAAGATGAGCTCTGCGAGGGCGGGGAAGACGGATTCGTTGAGACTGGTTTCGGGTTCGTTAAGGACGAGGAGTGGGGGGGGGCGCGGACTGCAGAGGACGGCGGCGAGGCAGATGAACTGGAGGGTACCGTCAGAGAGTTCGTGACCGGCGAGGGTGCGAGGGAGATCATGGGCCTGCCAGGCGAGACGGAACCAGTCGCCACACTCGATGTGGAGGCGAGAGTTTGGGAAGGCCTGCTGCAAGGCGTCGTGAAAGGCGATGGCTTCGTTGGATTCGTTGATGGTCTGGATGACGGCGGGGAGATTGGAGGCGTCTTCATTCAAGACGGGGGACCAGCAGCCGCGCACGGGACGGCGTGCGGGGGCATCAGGATCGGTGCGCATGGAGTGATAGAAGCGCCAGCGTTCGAGGCTGAGGCGTGCATCGAGAAGGAGTGGGTAGTTTTGGAGATCGCGAATGAGCGCGAGCATGGACTCTGAGGAGCCGACGGGCTCGGTGAGGGTGTGCATAACGCCTTTGGCATCGGCGAGGCGGACCTGGCAGCTGGAGCGTTTGGCGAGGAGTTTTTTGCCGTAGCGCAGGGCCTCTAGCTTGATGTCGGGGTCGAGTTTGAAGGCGGAGCGGCTGACGGGCATGAGGCCGCATTCGAATTCGTAGCCGAAGGTTTCGGAGAGGACTTCGGCGGAGAAGGTGGTGAGGCGGGCGTGCTCATTGTTGCCGGCCCAGAGGAGGCTGCGCATGCCGCCTTCGGTGGCGACGGCTTCGGCGAAGTCGCCACGGGCGAGCGCGGAGAGGAGGCGGAGGGCGCGATAGACATTGGTCTTGCCGACGCCATTGGCACCGCGAAGGACGGTGACGCGGCCGAGGCGCAGACGTAGGTCGCGCAGGGAGCGATAGCCGGAGAGGCGGACGGAGTGGAGCATGGTGGGCTATCCAAGCGGGGGTGGGTGGTTCTTCAAGGGGCGCGGTATTCGCCTTTCCAGATGGGACCGTGATCCAACCCGCCGGCATCTCGATAGAGGCTGGATGAGGATTCCATGCTGCGCATGAACTCGGCGAAGGCAGCGTCATCGCGGTGGAAGACGGACTTCCATTCTCCGCTGATGAGTGAGGCCTTGCGGAGCGCGAAGTGAAGCTGGGTGAGATTGTCGCCAAACATGGCCAGGCGGGCGCGCTGGCGGTCGGTGGCGCAGGCGGCCTGCGTGGCGAGGTAATGCTGTTCGATCTGAGGAAACAACGGCGCGTAGATGGACTGCATGACATCTTCGTTCACTTCATACTGGCTGCCTTTGTAGGCGGGCGATTGTGCTTGTTTGTGTGCGAGCATTTTGGCGTCGAGTTCATCATACATGCGGCGCATGTGTTTCCAGCCAGGGCCGTAGGCGCGCTCCAGCCATTCGTCGAGTGTGGCGCTGACATTGAGCTTGGTGTCCCACATTTGTTTTGCGAGCAGGTAGTTGATGGGCGCATTCACACCCCACGAACTGGTGCCCACCATGCGTGCGCCCCAGGCTTTGCACTTCGCCGCCGTGGGGAGTTCCAGCTGCAAGATGCTGAGAGCGGGCGGCAGTGGTGCGCCGTGGTAGCTGCGCATCCAGGTGGAGTAGTTGTGGTAACATAAATGGTCGGTGATGCTGCTCCAACGCTTCATGGTGCCTTCGAATTCGGCGTGATACACGGGCTTGAGGAGGCCGTAGCCGTAGTAGTTCAGGGGTGCCCAGCAGAGGCTGAGATTGTCGGGCACTTTGAAGGTCTCAGCGGGGGGATACTGGTAGTTGTAATAGACGAAGCCGCCGAGGCGATGACCGGGACGCTCGCGCTCGATGATGCGAGCGACTTCGGTGTAAAAGGTGAGGATGGCCCGCGCATGATTTGGCTTTCCGTGCGGGTCTTTGGTGATGAGCTTTGCGCAGCGTTCGCAGGAGCAAAAGCCGCCGCCATCGGTGGGAGAGATGCTTGTCATCTCGCGCGTTGGATTGCGGTCGATGGATTCGATAACGCGTTTGGCGAACAGGTCTGCAAGGCCGGGTGCGGTGGTGCAAAAGAAGGTGACCTTGCCTTTGCGCTCGTAGCTGCCGCTGGATGGCTTCCATTCGGGATGCGCGACGAAGTCATCGGGCCGGAGGTAGTCGTCCCATGAGTGGCCATAGGCGGTGGCGAAGGGATGAAAGGCATTGGTGAGGCGGTGATGGCGAAGCCAGTCCGACGCGGCTGACTGAGGAAGACGCGGATTTCGGGGGTCGGTCTCGCCGACATAAGCGAGCGAACGGGTGGCGAAGGCTGGGGCTCCTCGTAGAGGCTGTGGCAGCGCCACGCGGATTCTTTCCACCTGAGGGACTTCCAGGCCGAGGTCGCCAGGAAGCAGCCAGCGTGCACCGGTGAAGCGCTCCAGAAACTCCAGCGCGCCAAAGAAGGTGCCGTGGCTGGGCACAAACCAAGCGTCCGGCTTGGCGGGAGCGAAGTCGTCGTTTCCGGCGATGATGATGTCCGCGCCCTCCTGGCGGATTTCGAAACCGTCATGCGGGAGGGTTTTGTCCGAGACGATGCGTAGTGCAGGGACGAGGGCTGGATCGCTGGTGATCTGCAAGGTCATGCCCGTGGCCTGCTGAATCACGTGCTGAAGCTCGAGCGCGGCCTGTTTGGCGGTCGGCGGCGCATCGGCGGCATGATGAATGACGTGAAGTGTACCGAGGACGATTTCAGCGGCAGGCGTGGCGACTGAGAAGAGACAGAGGAGGGAGCAGAGAAGACGCATGGCAAGATGATGGTACGGCAATGAACCGTCAAAAATGCCATGGATGATGCGACACCGTTTTGGTGCGGCGGGATTCAATGCGGACGCTGCTGAAGGGCGTGCACGCCAAGGCACCGCGCAGGGAATATGCGGTGTGATCGCGGCGCGCCCACAGACGGGCGGGCTTTCGCCACACCCATCCTACATGCCCAGAGCCGCACTCGGAGAGTGCGGACCACGCCGCGCTGGAGCGTGGCGGGGTCCTGGAACGTTCGGGATTCGGGGAGGAATGCCCGGGTCACATGCGGCAGATGAGGAGCTCGCGTTCGTAGATGAGCTCTTTGGGGAGATGTGTCTTGAGATCGATGAAGAGTTCTTCGTGGGAGAGGATCTCGGTGCGCCAGGCGTCGCGGTCGAAGCGCTGGAGTTCTTCGAATTTTTCTTTGGGGAAGTCGAGGCCTTTCCAGTCGATGTCTGTGTAGCTGGGAACCCAGCCGATCGGGGTTTCCTTGGATTTGCCGTGGCCGTTGGCGCGATCGACGATCCAGTTGAGGACGCGCATGTTTTCGCTGAAGCCGGGCCAGAGGAACTTGCCTTCGGCGTCTTTGCGGAACCAGTTCACGTGGAAGATACGAGGGGTCTCGCTGAGGGTGCGCTGCATGGAGATCCAGTGGCGGAAGTAGTCGCCCATGTTGTAGCCGCAGAAGGGGAGCATGGCCATGGGATCGCGGCGGACTTTGCCGATGGTGCCAGCGGCGGCGGCGGTCATTTCGCTGCCCATGGTGGCGCCGGTGTAGACACCACCGCTCCAATTGAAGGCCTGATAGACGAGCGGCATGGTGGTGGCGCGGCGGCCGCCGAAGATGATGGCGCTGATAGGAACGCCCTCCGGCTTTTCCCAGTCGGGATCAATGGTGGGGCACTGTGAGGCAGGGGCGGTGAAGCGTGAATTGGCGTGCGCAGCCTTGGTGCCTTTTTCCTTGGCGATGTCAGGCGTCCAGAGATTGCCCTGCCAGTCGGTGCATTGAGCAGGAGGGGTATCGGTCATGCCTTCCCACCAGACACCGCCATCGGGCGTGAGGGCGACGTTGGTGAAAATGGTGTTCTTCCGCAGCGAGGCCATGGCGTTGGGATTGGTCTTGTCGCTGGTGCCGGGGGCGACACCGAAGAAGCCTGCCTCAGGATTGATGGCGTGGAGACGGCCATCCGCGCCGGGTTTGATCCAGGCGATGTCATCACCCACGGTCCAGACCTTCCAGCCTTTTTGAACAAAGTGCTGGGGCGGAATGAGCATGGCGAAATTGGTCTTGCCACAGGCACTGGGGAAGGCGGCGGCGACGTAGGTCTTTTTGCCTTTGGGATCTTCGACCCCGAGGATGAGCATGTGCTCGGCCATCCAGCCTTCATCGCGCGCCATGGCGGAGGCGATGCGGAGAGCGAAGCATTTCTTGCCGAGGAGGGCATTGCCGCCGTAGCCGGAGCCGTAGCTCCAGATTTCACGGGATTCGGGGAAGTGGACGATGTACTTCTCCTTGTTGCAGGGCCATGGGACGTCCTTCTGGCCTTTTTTGAGCGGAGCACCTACGGAGTGCATGCAAGGGACGACGCGTTTCTTGGCCTCGTCGATCTTCTCAAAGACTTTTTTGCCGATGCGGGCCATGATGCGCATGTTGACCACGACGTAGGGTGAATCGGTGAGCTGCACGCCGATCTGCGACATCGGAGAATCGATGGGGCCCATGCTGTAAGCGAGCACGTACATGGTGCGACCGCGCATGCAGCCATTGAAAAGCTTGCGCAGTTTTTCCTTCATTTCGAAGGGGTTCATCCAGTTGTTGGTGGGGCCGGCGCCGTCTTTCGAGTTGCTGCAAATGTAGGTGCGCTCTTCGACGCGGGCGACATCGCTGGGGTCTGACTTGGCGTAGAAGCAGCCGGGCCACTTCTTTTGATTGAGGCGGGTGAAGGTGCCAGCATCGACCATTTCGTTGCAAAGGCGGTCGTATTCGGCCTTGGAGCCGTCGACCCAGTAAATGCGGTCGGGCTTGCAGAGAGCGGCCATTTTTCCGACCCAACGCTGAAGGTGGATGTTTTTACTGAGGGGTTTCGAGGAGGGGATCGGGGTCATGGGGTGGGTTTTGTGGATGGCAACAACATGCCGAAAGCATGCCAAGTGTCACGGTGCTTCATGCAGCCAATATTGGCCTCCCCAGTGCGTCACTCAGCCATGGAGGGGTGCGCGGCGGCGGCGCAGCAAAACGCATTTCATGCCGATCAGGAGCAGCCAAAACTGGGCGGGCTCAGGTGCGAGCGAAGTGATGGAGATGACGCCGGTGCGGGTGAACTGCGAGGTGTCCCAAGTCCAGGAGGGGTTGAGTCCGGTGGTGGTGAGAT
Organism: Verrucomicrobiota bacterium; assembly: GCA_026397715.1. Classification (GTDB taxonomy): domain Bacteria; phylum Verrucomicrobiota; class Verrucomicrobiia; order Verrucomicrobiales; family Verrucomicrobiaceae; genus Prosthecobacter. The sequence goes on from JAPLUN010000332.1 coordinate 6,699, forward strand.
TTAACAAGGTGGTGCTCAAACCGGACACGGCCGTCCAATCCAGCAGATCGAAAGAGTCATTCAGGGAAGGAATGTAACCGCCCACAAAGGCCACGGCCAGGCTGCCAGCCGTCATTGCGGAGAAATCCATCCTGCCCGCGCCTGAGGCAGCGAAGACGATCTTGTCGTTCACGTGGTTGGCGCTGAGATCCCAGGTGATGGAGCTGCTGCTTTGAAACGTCACATTGCCGTCCACGGGAGTGAATGTCAGCGTGCCGACGCCGTTGTTTGAACCTGTGCTCCCCGGTGCAACGTTGCCGCCTACAGTGATGCCGTTGGAACCCGTGGGTGCGATTATTCCTGTGCCGCCCATAATTGTGCCAAACGACGTGACCACGGCACCCGAACCTGTGGCCGAACCGGTGGTGTTGGTGGCGAGCAGTGATCCGCTGATGACCGTCGTGCCACCGCTGTAGGTGTTGGCATTCGACAAAGTGGTGGTGCCATCACCCATCTGTATCAGAGAGCCAGTGCCACTGATTTGATTGGTCAAAGCGCAGGCATTGCTGCGATTCACCAGCAGAGTGGCGTTGTCGATGACATTGCCTGAGCCAAGGGCACCGGTGGTGCCGCCACCCAAGGCTCCAAGCTGCAAAACTCCCTCAGAAATCGTCGTGGTGCCGGAATAGCCTGTGTTATTGTCCTCCACGCGCACAATGCCTGTGCCTGTCTTGGTGAGGTTTTTGGATCCTGAAATGGCCCCGGAAATACGCAGGGAAAAGGTATCGACAGACTGGCTGTAAAGCACCAGGTCGTCATTGAGAGTGATTTTGCCGCTGAAGCGGGAGCTGAAGCTCGCGCCGCTGGTGTAGCCCAATGTCAGTACTCCGCCGCTGCCAGCGACCACATTGATGTCATTGGCAAAAGTATAGCCGCCGAGGTAGTTGATGAGTGACGCATCTCCGCCGCCGATGCTGCCGAGATTCACCACACCGCTGGCAGCACCCAGCGCACCGCTGACTCCCACCCGCAGGGTCCCGCTGGCGATCGTGGTGCCGCCTGAATAAGTGCTGGCTTCATCCAGGGTGAGGGTTCCCTGCCCCGTTTTTGTGAGAGTACCTGACTGACCGCTCAGATCGGCCACAATGGAAGAGATGGTGAAGCCGCCCGCGCCGGAAACCCGAATCGTGCCACCGCCGTTGCCGATGGAAAAACCGCGATTGCCGCCGGAAGTGAAATTTGAATCCGATGCGTACTCCAGGGTGCCACCATTCAAGATTACCTGACCCGCACTGTAGGAGGCCGGAAGAGTGCCCAGGGCAGTGCCTTTGGTGATCTTGAGGGTGCCTGCATTGATGGTGACTCCTCCGGTGAAGGAATTGGCTGCGTCCAATATGAGTGTTCCCAGTCCCTCCTTGGTGATGCGAAACGCACCACTGATGGCCACGGCAGAGCCGAACTGCAGGATGGATCCGGCTGACGTGGTGAATGTGTTGTCCGCACCAAGCAGCACAGAAAGGATGCCATTGGCCCCGGTAAAAACGACCGAGGTGGTGGTGTTTTGCAGAGTGATGCCTTTGTGCAAAGTGAGCGAGCGGGAGGTGGATCCGGTGCTGTTGGTATCGATGGCCAGACTGGCAGGAAGCCTGGCATTGATGTTGTCAAAAGTGAGCAGGCCAAACACGCGGGTGCCGCTCACTGTCATGTTGACCAGGGTGCCCGTGCCGTTGCGATTGTTGAACACGACGTCTGAATCTGCCGCATTTGGAGGGACCGAGTCGCCCGACCAATTGGAGCCAAGACTCCAAAATCCACTGTCGCCAGTAGAACCACCATCCCAGAAAGTGGTGGTTTGCGCAGCAGCATCCAAAGCTTTCAGCCCGAAGCTGGCGACCAGCAGCAGACCAAGCGATGTAGAGACAAGGTTTCTCATGACTTCCATCAGCGCCAATTCACCGCGGCAAAACCAACGGGACCGCGCAGGTTTGGGCGTAAATGACGGGAATTTTGATGGTGCGGATTGAGACTGCCATGAAGAGTATGACTAAAGCGAATGACACAGAATGCGTGTATCAAAAATGTTTCACTCATCGACCCCATAACAGTGTGAAGGACGAAACATGTGCTCCCAAAGAGAGCAGGGCGCGTGCAAACAATCCGTCGATTTTCAGAACGTCCGCACAAGCGCGGGAAGGATAATCAACCGGCGCAGCGTCGCAGCCATTCCGCCAATCAGTCCACAGCGTGGGGAGTTTTATCTCCTGCAGACCAGAGGATGCCCCGAGGGATGAAGTTCTCGAGTCCAGGTGTATTCTCTGGATGTGGGCTGGAAATAAAGACGCGGCCATTGCCATAGGTGGAGATGACATGCGCGGGTGAATTGACCTGCACACCAGCGGGGGAGCCGTATTCTGCGATCTCGGTTTTGAAAACTGTCAGCACGTTATAGGGAGGAATATCAGTACGAGCCGCCGGTTTGAGAATGGGGCCATTGTGGTAGCGGACTTTAAAAGTGCTTTTCACATCGCCGAGCCATTGCTGACCAACGAGGGTGGGCTCCAAATCCAGCATCGCCTGGCCACGCTGCCATTTGCTAGAAACCGTGCCTGCATTCAGAATGCCGAGGCCCCAGGTGAAATTTGAACAGGCCAAGTAGGCCCCGCCACAGATGCCCACATAACCGCCGCCCTGCTTCACAAACTCGCGAACGTTTTTGAGACCCGCTTCGCCAATACCTTTGGACTGGCCTGATCCGGAGCCCCCTGGAAATACCAGCACATCATAGGCGCTGATGTTTAGACTGCCGACCTCCTGTCCGCTGAGAACCACCGCCTTCACCTGTGGAAAAGGTTTGAGAACGTTCAAGACATTGTCCACCCCGCCCTGAGGTGAGCCGGGTCCACGGTAAATGCCGACTGTGATCTTCCTAGTCTGCGCAGGCGCTGGAATGATTGTCTTCATTCCGTTCACATCCGGTGGAACCACAAATGGGGTTGGCACCGTTTTCTTCACGCCCTGCGCAGAAGCCGGGGCGAGCGCGCCGAGCAGCAGAAGCAAAGGCAGCAGTGGATGGAATGTGGCCATGGCGGGAGGTGATTTACTTCAGCTGTGCCTCAATCGACTTCGCCACCTGCCGGCCAATGAGTTCGTAGCCTTTGGCGTTGAAGTGGACATCCTGCGGATTGGCGATACCAGCAAGCTGTGGAGCAAGGAAGGAGTAAAGATCATCGATGGCGATGCCGTGCTTTTTCATGACGCGCAGGGCGATTTCGTTTTTCTCGGCGATCTGGGTGACGATTTCGGGGCCGTCTTTGGTGTCCGGCGGAACGGGGGTGGTGGTGGCGAAGATTATCTTTGCGCCGGTTTGCTGCATGCGGGCGATGAGGGTTTCGAGACGCTGCTCGTAGTCTGCGGCGGGCGTTTTGCGATCGTGGATGCCGAAGTTGAAGTGGATGACGTTCCATTTGCCGTCGCCGAGCCAGATGTCGATTTTCTTCATGCCATTCGCGGTGGGGCCGCAGTTTTCGGGAGCGCGATGCACGTTGGCTTTGCCGGCCATGGCCTTGCGCACGTCCTGAGTGTAGCCGCGTGAGATGGAGTCGCCGATGAGAAGGACGCGGGGGAGCTTGGGATCATCCTGCACGAAGTCCCAGGCGTTGGAGCGACCGGCGATCTTGTCCTTCTTGTGCAGCGGGAGGTAGAAGCCATTGCCGAGATTTTGCTCAAGCACGGTTTCCCAGGCCTGCTGATCCGGCGGGAGCGTGGCTTTCAGGGCCTGATATTTTTCATCGACGGCCTTGTCTTCCGCGGCCTTTTTTGCGGCGGCTTCGGCGGCGTTGGTGGGTTCGTTCTGGGATTTGACCTGGGCGTGGGTGAGGCTGACGAGGGTGAGGAAGAGGAGGGTGTATTTCATGCGGGAGTGGTAATCGGCGGGGAGGTTTGGAAGCGTTGTGTGTTTGCGGCGAGTGCGCGGCGGGGCTTGGTGCAGACGCTGCTGGTTAACGCAGAGTGCTAAGGTATGCTGGGTTTGCTTCCGGTCTTGTGCTGATATACCCAGGGTCGCCTCGCTGAGGCTCGGCTGACCCTGGGCTCAATTCCGCAGCACCTTTGGTGCTGAATAACGGAGCCAAACTCCAGGCCGAACCTTTGGGGCTGAAAAAGTTTGCTTGGCGGGGCCATAGGTAATCATTTCATTGCGAGCGTGACTGGGTTGCGTAGCAAGACATGACCGAAAGGCCAGCGATGTGCCGCTTATTTTTTGGGCAGGTTTTCGGCGATCACGGAAGCGACTTTTTCAGCGAGGTAATGATAACCTGTGGGCGAGTAATGGACGTTGGCGGGGAGCTGGACGTCCTTGAGTTTGGCGTTGGCGTGGGTGCAGAGATCGTCGGTGGGGATGCCTGCGGCGGTCATCACGCGGGCGGCGGCTTCGTTGTATTTCTTTTCATCGCCTTCGACGCGGCCATCGGAACCGGCGGGGACGGGTGTGGTGTTGCACCAGATGAGCCTGGCACCGGTGGCCTGCATGATCTTCACGAGTTCGGCGAGGTTCTTTTCATAATCCGCGAGAGGGACTTGAAGGTGGGAGCCGGGGGCTTTGGGGTCGGCGCGTTTCGAGGGATCTTCGGCGATGTATTTGAGATCGTGCAGGCCCCAGTTGAAGTGGATGACGTCCCACTTGGAGTCGCCGAGCCAAGCCTTGATGTTTTTGAGGCCGTTCGTGGTGGGGCCGCCATTGGTGGGGATGCGATGGACGTTGGCCTTGCCTTTGAGCATCTCGCGCACGTCGAGGGTGTAGCCCATGGAGATGGAGTCGCCGATGAGGAGGACGCGTGGGAGACCGGCGACGTCTTCGACCTTGGCGAGTGAAGGGTGCGGGGCGCGTTTCGGGGCTTTCTTGGGCGCTGGGGTGGGAGCGGCTGCGGCGATGGCCGTGCTGGCGATGAGAGCGAGGAGCAGGATGGATTTCATGTGGCGAATTTAAACGCCGGGCTACCGCCGGAATATCAATGCGATAAAAAAGATGCTGGCAACTCGGTCTTCACGACGTTTGATGTCGCCAGTCTTCCCCACCCACCACCATGCGCACGCTTCTTTCCTTTCTCGCCATCGCTACATTCGCCACCGCCGCCGAGCCAGTCTTTCTGACGCTGGCTGATTTCACGGACACCAAGGACGCGGCGCCTTCGGGGGGCTGGACGACGGAAGGTGACAATACGATTCACCTGAGCGGCAAAGGTGGCGGTGCGCTGATCTCGAAGAATGAGTACTCGAACTTCGAGCTGGAGTGGGAATGGAAGGTGAACCCGAAGGGCAACAACGGGATCAAGTACTGGGTGACGAAGGTGAGCGGCAAGGAATGGCTGGGCATTGAGTACCAGATGATCGATGACAGCGGGCATCCGGATGGCCTCAAAGGGGGCTCGCACACGACGGCTTCGATTTATGACATCAAGGAACCTATGGCCGGCAAGGCGGTGAAGCCGGCGGGTGAGTGGAACACGAGCAAGATCGTGGTGCAGGATGGGAAGATTCAGCATTGGCTGAATGGCGCGCTGGCCTGTGAAGCGGACACGACGACGCCGGAGTGGAAGGAGCGCGTGGCGAAGAGCAAGTTTAAGAGCAAGGAAGGTTTTGCGCCGGGCAAAGGCAAGATCATGCTGACGGAGCACGGGGATGAGACGTGGTTTCGGAATATTAAGCTGACGGCGAAGTAGCTCTGGATGCTGGATGGCTGGATTTTAGATGCTGGATGCTGAAATCTTGAGACGGCGGGGAGCTTTGTGAAGAAGCGGAGCGGCGCACCGTGGATTGCCTTCGGCTCGCTTCGTGGAGTGCGAACCACTTTGCGGGCGCATGCGCGGTAGACGGCGAGGATTTTCACTTTGGGAATAATCACGTATTTAGACCGCTTCAAAAATCAGGCGAGGAAGCGGAGTGTGGAGTGATTGCGGAGTGCTGCGGACTCGGAGGTCCGCGCTCCCGCAGAGTTTGAACCGACGGTTATTTTTCTTCTGCGCGTTCGATTTCCCAGCCGGCGTCGCTGTCGTCGGGGAGTTCGGCGAGGTCTTTTTCGAAGAGCTGAGTCAGTGCGATGCGGCGCTCGCGGACGATACTGGCGTAGGCGTCTTCGTCTTCATGAACGGGGACGAGGAGGTGCACGGTTTCTTCGTCGTAGCGCTTCCAACGGCGGGCGGCGCGCTCGGTGGCGTAGGCGGGTTTTCCGAGGGCACGCAGGGCGCGGACAGCGAGCTCCTGAGCGCTGCCCATTTGCTCGTGCACGGCGTCTTCGGCGGCGAGGCCGAGGCTCATGAGCTCGAAGCGCTGATCGTAGTCATGGGCACGGGCGAGGATGCGAAGCTTGGGGAATTTTTCACGCACCTCGGCGACCAGACGCGCGACCTTGGCCTGATCTGCGAGAGCGATGATGAGCATGCAGGCCTGATCAATGCCGGCGGCATGGAGGAGATCAAGGCGGGTGGCATCGCCGTAGAAGACCTTGAAGCCGAATTTGCGCAGCATGTCCACGTGGTCGGGATCGCTTTCCAACACGGTGACTTTGACGCCCTGGGACATCATGAAGCGGCCGACGAAATTGCCGAAGCGGCCGAAGCCGGCGAGGATGACGGGGGCGTGCTCGTCGATACGGTCGGGGGCGCGCTGCTCGCGGCTGACGGCGGTGTAGCGCGGCGCGAGAATACGCTCGTAGATGATGAAAAGCAGCGGCGTGATGGCCATGGACAAGGCGACTACGGCCACCAAGAGGCGGGCGGTTTCGGCTTCGAGAATCTCCTGCTGGATGGCCATGGAGAGGAGGGCGAAGGCGAACTCGCCGCCCTGGGCGAGCGCGAGGGAGAGGAGCCAGCGATGGCTGCCGCGGATTTTTAAAGCGGTGGCGATGACGTAGATGACGAGTGCCTTGAGCGTGATCAAGGCGATCACGAGGGAGGCGACGAGGAGGGGCTTGCTGGCGATGACGCTGAAATCGAGCGAGGCACCGACGGCGAGGAAGAAGAGGCCGAGGAGGAGGCCTTTGAAGGGCTCGAGATTGCTCTCCAATTCATGACGATAATGGCTGCCAGCGAGGACGACGCCTGCGACAAAGGCACCGAGCGCGGGGGAGAGGCCGACCTGGGTCATGAGCAAGGCGACGCCGACGATGAGGAGCAGGGCGGAGGCGGTG
>JAPLUN010000252.1 GCA_026397715.1 Verrucomicrobiota bacterium
GGGTGAAGACGGCTATGCCAACATGATCTGGGCGCTCATCAACACCCGCGAATTCATCTTCATCCAATAATCCAAAGTTTAACCGACAACACGTAACGCGCAGACTCATCTTATGAAACCAGCACACAACAAACTCAATCCAATCGCCCGTCGTGACTTCATGATGCGCACGGCTCAGGCCGCGCTCGGCGTGACCGTCATGCCCTCTCTGAATCTGGCAGCAGCTGGCACCACCGGTGCAGGCACCCCCGGCTTCGGCAAGGCCAAAAACGTCATCTTCCTTTGGATGGGTGGCGGCATGACCCACATCGACACCTGGGATCCCAAGGACGGCGCCACCAAGGGGCCGACCGATCCGATCAAAGCCAATGCTGGCTCCGGCAACATGGACCGCCTTGGAGGAACCATGGAGAAGATGGCCAAGGTGGCCAACAAGTTCTCCATCATCCGCTCCATGAGCTCCAAAACCGGTGTGCATGATCAGGGCACTTATGTCATGAAGACCGGCTATGAGCCGCGTGGCACGATTGTTCACCCTTGCATCGGCGCCTGGGCATCCCATTTCCTGGGTCGTATCAAGGGACCAACCCTTCCAGACAGCGTGGTCGTCAACAGCGGCAATGCATTCCCTGGCGCAGGCTTCTTCCCCACCACGATGAGCCCCATCCCGATCTCCAATCCTGAGACTGGGCTGCAGAACATCAAGCCGACCACTTCGGAAGATCAGTTCAAGAAGCGTCTGTCCCTGACCGACGAATTCGACACCTCCTTCCGCAAAAAGTTCCAGTCGGACGATGTGAAGTCCTATTCCGAGTTCTATGACGAAACCGTCAAGCTCATGAAGAGCGAAGACCTTAAGGCCTTCGACCTCAGCCAGGAACCAGCAGCAGTGCGTGAGAAGTTTGGCAGAAACAACTTCGGCCAGGGAGCACTTCTTGCCCGTCGTCTGGTGCAAGCCGGTGTCCGTTTCGTCGAAGTTCAATCCGGCGGCTGGGACATGCACAACACCATTGACACAGCTCTTGGTACAACCGCTGCCACCATGGACAACGTCTTCGCCGCCTTGATCGAAGACCTTGTCTCCAACGGCTTGTTTGAATCCACGATGATCGTCATGGGTTCTGAATTCGGCCGCACACCGGACATCAATGAAAATGATGGCCGCGACCACTACCCGCTCGCTTACTCCACCGTCTTCGCAGGCGGCGGCGTCAAAGGCGGCTTCGTCTATGGTTCCACCGACAAGGAAGGCCGTCGTGTCGCTGACAAGCAGTGCACACCGCAGGACTTCCAGGCCACCATCGGCCATGCCATGGGCCTTCCCGTGGACGAAGTGGTCATGTCCCCCTCCAACCGTCCGTTCACGGTCGGCGACAAGGGCGTTCCTGTCCTCGACATCTTCGCGTAACCAATCGCAGGATCATCCCCTCAATGAGAAGCACCCGGTCGCAAGACCGGGTGTTTTTTTATGGTGTCTGTTCCTGCGTAACTCGCCGCCAGCGACTCACGCACGCCTGCGTGGGGCATGCAGCAGAGCGGCACCCACGATCAAGAGCAACACACTGCTAGGCTCGGGCACGGGTATGACTGAAGTGATGGCAAAGTTAAAGTCGTCAAAGCTTTGAATGTAGCTCACCGCACCATTGTCCAGAGCGCCTCCGCGTAAATCCCACTGCAGGCCGGTGATCGCGCCGCTGGCCAGCCCAAGACTCTGATTATTGAGCACACCAATGTTGCTTCCCAGCATTGAACTTCCGTCATTGTAAGCGCTTATGCCGAGAGTCGCGGTGTTGTTTAGTGTATCCAGTGCCACGGTGATTTCAGACCAACCCAGCGTGCCCATTTGATAAGCTGTCGTCTGCCAGGCACCACCGATCATGCGGTACTGCAGAAAGTTGTCGCCGGTGTATCCCACCTCAAAGACGGGCTGGTTGGCCGCATCTAGCAGCGACAGACCCAACAAATTGCCGGTGTCTGGGTCATCCCAGTCAGAAGGCTTGACCCAAAACGACATTTGCACCTGTAATCCCGCAGTACTGGCGGGAGTAATACCGTCATAATCGCGTGAATCCATGCTGTAGCGGTAACTGAAGCTTTGATCCGATGCCATCAGGTTCAAGGTCTGCGACCCGGAGTGCGGCATGGTGTTCCGGTAGGCGACGATCTGATTCCGGTCGTACTGGCTCCCATAATAGTAGGGTGCTGCGGCATCTTCGTACAATCTGCCTCCTGAAAGCACCTGCCATAGGCCTGTGCCATCCGCAATGTCCGCCGCCCCACCTCCAGGGCCTGAGTTGTTGGTGCCATACTGGCCCGCGTTGTACCGTGTGACGTCAGGCCCGTTCGTACCGTCCCCCAAGGAGTTGGGGTAGGCCCCCAGCGGCACCACCCCGGTATAACCGTTGGCGGAGTTGTTGTTGAGATAGAACTGTGCATCCCCCGCCAAATAAGAGGACAGAATTTGGCCGTTCATGGGGACACGGTAACCATCTTGCTCTTCAAAACTGCCCAAATAAGCATGGGCGTCATGGGACCAGAACATGGCCCCAATGACGCACGCATAGTGACAAAATCTGCGTTCGAGGATCTTCACGGGCTAAATATTAACTTAGCCAATTTGAATATATATTCAATAATTATAGTGATTTTCCATACTTTAAGGAGAATCATAGCTCATGCCCGTTGGTTCCTGAGAATGCTGAAACCAAACACACGCCACCTCGCCGAATGTCATTTTGAATCCGCCATCACCGCAATAGGGGTACAAATGCCTTTCAAGCACGGCTTTTCCTGCTTGCGGCACCCAGCGAAGCCCGGATAATGGCCGCCCCTTCCGCGCCTCCCTAGCGAGTGACTGACACCATGAGCAAACCCACCCCCAAGACCGACGAACCCTCCTTTGAAGACGCCATGCAGCGCTTGGATGAGATCGTGGCAGGCATGGAGGACGGCCAGCTTTCCTTGGAGGAAATGATTTCCAGCTACGAAGACGGGGTGCGACTCCTCAAACTTTGCAGGCAGCGTATCGATGGTGCCCGCCGTCGTGTGGATGTGATCAGTGCTGATCTGGAAGGTGGCAAAGCCTCGCTCAGTTCATTTGACGATGCCGCTGATAACGACGAGAGCGCCGAAGACACCGAAAAACTCCGCTCCCCTGCCCGCCGCCGTAAAACCGCCGAGCCTGAAGGTGGCGAAATTCGACTTTTTTAGACCTGTGGATACCCAACTGCCTGCCATCAACTCCCCTGCCGACCTCAAAGCCCTGCCGCTGGAGAAACTGCCCGAACTTGCGGAGAAAATTCGCCAGACGCTCATCGAGACCCTCAGCCAGACCGGCGGCCACCTCGGCCCAAATCTTGGTGTCGTGGAGCTTAGCATCGCCTTGCATCGGGTGTTCGACACCCCCAAGGACCGCTTCGTCTTCGACGTCGCGCACCAGGGCTACGTGCACAAAATGCTCACCGGCCGCTGGGACCGCATTCACACCATCCGCCAGCATGACGGCCTGAACGGCTTCCTCCTGCGCACTGAAAGCGAACACGACTGCTACGGTGCAGGCCACGCTGGCACTGCGCTCTCCGCCGCCCTCGGCATGGCCACGGGTCGTGACCTTTGCGGAACGGACGAAAACGTCATCTGCGTTGCCGGAGACGCCGCCTTCACCTGCGGCCCTGTGTTTGAAGCGATGAACAACGTCGCTGCGCACACCAAGCGCCTCATCGTCGTGCTCAACGACAACGAGTGGTCCATCGACCGCAACGTCGGTGCCATCGCGAAATACTTCAATTCCATCGCCACGCACCCCGCCTACGCCAACCTGCATCAAAAGGCCGGCAAGTTGCTTGAGTTCATGCTCGGCGAAGACGCCCGCCGCATCGTTAAGAAGGTCGAAGACCACGCCAAGAACATCCTGCTTCCGCAGAGCCAGACCCCGTCCAACCGCAGCTCGCTCTTCGACGAATTTGGCATCCGCTACTACGGCCCCATCGACGGTCATAACATCCCCTTGCTCATCCAGACCTTCGAGTTCCTCAAGACTCAGGATGAACCGGTGATCCTGCACATCATCACCGAAAAAGGCCGCGGCTATACCCCTGCGCTCAACGATCCCGGCAAATTTCACGGCCTCGGCAAATACACCATCGAGACTGGCGAAACTCCCAGCAGCGACAAGCCCACCTATTCCCAGGTCTTCGCCCGCAGCGTCACCGACTTTGCCAAATCCGACACAAAAATCGTCGCCATCACCGGAGCCATGCCCGGCGGCACTGGCTTGAGCGTCTTCAAAAAGGAAATCCCAGAGCGCTATTTCGACGTGGGCATCGCCGAAGAGCATGCGGCGCTCTTCGCCTGCGGCCTCGCCACCCGGGGGCTGAAGCCCTTCCTCACCATTTACTCCACCTTCATGCAGCGCGCGTTCGACATGATCGTGCATGACATGGCAGTCCAAAATCTCCCCGTGCGCCTCTGCATGGACCGTGGCGGCCTCAGCGGTGATGACGGCCCCACGCACCATGGTCTCTTCGACATCGCCTACCTCCGTGGCGTCCCCGGCATCGTTCACATGCAGCCACGCAATGAAGACGAGTTTGTGGACATGCTCTGGACCATGGCCTGCTATGAGAGCGGCCCCATTGCCATCCGCTACCCGCGTGGTAATGGCCCGGGCATCATGCCCAAGGACAAGCCCGTTCGCCTCGAAATCGGCAAGGCTGAAGTCGTTGCCGACGGCAACGACGTCGCCCTCATCGCCCTCGGCGATATGTTCCCCATCGCTGAAGCCGCTAAAATTGAGCTCGAAGCCAAAGGCCTCTCCGTCGCCCTCATCAATCCGCGCTGGATCAAACCGCTCGACATGCACTGCATCTCATCCTTCGCCAAGAAGGTGAAGGTCGTCTGCACGCTCGAAGACCACGTCCTCCGCAACGGCTTCGGCGCCGGCGTCATCGAAGAACTCAGCGACTCAGGGATTCACACTCCCGTCGTCCGCATCGGCTGGCCCGACCAGTTCATCGAACACGGCACCCCATCCGTCCTCCGCAAAAAGCACGGCCTCAGCGTGGAAAACACTGTCGCGAAAGTGCTCGGTGCTTTGGGCCAGGCGTGAGCGTTCTTCACGGCACTACCGACGCAAAGTTCTGCGTGGCGTAGACGTGAAATTTCTGGCAGGTGCAGGCGTGCACGCCGCAGCCTAAAAAGAGGAGATTGCGGTTCAGGATGGTCGCCCGGTGGCTTGGAGAATTCATCCACAACTTCACCATCTCGTCCGCAAAGGCGAGGTAGGTGAGACCATTCGTGGTTCGCATCGCGATGTTTTCAGCGCGCTCACCACTTTTCAGACCCTTGGCCTCCATGCGCTGCCAGGGTGTGCTTTTCGTGGGATCATGCGGATTCTGGTGCGAAAAGAAATTCTCCATGGCCATTTCCCGTGAGTGCTCATAGGCGCAGGCCGTCAGCGCGCGGGAAGTCTCGAACATCGGCAGGTTGTGCTTCTCCCGCTCCGCGTTGGTGGCAAAGAAGATTGCCGCGTTCAGCAATCCTATATCCAGCTTCGCACGGTCCATCACCTGAAGCACGGGCGGATGCAGGCGGAACGTCGCCGGAGTGAAGCGCACATAGTCCGCCATCATCCAAGGAACAGTCTTCGGCGCGGATTCAGTCGCAGGCTGCACCATGTCTTCAGCACCCAACGTCAGCGTGAAAAGGAGCAGGAGCGAGATCAAGCGCATCAGGGCGGAAGAAACTCAGGAATGGCGTGAAGACAACTGGATGGATGGCGTCTCGCCGAAGAACCCGCTGAAATTCAGAATGCGATGGACCTGGGGCAGATGCGCTCAGTTGACACATCTAATCCCTCCCCCTCTCGACCCTCGCACATTATCCGCTGAGCCAACCCCTCCTCCGTGGCCGATATAAAAAACACCCGTGACCTAGGCCGCATCTCTACCATTCGGCATTCGACATTCTGCCTACATCATTCCATCCTTTCTCCATGCATCTCTCGATCTGACGCGCCTTGGCCTGTCCCAAGTGCCGACGGAAATCGGGCAACTCTCCGTGCTGATGGAACTGGAACTTTCTTGCAATCGGCTCACGAGCCTGCCGCCGGAGATCGCCCAACTCTCCAAGTTAAAGAAGCTTCGCCTCGACGAAAACGAGTTGACGAGCCTACCGCCAGAATTCGGCAGCCTCTCTGCACTGAGGGAACTTTACTTTTCGGGCAACCAGTTGCGAAGCCTGCCGCCGGAGATCCTCAAGCTCGTGAAGTTGGAAGTGCTTTGGCTATACGACAACGAGCTTACGAAGCTGCCGCCGGAATTCGGGCGACTTTCTGCATTGAAGAAGTTCTCTCTCGCAAACAACCGACTCACGAATCTACCAGCAGAGATTGGGGAGTTGAAGGAACTGGAGCTCCTGAACTTGGAGTACAACGCCCTAGAAGCCCTACCGGAATCACTGAGGGAACTAAGGAAGCTTAAGAGACTGGCCCTGCATGGGAATGAGGCTTTAGGGCTGCCAGCAAATGTTTTGGGGAGGGCTTATAGTGAGTTAAATGAAAAGAAACCTCCGGCAAAGCCGCAGGACCTCTTGGACTACTACTTTGCCGCCCTTGGGGATCGTGGTCAGGCGCTTCGCGAAATGAAGGTGCTAGTGGTAGGGCGTGGAGGCGCGGGAAAGACCTCCGTGATCCGTCGCCTCAAAGGTTTGCCGCTGGACACGCTTCAGTCCGAGACCCACGGTATCGCCATTGAGGAGTTGAGCCTGCCCTGTGCGGACGGTCCCGTAGTGGCGCGGGTCTGGGACTTCGGCGGGCAACATGTACTCCATGCCATGCATGAATTTTTCTTCACCGGGCGCAGTCTTTACGTACTGGTGCTGGGTGAGCGGGAGGACATGGCGGAACGGGATGCGGAATACTGGCTTCAACTCATCCGCAGCTATGCTGGGAAGGCACCAGTGATTGTCGTGCTGAACAAGTCCGGAGGCCGAGCGAGGGAGTTGGATCTGCCACGCCGGAAGCTAGAGGACACCTATGGGCCGATCCTCGCTTGGTTACCCACAGAATGCCATGAAACGGACCCCGAAAGAGGCGGAATCTCTGTGCTCAAACAACAGATTACTCGGGTTATTGGAGCCATGCCTGAAATCCAGGCGCGCTTCCCGAAAAAGTGGATGCAGATCAAGGAATGGCTCTCAGGAATGAAGGAGAGTTACCTCGATTACAACACCTACGAGCAGCGGTGCAGCGTACTGGGAGAGACTGATTCCGAGAAACAGGAGGAACTGGCGGCCTTCCTACACGATCTGGGCGTGGCGCTGAACTACCGCCGTGATCCACGGCTGCATGAGACCACCGTGCTGCGTCCCGACTGGCTGGCAGATGGCATCTATGCCCTGCTGAGGGCAAATGATACGCGTCACCCTAGCCCGCTGGCTCCCGACGGACGGATAAACCTCAAACGAATGCCTGCCATTTACGTTGCGGCAGAGAACCTCAAGATGCTAAAGGCAGCGGACTACCCTGCGGTGAAACACCCCTTCCTTCTCCGACTGATGGCAGCCTTCCAGCTCAGCTTCCCGCTGGATGAAGAGGGAATGGAGCATCTCGTGCCAGCGCTGCTGTCAGTGGAAGAGCCGGAAGGCAGGCATTGGTCACCCGAGGATGCTGGAGTGAACCTCCGCTGGGAATTCCCAGTGGTGCCTGGGCCGCTCATGCCTCGCTTGCTAGTGCGCACGTTTGGGCTTGTTCTGGAAGACTGGCTCTGGAGGCGAGGTGCCATATATGCTTACGGTGCGGCCATTGGAAAGATCTGGGAGGATAAGGAGCGCTACATCTACCTTAGTGTCACGCTGCGGGACCATGCAACTGAAGTCGAAGCTGCGGATGATCTAGTCCGAATGATACGAGGAACGCTACGGGAGATCGTTTCCGAATATAAGAATCTGACGGTGCAGGAGCAGGTGCGCTGGCATGGCGACTGGCTGCCGCGCCGCGCTGCTGAAGCTCTGGGGCTATGCGAAGCTGATGACGAAGAGGAAAACCCGAACCAGAAGGAGCTGTCATGAGGCGCACTTCAGGTAAACCACTGTGCAAAACAAAAGAGCCGCCGGTGCGCCTTTTCGTAAGTTACTCGCATGAAAACGCGACATGGTCCAAACGGCTAATGCCTGTTCTAAAGGTTAAGGCCAACGTAGCAGGGCTTAGACCTTGGCACGATACAGAACTGAAGGCGGGAGACCAGTGGGATGATGAGATTCGCGAAGAACTAAAGCGCATGGATATTTTTCTTTGCCTCGTAAGTGTTCAGTTCCTCGCATCCCGTTACATTCAGGACGTGGAACTGCCAGAAGCAATTAGACGGCACAAGAGAGGTGAGATTGAGATCGTACCGCTGTTGCTTTATCCGATCGATTGGGATGCGGACTGCCCGCTTTTAAAGAAGTTCAATCCACTGCCAATCTTTGGGAAAAGTTGGCGAGAATTCGAGCAAGAGGGCGGTGACTGGAATGATGCGCTATACCCCATTGGTAACGGATTGAAGCAAGCCATCGATAAAGTACGTGCCCGCAAGGCCACAACGAGTTCGCCGTGAATGCTTCTCGAGTCCGACCAACTCACCTCTCCTCCACCCATCCCGGCGCGGGATAGCTGCCGAGGGTCTTCACCTGGACCGCGATATCTTCGATTTTGAGGGCGGTGACGGCCTGCTGCAGCGCTGCATCGGAATGATGGCCGCTGATTTCGAGGAAGAAGCGGGCCTCACTGCCGCTGGCGGTGGGGCGGTTCTCGATCTGGCGGACGTTGACGTTGCGGGAGGCAAAGACTTGCAGGACTTCCATGAGCGCGCCGACGCGATCCTTGGAATGGATCATGAGCATGGTGTTGTCATTGCCAGAGGGCGGACCGGAGCGGCGACCGAGGATGATGAAGCGGGTCTGGGTGGCGTATTCACGCGGCGAGGTGGCGATGACGCGGAGATCGTGCAGCTCAGCGCTCAAGGGGGTGCCGAGAGCGGCCACGGTAGGATTCTGCGCCGCGAGGGTGGCCGCAGCGCTGGAACTGGCGGACTCGATCAGTTGTGCACCGGGGAAGCTCTGAATGAGCCAGGGACGGCAATGCGCGAGCATCTGCGCCCGGCCATGGATCTCAGTGATGGTGCTGTTCGGCCCCTGCGCCATGACGGCGGCATCTGCCTTCCACAAAATTTCGGCGTAGATCTGCAGGGCGCTGTCGGCCAGATGATCCAGCGTGTGATGCACCGCGCCTTCCGTGGAGTGCTCGATGGGCAGCACGCCGTAGTCAGCAATCTGCGCGGCGACACGGCCAAACACACCTTCGGTGCTGGCTTCCGCGAGGTATTCGACACAGTGCCCAAACTTGTTCACCGCTGCCTGATGCGTCCAGGAACCAGTAGGGCCG
>JAPLUN010000254.1 GCA_026397715.1 Verrucomicrobiota bacterium
CCTCATTCCGCCCGAAGCAACCAACGTGGGTATTACGGATACGAATGGCAATCCTTGGACGGGCTCGGATGTCATCCGCACCTTCGTCCCTGCCGTGGGAGACTATCGTCTGCCTGCCGCACGCTACAATGTGCCCAGCACCATGTGGATGCGCCATCCGCTCTGGCAGGCGGTTGATTCCCTGCCGCCGCTCCAACAGCCGCGCAGCATTCATACATTCACCACACACGTCACCACCACGGAGCCAGGTTGCATTCTTCCTAGCTCGACTGCGATGGCCAGATTTCCATCTCTGGGGCTGAATAAAAACCAGCAACTTGTCGCTGGTGCACCCTACAGCGATGGACGCATTCCCGACCTCCCACCCGACAATGGCTGGGCGGCCACAGCCAACGCCTACGGCGACTACGACAACGGAATCGCCAATGCCCGTGATGGTGCCTATGTGAACAAGCCGGACGAAGGCAACTTCTACGCAGGAAATTTCACCCGCTACAACTCGGTCCAGTTCTATCGTTCCGGCTACTTCTACGAGCCCTGGCACAACAGCGATGACTGGCGCACCGGCATTTACATGACCCCGAATCGCATCGTGTCTTCCCCGGTGATGTTTGGCTCGCTGCCTACCGGCGTCTGGTCAGGTGGCAGTGTCGGCACCAGTGCGATCTCCGGTGGCGTGAGTTACTCCGAGGGCAAACCTTGGCAGACTCTTCTGTTCAGGCCGCATGCCAGCTCCAACTCAAACTACGGCAGGGGGGTCAGCCCTGGCCACCCGGGTGACAACAACCCCCGTGACCACTACCTGCTCGATCTCTTCTTCATGCCCGTGGTTGAGCCCTATGCCATCAGCGAGCCGCTTTCCACCGCTGGCCGCATCAATCTCAACTACCAGATTGTGCCCTTCACCAACATCACCCGCGCCACCGGCATGCATGCCGTCATGAAAGGTGAGTTCATGACCACCATTCCGCTGGGTGACACCGACAACGCCAAAAACTACCAGACTGCCGCCACCTCCTCGATGTGGAGCAATTCGGGGGACCGTTTCTGGGATGAGAGCACCAACCAAAAGTACTGGCACCGCCCCATTGATGTCACCAAGACCTTGTATCAGTTTGACCAGAAGTTCCAACATTCTGCCACGGGCACCAATCATGCGCTCAACCGCTTCCGGGGTCTCTTCCGCAGCCCAAGCCAGATCTGTGAAATTCACCTGATTCCTGATGTCAGCAACGGACCCTCCTCCGGTGGGGAAACACTCGGCAGTATTTCCAACATCAATGCAAATACCAGCGGCACCAACTTGCAGTCCGTCATGGAGCAGTTCTGGCAGAGCCATCCAGGAACCGGTGACAACACGCGTGAACGCCCCTATTCCAACATCTACGCCCGTGTCACCACGCGCAGCAACACCTTCCGTGTTCACATGCGGGCTCAGGTCATCACCAAGGCACGTTCAACGGCTGCGGATACCATGGATCCTACCAAGGATGCCGTTCTCGGCGAATACCGTGGGTCGGCGCTGATTGAGCGTTACATCGACCCCACAGACGTGGCCAATCCTCTGCCTGATTACGGTGCGACTCCCAACCCCCTGGGTGAAAAGCCCTTGGACACATATTACAAATTCCGCACGCTCGAAAGCAAACGCTTCAGCCCTTGATCCTATGCTCTTTGCTCTTTTGGCACCATCTTCTTGCATATGAAACTTCTCATCAAACCCCGGTCTCAGGCTGGTTTCTCACTGGTCGAGGTCACGCTCGCTGTGGCCATTGCGGCTCTTGCCATCATCACGCTGCTGGGGCTCCTGCCTCAGGGGCTCGATATGGCGCGCAAGACGTCGATGATGATTAATGACAGCAACATTTTGGAGCAAATCACGCATGACATGGAGAATGCCTCCTTTGATCTGCTGCCGACTGCGACAACGAAAAAGTACTACAACGATCAAGGACGTGAGGTCGCGCAGGATGCCACGGATCTCGCCTACGTTGTGGAGATTGAACCTCAGCAGGTGGTGGCGCTGCCCAAAGCCGAGAAGACCCAGCCATACATGAGGCGCATGGTGATCAAGATTGCAGCGACCAGTTCGCCAAGCTTTGTCTTCGCGCCCCTCAACAGCAACACCACTTCTCCTTATGTCACCTTCAATCAGTTGATCGCTAAAACCCGCTGATTTATCCCTGCCATGAAGTTTCCCGCCTTTTCAACACATCCTCCGTCGCGTCTCCGCCCTCGGCCGGTTGCTGGTCGTGCTTTTACGCTCATTGAACTGCTCGTTTCAGTAACCTTTCTGGTGATCTTGATGCTCGTCGTCTCGCAGGTCATCGGCATCGTGCAGCGCACTTGGGTGCGTGCCAATTCCCGCGTCTCACAGTTTCGTGAAGCACGCCAGGCATTCGACACAATCTCTCGCTCAATCTCACAGGCCACGCTCAACAACTACTGGGACAACGAATTTGACTCCGTGGGCACGGATGCCGCCGGGCAGCAGATCACCCTGGCCAGAGACTACTTCAGGCAGTCGGAACTGCAGTTTATCTGCGGCCCCACCAACAGGGTGATTCCTGCCGCTGCAGGCAACGCCCAGAACTATCCGGGCCACGCTGTTTTTTTCCAGGCTCCCCTGGGAATCGCAAGTCTGGTGGCAGCTCCTGCTGGCCAGGGTGGCAACAACCAGCCCGTCAATACCGAAAACATGGTCAACCTGCTCTGTGGCCGGGGATATTTTGTGGAATGGGGGACGGATGCGTCATTTCGCCCGGCTTTTCTTGATCAGCTCAACAATGCTGTCCCGGTGCGCAGCCGGCTTCGCCTGATGGAATACAGTCCCACGGCCGAAAAGAACCGGATTTATGACACCAATCTGCGGCCGATCACCGCCCACTCCATGGAATGGTATCAGGATGTGCTGAACTCCGAGGTGCAAAGCGCTCAAGAAACCGCCCAAACACGTGCATTCACGCGGCCAATTGCCGAGAACATCATAGCCCTTGTAATTTCTCCGCAGATTGAGGTCACCGGCAACACGACTGTGGCTCCTTATGCCATCGCCCCTCTGTTCATCTATGATTCGACCTTGAAAGTGAATCCAGGATCTTCGCCAATCAATGCCAGCCCGCAGGGAACTCAGCACCTGCTCCCACCGCTGCTCAAGGTTAGCATGGTCGCCTTGGATGAAAGGTCAGGAGAGTTTCTTGCACGCGAAGAAAACAGCCAGATGAGGACGCAGTTGCTGACAGCCATTGCAGGCAAGCTCCAAAATGCCGCGAGCCTGGCCGAAGAGCTTGATGGCGCCCAAGGCAAGAACGGCACACTGGTTCAGCTCCTGCTGGATCAAAAACTCAATTATCGAATTTTCAGCACCACCATCGCTCTCAAGCAGGCCCGCTGGAGCTTCTGATGGCAGTCTTCTTTGTTCTTTACCCCGGCCCATTTTTTCTATGACTCACTTCCCATACTTTGAGCGGCAGGCTAGGCGGGCCTTCAGCTTGATCGAGATGCTTGTGGTGATCGCCATCATCGCGATGATCATGGCTTCTGCCACACCCGCTTTGATGCGCACCATGCAGGCCACTCGGCTGGCAACTACGGGCGACTCGATCATGGGGGCCATCACCGAGGCCAAGCAGCTGGCTTACGCACAGAATGTTCCCGTTGAACTGAGGTTTTTCAAACACCCCGACCAGGATTTCCCCGGCTCCACCGTGCAGCTTTTCCGGTCTTACCAGATGTTTAAAATTGTGACGCTGTCACAAGGCGTGGGCGCGAATGCGCAGGTCTCGGAGTCAGTGGTGCCTGTCGGCACCTTGTACAAACTGTCTGACGGCATCATCATCGCGGCGGGGCTGGATTTGTCCCCGCTCCTGAACGGCCAGAACGGGCAGTCCCTCGATGACGTCAAGCCAAACGCTGGAGGTGGTCCGGGCTATTCCGGCGTGGCCAATGCCAAATACAATGCCATTCGCTTCATGCCAGATGGTTCGTGCCGGAGAGTCAACGCCCAGCAGGGTGGTTTTTCGCAGCTCGATTACGGCACCCTGCCGCTGAGCTTTTTCACCATCGCCTACAACAGCGGGGCGGATGTCACCACGGGGAATCTGGGCAAAAACTTTTACACCATTCAGATCGATCCCTACACAGGCAAGGCTCGCAACTATCGCCCCGGATTCTAGTTCTTGCAGCAGGGAAGTGCGGAGCCTTTTAAACTGTCCAATTTTCCGCATGACAGCCGCCTGATCGTCGCTTGAATGGCGTATGGGTGAACTGCCTTCTCTTGCTTTAAGTTTTGATGACGTCCTTGTCCTTCCCGGACTGAGCCAGGTACTGCCTGGAGACGTCAATGTTTCCACCAAATTGGCCGCCATCGGTCTCAATGTGCCGATTCTCTCGTCGGCCATGGACACCGTCACGGAGTCCGAACTTGCCATCGCCCTCGCACGTGAGGGCGGTCTCGGCGTCATTCACCGGAACTGCCCCATTGATCAGCAGGCGGAACACGTGGCACGGGTGAAGCGCTCGGAAAACACCGTCATCCAGCAGCCGCACACCGTCTCCCCTGAGACCCGTCTGGGCGAAGTGCAGCGTCTGATGCATGAAAAAGGCGTCAGCGGCTTCCCAGTGGTGGACGCGCAGGGCAAATTGGCCGGCATGGTCACCAGCCGTGACATGTGGTACATCGAAGACGAAAGCACCCCGGTCTCAGCCATCATGACGCCACGTGAGAAGCTCTCTGTCGGCACTCCTCAGACCAGCTTTGAGGATGCTCTTAAAATCCTCTACACGCACCGCATCGAAAAGCTCCCGCTGGTCGACTCCAACGGCCAGCTCGCCGGCCTGATCACCAAGCAGGACATCGTGAAACGCCAGATGTTCACCAATGCCGCCAAAGACTCCAATGGCCAGCTCCGCGTTGGTGCTGCCGTCGGTGTCGGTGAGGATTGTGTGGATCGTGGCCTCGCCATGCTGGCTGCCGGTGCAGATGCCGTCTTCATTGATGCCGCCACGGGCCACACCACCCGCGTCATGCAGGTCATCGCCCGCCTGCGGGAAGCCCTCGGATCCACCGTGCCCATCGTCGCTGGCAACGTCGTCACCGCCGAAGGCGCGCGTGATCTCGTCAAAGCCGGTGCTTCCGCTGTCAAAGTCGGCGTCGGTCCCGGCTCCATCTGCACCACTCGCATCATCTCGGGTGTGGGCATGCCGCAGTTCACTGCCGTCCAGGAAGTTGCTGAAGTCTGCCGTGCAGCAGGCGTCACCGTCATTGCCGATGGCGGCATACGTTACTCCGGAGACATCGTCAAAGCCCTCGCCGCAGGTGCCGACTTTGTCATGCTCGGCTCCTTGCTTGCTGGTACAGCTGAAAGCCCCGGCAACATGGTCAAATGGCAGGGCCGCACCTTCAAGGAATACCGTGGCATGGGCAGCCTCAAAGCCATGCGCAAAGGGGCAGGGGACCGCTACGGCCAGAACTCCTCCGGCAAGCTCGTCCCCGAAGGTGTGGAAGCCCGCGTGCCTTTCAAAGGCCCCCTCGCAGACGTCGTCTTCCAGCTCATCGGCGGTCTCCGCTCAGGCATGGGCTACGTCGGTGCCAACACCCTCGACGAACTGCGCGCCAAAGCCCGCTTCGTTCGCATCACTGCCGGTGGTCTCAAAGAAAGCCACCCGCATGACGTCGTCATCACCGAAGAGCCGGTGAACTACGAGCCGCATTGATGCCTCAGGCATTCGTCATTCGTAATTCTGCATTTTCGTCCCCTCTCTCATGACCGCCCAAGAAGTCGCCGTTCTCGATTACGGCTCCCAGTATTCTCAGCTCATCGTTCGCCGCGTTCGGGAGCTGGGCTTTGTCTCGCACCTTTACCCACCGGCTGAACTCGCCAACCTCAAGAGTCCCGGCGCCATCATCCTTTCCGGCGGTCCGCGCAGCACTTCTGACGCTGATGCGCCGGATGTGGATTACGCCAAGCTCATGTCCTTCGGCGTTCCCGTGCTGGGCGTGTGCTACGGCATGCAGCTCCTCAACATCAAGCATGGCGGCACTGTCAAACCCGGCGTCACCCGTGAATACGGCCCCGCCAAGCTCGTCGTCACCGATCACACAGACCTCTTCAACGGCATCTCCCACGAGTCTCAGGTCTGGATGAGCCACAGCGACACCTGTGCCAACCTCGCCAGCACGGCCCAGATCATCGCCACCAATGAAGACGCCGTCCCCGTGGCTCTCAAGTGGTCGGACCGCTGCTGGGGCATCCAGTTTCATCCTGAGGTCACGCATTCGCACGAAGGCACGGCCATCCTCAAAAACTTCCTCACACGCAGCGGCGCGGTTCTCGCCAAGTTCGATATCCAGGAATTCAAAGCCCAGATGCTGGAGCGCATCAAAGCCGAAGTCGGCAACCGCGAGGTCATCTGCGGCGTTTCTGGTGGCGTTGACAGCACCGTGCTCGCCGTCTTGCTCGCCAAGGCCGGCGTCAAAGTCCGCTGCATCTTCATCGACACCGGCATGATGCGCCTCAATGAAGGCGCGGAAGTGAAGCAGCTCTTCGCAGAAGTCGGCGTCCCCATCGAGCAGATCGATGCCAGCGCCATCTTCCTCGGTGCGCTCAAAGGAGTCACCGATCCCGAGCAGAAGCGCCGCATCATCGGTACGCTCTTCGTCGAAGAATTCTGGAAGGTCGCCGACAACGTCGAACTCCTCGCTCAAGGCACGCTCTATCCCGACGTCATCGAAAGCGCCACCAGCGGCAGCATCGCCAGCAAGATCAAGACGCATCACAACCGCGTCGATAAGATCATGGAACTCAAGGCGCAGGGCAAGGTGCTCGAACCCCTCGCCGAACTTTTCAAAGACGAAGTTCGTGCCCTCGGTGCCAGCCTTGGCATTCCGCATCAGGCCCTGTGGCGTCATCAGTTCCCGGGCCCCGGTCTCGCCGTGCGTATCCCCGGTGAAATCACCCCAGAGCGCGTCGCCACCACCCAGCATGCAGATTCCATCTTCATCGCCGAACTTCGCCGCAGCGGATGGTATGAGCGCACCTGGCAGGCCTATGCCGCGCTGCTTCCCGTCAAAACCGTCGGCGTCAAAGGTGACGAGTGATGTCATGAGCGCTGGCTTCCTTCTCTCTTTCGAAGGCTCTGAAGGCTGCGGCAAGTCCACGCAGATCGCTCTGCTTCGCACCCGGCTCGAAGCCGCAGGGCGCAACGTCGTGGTGCTGCGTGAACCCGGCGGCACCGAGCTTGGCGAAAGCATCCGCCACCTCCTTCAGCATGCCAAAGAGGGAGCCGCCATGACACCGGAGACCGAGCTCCTGCTTTTCGCCGCCAGTCGCGCTCAGCTCGTCCGCGAAAAAATCCGCCCGCTGCTCGAATCCGGCACCTTCGTCATCCTCGATCGCTTCCTCGATTCCACCACCGTCTATCAAGGCATCGCCCGCGGGCTGCCTCTTGAGAGCGTGCGCGCCATCAACCACTTCGCCATCGGCGGCACTCTGCCAAACCTCACCCTCGTTCTCGACATGGATAGCGCCACCGCCTGGCAGCGCATCCATCAGAGCGGTCGTGAACTCGACCGCATGGAAAGCCAGCCGCAGTCATTCTTCGAAAAAGTCCGCCAGGGCTATCTCGAAGTAGCACAGGCAGAGCCGCAGCGCATCCAAGTCATTGATGCCGCGGTTGGCGTGAGGATATTCATAGGACGCAGAAACAAGACAGTTTAGGATTGCGTTTAAGGTTAACTTCCAGTGAAGTGCGGACTATGAAGACGTTCATTTTTTTGATGTTATTGACCTGCGGGCTCGTGCATTCAGTTGCGGCGGCCGACGGGGGCGTTGCTGAGTTTGACAAGCTTCAGATGTCCTATCAGGGGGCTGTGGAGCGGGAAACGGCACCCCTGCGGGACAAATATCTCTCGGAACTGCAAAAGCTGCGAGACAGCTATGCGCGTGCCGGGAATCTGGCAGGGGCGAATGTGGTACAGGCGGAGATCACGGCGATGAATCAGCAGATCGCCTTTGCAAAGACGGGAAAACGCGCGCCGACTGGGGCGACCTCGGTAGCGGCGGCCAACGGTGGCATTCCGGCGGCGGGTGCCGAGTTGCCTGAACTGCGCTGGTTTGTCGGCAAGACATGGCTGACGAACGCCATGACGAAGTGGAAGTTCGAGAAGGATGGCACCGGTGAACGTGAGAGGGGAGGCGTGAAGGTGGCAACTTTTACATGGCGGTTGCTGCCCTCAGGCACGCTCGAGATCTTGGAGCGGGCGGCCCCGGACAAGCCGGTGACGAAGACGTTCTTGAGGTTCAAGAACAAGTTCGAGGCGTTGTTTGGTTCCTCGGAGGCCAGCCTGACCGAACGACTGCACTACGAATGAGCGGGCATGCGCATGCACGGTGCGTCTCCGGGGCATTCCTCCCCGCCTCAGTGCCTGAGCTGCCAGTTGCACCGGGCCGGATGTCGAGTAGGTCAAACGCTTCCGGCTGTGGCGAATCCAGTCCGGCCTGCCTAGGCCTGAGTGATTCGTCCTTCGGATTTCGTCATTCCTCTTCATGCCTTTCAAAGCCGACCACGCCCTTGAACTCCTCGCCCGCGCCCGTGACAACGGTCGCCTCGGCCACGCCTACCTGATCACTGGTCCCAAGGAGGCGCAGCATGAAGTCTTCGCTGCCAAAGTGCTCGACCTCATGGTCGGCACGAAAATGGGCACGCTCGAAGCCTGGGAAGGGCAGGGGGCCATCGTCCTTCGCCCACAGAGCAAATCACGCCGCATCACCATTGGTGATGACGGCGACGATCCCGGCACCATCCGCTTCCTGGAAAAGATGATCCACCGCACCGCCGCACCAAACGGTTGGAAGCTCGCGGTCATCGTCGATGCCGAGCGCATGAACCCCCAGGCACAGAACGCCTTCCTCAAAACCCTCGAAGAACCGCCGCCGAACACGCTGCTGCTGCTCCTCAGCACTCAGCCCCAGCAACTGCTGCCCACCATTCAGTCTCGTGTCCTCGAAGTGGCATTGATGCCTCCCGACGGCACACGCATTTTCACCGAACACGAGGGCAAGCTGCTCTACGTGCTCAAGCAGATGTCCAAAAAGGAAAGCGGCAGCATCTCGACCGCGCTCTCCTTGAAAAAAGACTTCGAAGAAATCCTCGAAGCCCTGCACGACGCCATCAAAAAGGAGCAGGAAGCCGACTTCGAACGCGAGCAAGACCACTACGCCAAGACCACCGACGGCGCCTGGCTCAAGCAGCGTGAAGAACAAGTCGAAGCTCAGATCGAGGCTGACTACCTCCAGCAGCGCACCTCCCTCATGGAACTCCTCCTCTCCTGGATGGGCGATGTCGCCCGCCAGCAGGCCGGAGCCGAGCATCTCGACCTGCCCAAGTTTCAAGACGCCACCGCCGCCCTCGCCGCCAAATGGGAACCGGGTGATGTCGCCAAACGCATTCGTGTCCTGCGCCAGCTCGAAAGCCATCTGCACACCAATGTCAACGAAGGCCTCGCCCTCGAAGTCTGCTTCATCGAAGCGTTTGGCGCGTAGCGGTTTCGTTCACACAGTCTCCCCGCGTCGCAGATCCGGCATCAATCTCACCGGCTTGGTGCTCGTACGCCCGGTCTGCGCCAGCTCCAGCACCAGTCGCGCGAGCCTCTTCGCAAACTTCGCCGCATCTGCCGAATAACGCGTCACCTTCGGCACCACATGATCAAGAAACGCATCATCATCCCGTGACACGATGGCGAAATCACGCGGGAGTTTGTGGCCCAGCCGCAGCAGATGCGTCACCACCGTTAGCGTGTGAATCGTACGCGCCACGAGAAACGCCGTCGGTGCCTGTTTCCGTTTCAGCGCCTCATTCAGACTCTCGATCACCTGTTCCACAGTTTCATGGTGCTGGACCACGAAGCCCATGGCCTCACTTGTGGCAAAGGCCTCGTGGAAACCCTGGGCGCTGTCCACATCTCCGCCATGCGCTGAGTCCGGCAGCAGCAGGGCGATGCGGCGGTGCCCTTTCTGCATCAGCATGGTCGCTGCATGCCGGCAGGTCGCACGATAGTCCAGATCCACCGAGGGAAGGCCCATGTCATCAGCACACGATCCCGCGATGACAGCGGGCAGTTTCTGCTCCACAAACCAGCGCTGCATCACCGGCGTGGAGCGAAACATCACCCACGCCGCGGCAGTCACGCGCTGCGTGAGTTTCTTCAGCCCTCCCGCTGTTTTGGCGGTGAAACAATGCGGACTCACGTGCACCTCAAGTTGATATCCCGCCTCCGCCAGCAGCTCACGCAGCGCATCCACCCAGAACAGCACAAACGGTGGCATCGCCTGCTGAGGCACAGGCGTCAGCAGCGCGATCATGCGTGATGAAGCACTCTTTCCACGCGTCGTAGGTGCCGCGATAATCTGCCTTCGCTTGTTAAACACCGCACCAATGACACCTTCGCGTTCCAATTGCGTGAGCACCGCTCGCAGTGTGGGCCTGCTGATGCGCAGTCGCGTGCAAAGCGTTCGCTCCGAAGGCAGCACCTCCTGCCATTCTCCACGCAGCAGGGCCTCGCGCAAAAAGTCGGCGCTGTGAGTGATGAGCGAAGGTCTGGGTGGAACGGAGTGCATAAGCAAAAGACCTTCACCATGCCGTGGTAAGCTGAAATGACCACAGAGATTTCGAGTGTCGCGTCGTTCATGATGACCCATCCTTCGCATCTCATGCTTCCTCATTCCGACCTCCTTCAACTCAAACGCTGGAACACACCCACCATCTACAATGGCTGGGAGCAGATCACCAAACGCGACCCCGCCGCCGATGGCTTCAACCTCGAAGAAACTCGCGACTTCATGCCGCAGATGGGACCCATGGTCGGATACGCCGTCACCGTTGTAGTCGAGCCAAGCAACAAGGCGCATCGCGAAGCCAATGCGCATGCATGGAACGAATACCGCCGCTACGTAGCCAGCATCGCCGGTCCCAAGATCGTCTGCGTGCAGGATCTCGACAAACCCCGTACCATCGGCTCCTTCTGGGGCGAGGTGAACAGCAACATGCACCGCGTCCTTGGCTGCGTGGGAACCATCGTCGATGGCGCGATCCGCGATGTCGATGAAATGACCAACGCCGGATTCAAAGCCCTGGCTCGTCGTTTCTGCGTCGGTCATGCACATGTCCATCCCGTGCGCTGGAACTGTGAAGTCGAACTCTTTGGCCGCAAAGTCACCCCCGGCGATCTCATTCACGCCGACAAGCATGGCTTCCTCGTCATCGAGACTGAAGCCCAGCCACAAATCCTCGAAGCCTCCCGCTTCATGGATTCCAACGAATGCCTGACCGTCATCCCCGCCGCCCGTGGCAGCGCCGGTCTCAGCAGCGATGAAGTGCTGGCCAATCTCGCCGCCGCAGGTGAGCAGTTCGGCAAAAACGCCAAAGCAAAGTTCGAGCGCCATGGAGAATGGTGAATCCAGGGCTTTGTTTCACATTTTACCCAGACTCAACTTTATGAAATCATCCATCCTCTCACTCCTGCTCGTCGGTTCGTCGCTGTTTGCAGCCTCTCCCTTCATCGAAAAACAAGACCTCTTCATTGTCGGAGACAATCCCGCCTACCAGCTCTACCACATCCCCGGCATCGTGGTGACCGCCAAAGGCACCGTGCTCGCCTGGTGTGAAGCCCGCAAACGTGCCGCCGGTGTCAGCGACTGGGACGACATCCGCATCCTGCTCCGCCGCAGCGCCGATGAAGGCAAGACATGGAGCCCACCGCGGAGCATCGCCAACGTTGAGGGACCCAAGACAAAAAACCCCTTCGCTCTCAAAATGAAAAACGTCGATCCCAACGACGTCACCTACAACAACCCCGTACTCATCGCCGACAAAGACGGCACCGTGCACATGCTCTTCTGCCTGGAGTACGAGCGCTGCTTCTATCAGCGCAGCGAAGATGACGGCCTCACCTGGAGCAAGCCCACCGAGATCACCTCCGCCTTTGATGCCTTCAAAAAAAACTACGACTGGAAGGTGCTGGCTACCGGCCCGGACCACAGCATTCAGCTCAAGAACGGCCGCCTCGTCGTCCCCGTCTGGCTCTCCACCGGCACAGGCGGCAATGCCCATCGCCCCAGTGTCACCGGCACCATTTACAGCGATGATCAGGGCAAAACCTGGCAGGCTGGCGACATCGCAGTGCCATGCACCGATGAATGGATCAACCCTAACGAAACCGTCGCCATCGAACTCAACGACGGCAGCGTCATGCTCAATGTGCGCAGCGAATCCAAGGCCCACCGCCGTCTCATCACCATCAGCAAAGATGGCGCTACAGGCTGGAGCACTCCTAAGTTTGACGAGGCCCTCCTCGAACCCATCTGCATGGGCGGGATCGTGCGCTATGATCACGCTGGTCAAAGCCTCATCCTCTTCTCCAATCCTCACAATCTGGAGAAAGAGAAAGGCAAAGCCGAGCCCGGCAAAAATCGCGACCGCAAAAACGTCAGTGTAAAGATCAGCCGTGATGAAGGAAAAACCTGGCCGGTGAGCAAAACCATCGAGCCCGGCCCCAGCATGTACTCAGACATCGCCGTCACCAAAAGCGGCACCATCCTCTGCTTCTACGGCCGCAGCGGCGATGGTTCCGCACTCGCCCACTTTGCTGGGGGCCGCCTGACGCTCGCCCGTTTCAATCTCGAGTGGCTCACGGCTCCTCAGTAAGGTTCATCGGGTGGATTCCGCCAGAACCAGGCAACGTAAGTCGTTCATGAGCCCATGATGCAAACAACTCTTGTCATCCTCGCCTTCGGCCTATGCCTTGTGAGTGCCGCTGCTGCAGAGCCGTTGTTTGAGACCACGCCGCCTCCTCGTGCCGGGCCGGCAGTTCCCTCCGCTCCACTGCACCGCATTCATCCGCAGACCGCGCAGGACCTGCAGGCCGTTCTCGCATTCAAAGGGCAGCATCTGCCCTTCGTCAGCGCCCATCGTGGCGGACCGGCCAAGGGCTTCCCTGAAAACTGCATTCCCACCTTTGAGCACACCCTTCAGCGCACCTTTGCCATGCTGGAGATTGATCCTCGTCGCACCAAGGACGGAGCCATTGTCTTGCTTCATGACACCACCTTGGAGCGCACCACCACGGGAACAGGGCGCGTGACGGACTTCACCTTGGCGGAGCTCAAGCAGTTGCGCCTCAAAGACACCGAAGGCCATGCCACCCCCTTCCAGATCCCAACGTTGGATGAAGCCATCGAATGGGCTCGTGGCAAAACCGTGCTCGTGCTTGATCAAAAAGACGTCACTCCCATCGAGCGCGCCCAGTTTGTCACCCGGCACAAGGCCGAGGCCTATGTGATGTTGATCGTCTCCAGCTTCAAAGATGCAGCCGCCGTACATCAACTCAATCCGGACATCATGATGGAGGTCATGATCCCCACCGTGGTAAAGGCCGGGGAGTTTGACCGCCTCGGCATCCCCTGGCGCAATGTCATCGCCTTCGTTGGCCACACCCCACCTCAAGACGTGGCGTTGTATGATTTCATCCACCGCAAAGGCACCTGCTGCATGGCCGGCACTTCCCGGCATCTCGATCTCAAGGTGATTAAGGGCGAAGTCGCCGATATCCAAGAAATCGAGGAAGGTTATCGCAGCTTCCTCAGTCTGGGGGCGGACATCTTCGAGACCGACATCCCCGTCCTCCTCGGCCCCATGCTTCACAATCCCGCAACTGCGTTGAAGCAGCCCTTTTTCGAGCTGAAGTGACCTGAATACAGAAAAACGCATGAAGCACCGACATCTCCTCACCCTCCTGACATTGACCGCTCTGGCTCAAAGCCACGCCGCAGACCTCACCATGCCCGTCCGTGGTCTTTGTGCGCATCGCGGTGCCATGAGCACGCATCCTGAAAACACGATTCCAGCATTCCAGGAGGCGATCCGTCTCGGCGCGCACATGATCGAGTTCGACATCCAATTCACCAAAGACGGTGCTCTAGTCTTGATGCATGACGCCACGGTGAACCGCACCACCGATGGCAAAGGCAAGGTGGCTGATCTGACTTTGGCGGAGATCAAAGCCCTCGATGCGGGCGCAAAGCTGGACGCTCGTTTCGCCGGCACACGCATCCCCACCTTCGAAGAAGCGCTCGCGGTCTTTCCAAAAAACGTCTGGCTCAACTGCCACCTCAAAGGCGGTGCCGCCCTCGGCGAAGCCACGGCCAGGGTGATTGCCAAAACGGGCCGCAAGCACCAGGCATTCCTCGCCGCCACCGCCGATGCCGCGAAGGCAGCCCGTGCCGCTGTGCCGGATATTCTCATCTGCAACATGGAACGTCAGGGCGATTCGATGGCCTATGCTCAGGAGACCATCGCGATGAAGGCGCAGTTTATCCAGCTCCTCGGCAAAGGCGAGGTTCCCACCGAAGCCGTCAAGTTGCTCAAAGCCGCCCATGTGCTTGTGAATTACTACCACGATGAAACGCCCGAAGGCCTGCGTCGCCAATGGAGCAGCGGTGTGAATTTTCCTCTCGTGAATGATCTGGCCACAGCTTTGCCTGTCGCACGGGAGTTCGGCATTGAACCCATCGCCAGCCAGCCCTGACGCCGCATTCTGAAGCTGTGCGCAGCTTTTCACGGACGCGATGCGCAAAGCCGGCAACACCATCGAACTGGCCGCCCCCGCCGGCGCGATCCCCACTCCCAGGCGGAGACTCTCAAAAGATGGATGCGTTTTTCAAAAAACTCGGCCTGCTGAAAGCAGACTGATCTCCCTTTCAGCGTTCCGTGCTGGCACAAATGCCGATCCATGCCTGATTCTTGACCCATCCACGATGCGACTGTTTGCTATAGGAGATATTCACGGCTGTGCGGATGCCCTTCGGCGTCTGGATCAGGAGCTGACATTTGCACCAGAGGACACAGTGGTGACATTGGGAGATTACGTAAACCGTGGCCCAGGCACTCGGGCGGTCATTGAGCACCTGCTTGAATTGCGCAGCCGCTGCCGGCTCGTGTCGCTGCGCGGAAACCATGAAGTGATGATGCTGCGGGCCCGGGACGAACGGTCGTTCTTCTCAAAGTGGCTCACCTATGGAGGCACGGAGACTCTGGAATCCTACGGCACCACCACGTTAGACGACATCCCCGCTGCGCACTGGGACTTCATTGAATCAACAGTCTCCTATCATGAGGAGGAAAAGGATTTTTTTGTGCACGCAAACGTTGTGCCAGATCTTCCTCTCGAAGAGCAGCCGGAGAAAACCTTGTTCTGGGCGCACTTCGGCGCGCCACGTCCGCACATTTCAGGGCGCCGGATGCTCTGCGGGCATACGGCGCAGAAAAGCGGCAGGCCGCTGAATTACGGTCACGCCGTCTGCCTCGACACCTATGCCTATGGTGGCGGTTGGCTCACCTGCCTGGATGTGGAAACGAATGCCTGCTGGCAGGCCTCACAGGATGGTGCTCTGCGGCAGGAGAAGCTGGGCCCGCCAGAATCACTGGAGTAAATCTCACTCCCCATGCTCACGCCGCCACGCTTTCAGAATGGCATCCAGCAGGCCAGGAAAGCGGCTGTCCAGCTCCTTGCGCCGCACCTTGCTCGTCAGCTCCACACCGCGTCGCTCGCTGTGGATGATGCCTGACTCACGCAAAATGCGGTAATGCTGGGAGCAGGTGGACTTAGGCATCGTGCATTTCAGGCGGCTGGTCGTCTCCACGCAGTTCAGGCCTTCCTCGGCCTTGCGCAGTTCGGCCACAATGCTAATCCGCACCGGATCTGACAGGGCATGCATGATGCCCGCGACGGTGAAACTATCGGCTGGAGGATGTTGGAGAGGTCTGATGCGCGGATGATACATTAATTTCACTTGCAGTTCAATCATTCTATTGTTCGGTAATTGTGAACTAAAGAACTAATCCCCCATGCCTACTCTCTTCGATCCCCTTCAGCTCGGCCCCCTGACTCTCCCGAACCGCATCTTTCTCGCCCCGCTCACCCGCGCCCGTGCAGGCCAGCAGCGCATTCCAAATGCACTCATGGCCGAGTATTATCGCCAGCGTTCCAGCGCCGGACTCATCCTCACCGAGGCCACCTCTGTCACCCCCATGGGCGTCGGCTATGCCAACACTCCCGGCATCTGGTCGGACGAGCAGGTCACCGGCTGGAAGCTCGTCACTCAGGCCGTTCACGAGGCCGGTGGCCGCATCTTCCTCCAGCTCTGGCATGTGGGCCGCATTTCTGATCCCATGTTTCTGGATGGCGCTCTGCCCGTCGCACCAAGCGCCATCGCAGCAGCAGGCCACGTAAGCCTCGTGCGCCCTGAGAAATCCTTCGTAACACCCCGCGCCTTGGAACTGTCCGAAATCCCCGGCATCATCGAAGCCTATCGCAAAGGCGCTGAAAACGCCAAACTCGCCGGATTCGACGGCGTGGAAATCCACGGTGCCAATGGCTACCTGCTCGATCAATTCCTGCAGACCAAAACCAATCACCGCACCGACAACTACGGCGGCTCCTTGGAAAACCGCGCCCGCTTGATGCTGGAGGTCACCGATGCCGTCATCTCCGTCTGGGGTGCTGATCGCGTGGGCATGCACCTCGCTCCGCGCGGTGACGCGCATGACATGGGCGATGCCAATCCGCTGGAAACCTTCAGCCACATTGCGCGTGAGCTCGGCAGCCGCAAGATCGCCTTCATCTGCGCCCGCGAACACCAGTCCCCCAGCAGCATCGGCCCTGAATTGAAAAAAGCCTTTGGCGGCGTGTATGTGGCCAATGAAAAATTCACCCTTGAGTCCGGCAACGCGATTCTCTCCGCCGGTGATGCTGACGCCGTCGCCTATGGCGTGCCCTTCCTCGCCAATCCCGATTTGCCAAAGCGCTTTGCCTCAGGGGCTGCTTTGAACTCCCCTGATCCTTCCACTTTCTATGCAGACGGCGCGAAGGGCTACACCGATTACCCTGCGTTATGACACCTCCCCCCGGCCTCCTCTACTCTGTGCTGGATCTCTCCCCGATCTTGAAAGGGGAGACCGCTGCGCAGTCCTTCCGCCACTCGCTCAATCTGGCGCAGCATGCGGAGAAGTGGGGCTACCACCGCTACTGGGTGGCGGAGCATCACAACATCCCTGGCGTTGCCAGCGCCGCCACCTCCGTCGTCATCGGTCACATCGCCGGTGGCACATCCTCCATCCGCGTCGGATCCGGCGGCATCATGCTGCCCAATCACGCACCACTCGTCATCGCCGAGCAGTTTGGCACCTTGGAGTCACTCTATCCCGGTCGCATAGATCTCGGCCTCGGCCGCGCCCCCGGCGGAGATCAGCTCACCGCCCGCGCACTGCGTCGCGGTCTCGGCAGCAGTGGCGATACCTTCCCCGCAGATGTGCGCGAGTTGCAGGGTTTCCTTGGCGCACCCTTGCCCGGTCAGCGCGTGTTTGCCGTGCCGGGGCAGGGGCTCCATGTCCCGCTCTACCTTCTCGGCAGCAGCACCTTCAGCGCCACCCTTGCCGCAGAGATGGGCCTTCCATTTGCCTTCGCCTCCCACTTCGCACCCGAGTTGCTGCATCAGGCATTGGACATCTACCGCAGCCAGTTTCAGCCCTCCGCAGCTTTGGACAAACCGCACGTGATGATCGGCGTGAACGTCATTGCCGCAGACACAGATGCGGAGGCCCGGCGTCTCTTCACCTCGCTCCAGCAAGTCTTCCTCAATCTCATCCGCGGCAGGCCCACACAACTCCAGCCACCGGTCGAAGACATCAATGCTCTCTGGAATGCGGTGGAAGCCTCGCAAGTGTCCCGCATGACTCGCTGTTCCGCCGTCGGAGGACCGGACACCTTCCGCCAGCAAATCGAAGTCCTGCTCAATGACACCGGTGCAGATGAAATCATCGCCACCGC
The DNA here is from genome assembly GCA_026397715.1 of Verrucomicrobiota bacterium. GTDB lineage: Bacteria > Verrucomicrobiota > Verrucomicrobiia > Verrucomicrobiales > Verrucomicrobiaceae > Prosthecobacter. Next base: position 17,882 of record JAPLUN010000254.1, read on the forward strand.
GCACATTCACGATCAGCAGGCACGGCTGCACTCCTTCGAAATCGCCGCAGATGTTTTTAAAAGCCTGCAGCATTTCAATTCGTAACTTCACTCACACTCCACCCACTCAAACCCCCTATGGAATACAGACAACTCGGCGGCTCCGGCTTCAAAGTCCCCGCACTCACCCTCGGCACCGGCACCTTCGGCGGCGGCACAGAATTCTTCAAAGAATGGGGCGCATCCGATGTCGCCGAAGCCTCACGCCTCATCGACATCTGCCTCGAAAACGGGCTCAACATGTTTGACTCGGCCGATATCTACTCGAACGGTCTCGCAGAGGAAATTCTCGGTCAGGCCATCAAAGGCCGTCGCGATCAAGTCCTCATCTCCACCAAAGGCACCTTCCGCTTTGGTGACGGCCCAAACAACGTCGGCTCCTCCCGCTGGCACCTCATTCGCTCTGTGGAAAGCAGCCTCAAGCGCCTCGGCACCGACTACATTGATCTCTACCAGCTCCACGGCTTCGATGCCATGACCCCGGTGGAAGAAGTCGTCAGCACCTTGGACGATCTCGTGCGCGCAGGAAAAATCCGCTACATCGGCGTGTCGAATTTCTCCGGCTGGCACCTCATGAAATCTCTCGCGCATGCCGACAAGTTTGGCCTCACCAAATACGTCGCCAATCAGACCTACTACTCGCTCATTGGCCGCGAATACGAATGGGAGCTCATGCCCCTCGGCGTCGATCAAAAAGTCGGCGCAGTCGTCTGGAGTCCCCTCGGTTGGGGCCGCCTTACTGGCAAACTCCGTCGTAATCAGCCACGCCCCGAAACCAGCCGTCTCAATCACAAGCTCAGCTCTTCCATGGGCCCGCAGGTGGACGACGAATACCTCTACAAAGTCGTCGATGCCCTCGACGAAGTCGCCGCCGAAACCGGCAAGACCGTCCCACAGGTCGCCCTGAACTGGCTCCTTCAGCGTCCCACCGTTTCCACCCTCATCATCGGTGCCCGCAACGAGGAACAGCTTCGCCAGAACCTCGGCGCCGTCGGCTGGAACCTCACCACCGAGCAGGTGGCAAAGCTCGATGCCGCCAGCGAAAAGCCAAAGATCTACCCCTACTGGCACCAGAGCGGCTTTGACGAACGCAATCCGTTCCCGACCAAGTAAGCAGGCGGTTTTTTTTGCTGGCGATGCCAATGGAGATGAAGGGGCTGTACCTGATGGTTGGCTGGTTTTTGCCAGCAACATCACTAGGGTGTTATGAATTCCAGCCCCACTGATTGTCAACATCTGGCCCCAGCATGAACATAATCCAATCTGCGGAGCAAATCATTGCTCATCCAAAAGGAGCAACACGACGCCAGTTCATTCAGGCAGCCGCAGCCTTGCCATGGCTCGCGCACGCAGCGGCCCCATCACGTACACCGCCAAAGGTACTCTACAGCAACGACACCACCAACATCACTTCATGCATCAGCCCCTTTCACAAGGAGCGCGAGCCCTTCCGCAAGGAGATGCTCGAAGCCACGGTGGATGAAGTGACAGGACTCGTGGACGCACACCTCCTTCAGCCCGGCCTCGGTATGGTGCCCATGTGGCCCAGCAAGGTGCTGCCACTCGCGGAGCACTACGCCTGGATCAAACAGCGCTACGGTCAGAAGCCAGATCCCTTCGGCCAGTTTGTGCTGGATGGCGGAGATGTCGTTCAGATCTTCATCGACCGCTGCCACCAGCGCCAGCAGGCGGCCTTCATCTCCCTCCGCATGAACGACGCCCATCACAAGGAGTTCAGTGATCCCAAACCCGGCGACAAACCCGGCAGCAGCATCGGCATGAGCGTCACAAAGCACTACGTCGATCATCCCGAATATCGCCTCAAGCCCGGTTCACTGCGCGGAGCCGACCTCATCCAAAACTGGGCCGTGCCCGAGGTGCGCGCGCAGAAGTTCGCGCTCATTCGCGAGCTCTGTGAAAATTACGATCTCGATGGCCTGGAGCTCGATTTCCTCCGCTTCTACGGCTACTTCCGTCTGGAGGAAATACCTCTGAGCCAGTGCTACGCTGTCATGACCAACTTCGTACGCGAGGTACGCCAGTTGCTCGATCAAACCACCCGCAATGGCAAACGTCGCTGGCTCTGCGCACGCGTGCCCTGCCACCTGCCCGCACTCGATGTACTCGGCCTCGATCTGAAATCCCTTGTCGCCGCCGGTCTCGACATGGTGAATGCTTCCGAACACTACTTCACCACCCAGCAGCACGATCTGGCCGCGATCCGCACACTGACCCAGGGTGCAACTCTCTACTTCGAACTTTGCCACACCCTCTGGAAAGGAGACAAAGTCGCCAAAGGCTACGATGTCTTTCCCTACCGCCGCGCCACCCGCGAACACCTTCACACCTCCGCCCATCTTGCCTACGCACGCGGCGCGGACGGCATCAGCCTCTTCAATTTTGCCTACTATCGCCAGCACGGCCAGGGCGAAGGCCGCGGCGTGTTTGGCGAGCCACCGTTCGAAGCCCTCAAAGCCTTGCGCGATCCACAAGCCCTCGCCCAAGAGCCGCAGCACTGGTTCATCGCCCAAGGCTGGCGCGCACCCGGCATGAAGCCGCTCCCCGTTCCACGCAAAATCGAGCCTGCAAAACCCGCCAAGTTCAACTTCGATCTCGCCCCACCCGCAGGCGGCTGGAAACAAGACGCACGCATCCGCATTCAATCAGACAAGCCCCTCGGCAGCAGCGAATGGTCCGCCACATTAAACGGCGAGCCCCTTACCTCGACCACCGAAGTCTCCGAGCCTTTCCCCGTTTCTTATCCCTCACTGCTCGGCAAACCCGACGAACTGCGTGCATGGATCATCCCCTTCAAACTGCTGCGAGCAGGCAAAAACAGCCTGGAGGTCACTCTGCGCACAGGAGAGCCGGTCTCGGTGGTCTTTGTCGATCTCGCTGTTGGTTAGTTCTCATGAGCCGTCCACTCCTATGCATCAACTGACGCCGAAACCCCTTGCTGATACATGCGAGGCGGGAATGTATGCCGCCAAAAATGGAACGCGAAAATTTGCCTCTGGATCGCCGCTTGCGGCAGGAAATCTTGTTTGCCCGTGAGCGTGTCTACCGCTTCGGCCAGCCCACGCCCATGGAGCGTCTCATCCTCCCCGGCTCTGAGCCCGGCCCTGAGATCTGGGTGAAGCGCGAAGACCTCTCCCCCGTGAAATGCTACAAGTGGCGCGGTGCCTGCAACGCCATGACCGAGCTCACTCCCGAGCAGCGCGTCAAAGGCGTCGTCACCGCTTCCGCCGGCAATCACGCGCAGGGCGTGGCTCTTGCCGCCAAAACCCTTGGCATCCACGCCCGCATCTACATGCCGCGCTCCACGCCCAAGGTGAAACAAAACGCCGTGCTGCACCATGGCGGCGAATTCGTCCGCATCATGCTCGCAGGCGACAGCTATGACGAAGCCGTGACCTCCGCGCGTGAAGACGAACGCAGCAGCGGTGCCACCTACGTACACGCCTACGATGACATCAAAGTCATGGCCGGGCAGGGGACCCTCGCATATGAAGTGGTTCTCTCCGGCCACGGCCCCTTCGATGCCGCCTACCTCCAAATCGGCGGCGGTGGCATGGCCTCGGCAGTGTCCTGCTGGCTCAAAACCTACTGGCCAAGCATGGAGGCCGTCGGTGTCGAAGGTGTTGGCCAGGCCTCCATGAAGGCCGCGCTTGCAGCAGGCAATCCAGTCGAACTGCACGACCTCGACATCTTCTGCGATGGCACCGCCGTGCGCAAAGCCGGTACACTCCCCTTCGGTATCTGCCAGCAGTCTCTGGATCGAGTAGCCACCATCACCAATGCCGAAGTCAGTGCCGCCATCCGCGTGCTCTGGGAAATCCTTCGCTGCGTCTCAGAACCATCCGGTGCCATGGGCCTCGCCGCCGTGCTGAAAGACCGCGCTGCACTTGCTGGCAAAAAGGTACTCATCGTCATCACCGGTGCCAACATCGACTTCCTCCAGCTCGGCCTCATCGCCCAGTCAGAAGGCTCCAGCAACACCGCCTCACGCGCCCTGCGTGTGCGCATCCCCGAGCGCCCCGGCGCCATGCTCGCACTGCTAGATTCCTGCTTTGAAGGCCTCAACATCGCCGATTTCCAATACGGGCTGCATCGCACCGATGAAGCATGGCCCGTCTTCGCCGTCACATCGGAAAACGCCGAAAAGCTTGCCGAGCTCCCTGCACGACTTGAGGCCGGCGGCTATCCCTGGGAAGACCTCACCGGAGCCGTGGATGTCGCCTTCCGCGCCATTCCTTTGCGTGGCGATCTCCTCGCGCATCCTGTCTTCCTTCGTCTCGACTTCTACGAGCGCTCCGGTGCTCTCCACGATTTCCTCTCCCGCCTCATCCGTGATCGCGCCAGCCTCTGCTACTTCAACTACCGCCAGTCCGGCGAACGCATCGGCCGCGCCCTCATCGGCCTCGATTTCAAAACCGCCGAAGCCCGCGCTGCCTTCCTCGCCGAACTCCCCGAGCACGGCGAAGGCTATCGCTCTTGCAAACCGGTCGATGACGCCGTGATGGCGCGCATGACAGCTTGAAGCAGGCCTGGAGAATCCATGTGCCCTTCCATGGTCAGCTGATTTGACTATCAACAACCAAGGTCACTCAAAGGAGCCCTGGTATTCACTGTGCTTTCGTCGCGCGGTGTCGAAGCGTCGAAGGCGCAACGCCAAATTCTTTGCTGATCGCCACGCCATGCAGGCGGCACAGGCCGGCTATCAGCGCATAATGATGGATGGTGTGGCTAATGAGAAACTGCAGCTCCCGGCCTGGTGATGACTTTTGCCACACCCCCTCGGAGGAAACAGCTCCGTGATCCATAAGGATGACTATTTCCTGCGTCGAAGAGGTTAAAAACAGGGCAGTGGGATATTGGCTTGTACAAGTTCGGTCATGGAGGAGTCATCAGGTATGAGATGGGGGCGGAGACAGGAGAGTGTCGGCTTCGAACCAGTCGTGCTGGCGGTGCTGGCTTATAGCGGCCCAAATTTCCCGAAGGGACGGCACTGGATGCCCGGCATCACGTAGCGCAGTACCCGCGGCAAAGGCGGCGCTCCAGGCGGAGCAGACATCACTCCAAGCCTGTAAAATGGGGTACGCCGGGTCATAAATATGCACGGGTTCAGCGGTCATGCCGTTGAGCTCCAGCACCTGCAGATTGCGGCCCGCTTTGAGATCTTCGAGGGTCGGTACTCGGAGGTCATAGCGGCCGAAGTGAAAGCCGCTGAATGGGACCGTGAAATCGTTGATGGTTTGCTGCAGTGCCTCGGTAATATGACGACGCGAATCGGTGAAAATGGCACCGCGGCAATGAGTGCCTATTTCCGCCAGCTTCACCTCCTCCCCCAAGGCCGGAATGCGCGTATATTCGTGGGCAAACTTTTTTTCGAAATATCCGGCCATGGCCACCGCACGAGGATGCGCGAGGATGAGTTCCTCCAGTGTGTGCTCACCGTCACCACGCAGGCTGAATGGATGCTTCTGCGCCATGGAAATGATCTCCCCGTTGGCCGCCCCGACTTGGCGGGAGTAGAAGACGCCGAATTCAAGACCACCAATGTAGCGTTGGGCGATCACGAGGCCGCCGCATTCGGTGAGATAGCGAAGCGCGGAGCTCTCATCGCGGATGATGGCGACGCCTTGACCGCGCTCACCCACATCAGGCTTCAACACAATGGGATAGGCCAGACCATGCGCCTGCATGAACTCACGCAGGGCATTGAGCCTCGTTTCTGCATGGCCTGGTGCCACCGGGGTCCAGGTGGCAATAGCCGAGGCATACGGATTGTCCTTGCCAAGAGCCGTGAGGATGTCGCTCTTGGACTCCATGGCAAGACCGCTGAGGCGAATGCTTGGGTTGCAGAGCATCACGGCTTTGAGCGAGCGGTGGCGCAAGCTCAGCCAGAAGATCCAAAAGGCCACAGGAGTGTAAAAGGCCCAGCTCGGCCAAAATTCCCATCGTGTGAGCCGTGTCCAGCGTGAGACCAGCAGGCGCCGACCACGCCAGGTGAAAAGCATGGGGATAAACTTCACCGCAAGAACAAGCGTGACCCAGATTAAAGGGAGCACGATCCACAGCCGCCAGTCGTGCAGCCACGGCAGAACGCTCATTCCCAGAGAGAGTGACAGTAAACACAGCAGTGGCGTCCACACAGCCACCGCCAAGGCCATGATGAGCATGAATCGTGGAAAGGGATATCGCATCGCTCCCGCTGCAATGTATCCGGGCAATCGCGAACCTGGGAGAAAGCGTGATGCCACGAGGAAGCGTGTTCCTTTTTCCGCTATGAGCTTTTCGCCAGCAGCAATTTTCTCGTGATTGACCCATCGTGATGTCCAGGCCACACGTAGGACTCCAGCGCGCAGACCTCGGCCAAGTGCATACAGCAGCAGGTCACCCATCCAGATACCCATGCTGCAGGCCAGAATGCCTAGTCCCAGATGCAACTGACCTGTCGCGGCAAGCAGCCCGGCTGATACGCAGGACAGATCCTCGCTCACGAAGGTGCCCGCCATTAAAATCATCATCACCTGCGAGGCCGGAAGCCCCATGAGCGAAGCCGGTGTCAGCATGGAAGTGATGGTTTCGAGCCAAATCTGCATCATATCTTTA
>JAPLUN010000502.1 GCA_026397715.1 Verrucomicrobiota bacterium
CGCTTCGGAGTCTGCCATGGCCTGCCCGGCACAGGATTGTTCTCACACCAGCCCCCGTTGAAACGGTGGAAACAGTGGAAGTCTCCGCGCTCGCTGCTGGTGGAGAGGGATCATCCTGATCCCTCCACGCTCCGCCTTGTCCATGGCTCTTAAAAGCAAAGCCGCAGGCGCTTCGATTCGTGCGGGGATTTTGGCTGAAAGCGGAGCGCTGAGGGATCTGGAAGATCGCTCTCCGCCGCGCTGGGTCCGCAGCCTGCGCGCTCGGAAATCATGGCAACCAGCAGGGGGCAATCAGTTGCCGTCTGGGTGCGCTTCTTGTAGCCATGAAATACCATGGATTGCCACGCAATGCCACGCAATGCCATGCTCGGCTTCTGTTTTCGCAGGTTTGCCATTTTGAAAAGTCGAGTTGCCGAGTTGCCGTGCTTAGGCGTGGAAACTCGGCAACTCAGGGGCGCGCAGAGGCAGGCCTGCGGCATTTTGTGGCACTTCCATCCAGGAGCAGCCAGCGGGTGCGTAATGATCGAGGACGAGTAGGAGAACGAGGACGAGTAGGAGAACGAGGACGAGAACGAGGACGAAGCCAATCCACTCCTCACGGCGGCACGGTAAACGTCCCTTCACAGGCATCTGCGATCTGCTTCAGCAGGGAGGGCTCGGTGCTGCCGGGCAGGGTTTCTTCACCGATGCTGATGCAGTGGATGCGGACCTTGAACTGGGTGTGGATGCGCTGGGCGAGATCCAGCACCATGGCGGGGGTGCCGTCGCTGGGCTGGCCGTCGCTGAGGAAGACGAGGGTATCGATGTTGCCCTCCGGCAGAATGCGGGTGAGGGCGTGATTGAAGGCTTCGCACATGGGCGTGCCGCCGGCGGCCTCGATGCGGTCCACAAACTGCACGGCCTGCTTGTGGTTCTTCTCGTCGTTCAGCGCCATGCCACGTGCGGGGAAGCAGGAGTCCACGCGATCGCCAAAGGTGAGGATGCCGTAGCGCAGATTGGCGGACTTGTTTTGCAGCGCGGTGAGGAGGTTGCTCATCTGCCCCTTGAGCTTGCCGATGCGGTCGTCGCGGCTCATGCTGCCGCTCACATCGAGGATGAAGAGCGCGCCTTTGCCCCGGATTTCCAGGCCGTAAAACGAGGCCATGTTCACGGCGGGATCGTCCTCCAGCGGCTTGAGCAGCTTCTGCAGCTTGAGGAATTCCGCGTAGTCGCTGCGGGGCAGCATTTTCCACGGGATGTTCGCGCCCTGCGCAGTGATCCACGCCTTCCATTTCTCCGGGTCGTCCACGAAGTCCTGGCCGGTGAGCTGAAACAGCGAGGCGTGCACGGCATCGCCGATGGCTTCGTCGTTCAGGTAGGGCAGGAGGGACTGCAGCGCCACGGCACTGCGCATGCCGCCCAGAGCCTCGGCGGCGCAGGCGCGCATCACGTGGGCATTGGCAGGGTCCAGCAGCGTGGCCACGCGTGCCACCACGGGGTCAGGATTGTCCGGAAACGCGCCCAGCGCCCGGGCCGCGAGGGCGATGCGCTCCGGCTCCTTCACCGCCGAGAGCGGGCCTCTCACCTGCGCGAGCAGATTCCAGAAAAAGCTGCGCGTCTCCAGCAGGTGAATACCAGAAAAAAACATCAGGGCGTCGTCATCGCAGGCGGGGTGCTTTGCCAGCCAGTCCACCAGGGCTTTGCGCCCTTCGCCCGCAGGCCATTCGGCCACGATCTCGGCCAGGCGCAGCTTCATGCCCAGGCCCACGCGCTTGTCACCCACGAGGGAAAGCACCGCATCGCCGGCCAGCTTTTGCGCGTGCAGATCCTTCAGCGGCGCCAGCGCCTCCTGATCGCCAGCACGGGCGTTTTTCACGAGGCCTTTGAGCAGCGCAGCCGCATCATCCGCTGCGTATAGACCGGTGAGCAGCAGGAAGGCAAGGCTGGCGAAGACGAGGCGCATGGTGACTGCGAAGATGCTGGGGAAAAGAAAAGACCCGTCCAGGGAAGGGAAGTGGCGTTTACAGCCCACAGTATGAATCCGAAGCCCTCATAACCAAGGCCTAAAGTGAGAACGGCAGCGCAGCGGGGGGAAGGTGAAAGACGAAAATATATTCGCGATTCTTTCGCAAACAGTCGAAATAGTCTTTGACTGTGCCCCCAACCGTCCTAGTATCGCGCCACTTTTTCGGAACAAAGCCGGGGTGTACTGTCTCCTGACGCCAGTCATGGAGGTTGTCATATCCCGGTTTTCTTGTCGAAAGAGGAGGAGGTTTCTCACCAAACCGCCGCCGGTTACGCTGTTATAGCTCAGTGGTAGAGCACGTCCTTGGTAAGGACGAGGTCGAGGGTTCAAGTCCCTCTAACAGCTCCAGTGGCAGTCCGTGGGGATCTTCGAAACACGACAAACGAACCAGTCCCAAGCGCACCCCCTCAACTAACTCCACCCATGGCTAAAGAAGCATTCCAACGCAACAAGCCGCACGTCAACATCGGCACGATTGGCCACGTTGACCACGGCAAGACCACCCTGACCGCCGCCATCACGACCGTCCTTTCCAAGAAAGGTTTCGCTCAGGCACGTGCATACGATCAGATCGACGCAGCTCCTGAAGAAAAGGAACGCGGTATCACGATCAACACCGCCCACGTGGAGTATGAGACCGACAAGCGTCACTACGCTCACGTCGACTGCCCCGGACACGCTGACTATGTGAAGAACATGATCACCGGCGCCGCCCAGATGGACGGTGGTATCCTCGTCGTTTCCGCCGCTGACGGCCCGATGCCCCAGACCCGTGAGCACATCCTGCTCGCCCGTCAGGTCGGCGTTCCTGCCCTCGTGGTGTTCATGAACAAGGTGGACATGGTTGACGATCCAGAACTCCTCGACCTCGTCGAGATGGAAGTTCGCGATCTCCTTTCCAAGTACGACTTCCCAGGTGACGACATTCCGATCGTCAAGGGTTCCGCTCTCAAGGCTCTCGAAGGAGATCCAGAGCATGAAGCCAACATCCTCAAGCTCATGGAAGCTGTGGACAGCTACATCCCGCTGCCAGAGCGTCCGATCGACAAGGACTTCCTCATGCCAGTTGAAGACGTGTTCGCGATCGAAGGTCGTGGTACCGTCTGCACCGGCCGTGTTGAGCGTGGTATCGTCAAGAAGATGTCCGAAGTCGAAATCATCGGCATCCGTCCGACCGTCAAGACCACCGTCACCGACATCGAAATGTTCCGCAAGCTGCTCGACGAAGGTCGTGCAGGCGACAACGTCGGCCTTCTGCTTCGCGGCACGAAGAAGACCGACATCGAGCGCGGTCAGGTCATCGCCAAGCCAGGTTCCGTCACTCCTCACAAGAAGTTCACCGCTGAGGTGTACGTTCTTTCCAAGGACGAAGGCGGCCGCCACACCCCCTTCTTCAACAACTACCGCCCGCAGTTCTACTTCCGCACCACGGACGTGACCGGCAGCGTGAAGCTTCCAGAAGGCGTGGAAATGGTGATGCCTGGTGACAACGTCTCGATCGAAGTCGAGCTGATCACCCCGATCGCCATGGAAAAGACCATCCGTTTCGCTATCCGTGAAGGTGGCAAAACCGTGGGTGCTGGCCGCGTTGCCAACATCCTTGACTAGTCCGCTTTAGTTCGTTTGTCTCGAATCCCGCCGGGTCTGGCGCACAGACCCGGCGGTGATTTCGTCTCCCAGCCGGGAGCGGAAAGAGGCGCCGGACTTGCAAATTTGATTCCATCCGTTATCCATTCCGGGAAGTCTTTCTCGCTAACACAGGTCAGTAGCTCAATTGGTAGAGTAGCGGTCTCCAAAACCGTTCCTTGAACTCAAGAAGGCCACGTGGCCCTGGGATCCTAAAGAAAAGGGCTTTGCCAAATATCGCGAACTGATTGAATCCACCGTGGTGGTCTTCATCGCGATGATCCTCCTCGGAGCCTTCGTTGCCGCGTTTGACATCAGTTTCAAGTGGGCCTTTGAGGCCGCGCAGAAGCTGGGTGCCTGATTCTCCGTTTTCCCCCACCCACCCCCTTTTCCAAATTCTCTTATGGGAGCTATCCCCGCACCTCGCGACCAGTGGTTTGTCATCCACGTCCGCTCCGGCCTTGAACAGAAGGTCCGTGACAGCATGCTCCGCCGCATTGAGAAAGAGGAGATGGGTGATTACGTCTTCCAGGTTCTCGTGCCGATGGAGCGCGTGGCCGAAGTCAAGAAAGGCAAGCGTTCCGAAAGCAACCGCAAGTTCTTCCCCGGCTACGTCATCGCCAACTGCCATCTCCTCGATGAGCACAACCGCCTGATCGAAAAGACCTGGTACTTCGTCAAGGAAACCGACGGCGTCCTGAACTTCGCCGGCACCAAGGATCACCCGATCTCGATGCGCGCCAAGGAAGTCGAGGCCATGCTCGCCCAGGTGGGCGACAAAGCCGACGGCGCCGTGCCGAAAATCGCCTTCAATCTCGGTGACACTGTGCGTGTGGCCGACGGTCCCTTCGAAAGCCAGAACGGCATCGTCGAGGAAATCGATCCGGAACGCGGCGTGCTGCGCGTGTCCGTCAATATTTTCGGGCGCTCCACACCGGTCGATCTCGAATACTGGCAGGTCGAGAAGGCATAAGCCGACCCGCCGCCCCCTGAATCTCAACTCAAGCAAGCAAGGAACACAAAGACATGGCCAAGGAAATCATCAAACTCATCAAGCTCCAGATCAAAGCTGGTGCCGCCAACCCCGCACCGCCCATCGGCCCTGCTCTCGGTCAGGCCGGTGTGAACATCATGGCCTTCTGCAAGGAGTTCAACGCCGCCACAGCCAAGCTCGGCGGAGACGTCCTTCCAACCGTGATCACGGTTTACAAGGACAAGAGCTTCACCTTCATCACCAAGCAGCCTCCTGCTTCCAACCTTCTGAAGAAGATCGCGAACATCGCCAGCGGTTCCAAGGAAGCGAACAAGATCAAGGTCGCCAAAATCACCAAGGCCCAGCTTCTTGAAGCCACCAAGCTCAAGATCGCCGACCTTAACACTTCCGATCTCACCATGGCGTCCCGCATCATGGCGGGTACCGCTCGCCAGATGGGCATCGAAATCATCGACTAATAATTAACCGAAGCAGGAGAACGTCACAGTTCGCCACCACTGCACACCTACCATGCAAAAGAGAAGCAAACGTTACAAGAAAGCAGCCGAGATGGTTCCGGCAGGCAAGTCATTCACGCTCGAAGAAGCGGCTGAACTCCTGCGCAAACTCCCTGGCACCAAGTTCAACCAGACCGTCACCCTGTCGTTCCGCATGGGTGTGGATCCGAAGAAGAGCGACCAGATGGTTCGCGGCACCTGCCCACTGCCACATGGCTCCGGAAAGACCGTGCGCGTCGCCGTCTTCGCCCAAGGCGCTGCTGCTGAAGCCGCCAAGGCCGCTGGTGCTGACATCGTCGGCAACGAAGACCTCATCGCCAAGGTGAAGGAAGGCTTCACCGACTTCGACGTCGCCATCGCCACTCCGGCTGCGATGAATGAAGTTCGTAAGCTCGGTAAGCAGCTCGGACCTCGCGGTTTGATGCCAAATCCTCGTACGGGCACCGTCACTGACGACACCGCGGCAGCCGTCAAGGCCGTCAAGGCAGGTCGTGCTGACTTCAAGCTCGACAAGAACGGCAACATCGCCTCCTCCGTCGGCAAGGCTTCCTTCGAAGTCGCCCAGCTCACGGAAAACGCCACCTCGCTGATCGAAGCCGTGGTGCGCGCCAAGCCCGCCTCCGCCCGTGGCCGCTACGTCGAAACCATCACTCTCGCCGCCACCATGTCGCCTGCGCTCCGCATCGATGTGTCGAAGTACGTCAAACTCTAATTTATAGAAGCACTGTATCATGAAAGAACTCAAAACATTGCTCATTGATGACCTTCTTAAGCGCGTCAATGCCTCCCCATTCCTGTTCGTCGTCGATTACACCGGCCTGAAGGTCGCGAAATTCGCCGAACTGCGCAAGCGCCTCAGCGTTGTCGGATCCGAAATTCACGTCTTCAAGAACAACTTGGTGAAGAAGGCCGCTGAAAAGGCCGGCTACCCAGGTGATCTGAGCACCCACCTCACCGGCCAGAGCGCCTTCGTGACGGGTGCCAAGGACGTTTTCGGCGCTGCCAAAATCCTCAAGAATTTCCAAGCCGAGTTCGAAAAGCCGGTGATGAAAGTTGGCGTCCTCGACGGCAACCTTCTGGACACCGCGGCCATCAAAGTTCTTGCCGATCTGCCTTCCCGTGAAGTGCTCCTCGGTCAGCTCCTCGGCATGCTCCAGGCTCCGGCTTCCGCCCTTGCCCGTGTGCTCCAGGCCAAGGTCGACAAAGAAGGCGCTCCTGCTGAGGAAGCTGCCCCCGCCGCCGCCGCTGCTGAAGAAGCCGCTCCTGCTGCTGAAGCCGCCGCACCCGCTGAACAACCCGCGTAAACCCCATTTGATTAGATGGCCCGTCAAACGGCCTGAATACCCCAACACCCAATGGTTCCTCGCCGGAGCAAAAGCTTTTGCTCTTAATTTATCCGCAGCTGCGGAACGCGGCGACACCGACAAAATACTATGGCTGACCTGAATAAAATCGTTGAAGAACTGAGTGGCTTGACCGTCCTGCAAGTTGCTGAACTCGTGAAATCCCTCGAAGAGAAGTGGGGCGTTAGCGCCGCTGCTCCTGTTGCCGCTGCCGGCGCCGGTGGTGCTGCTCCTGCAGCCGCTGTCGAAGAAAAGACCGAGTTCGACGTCATCCTGACCGAAGCTGGCACCAACAAGATTGGCGTCATCAAAGAAGTCCGTGGCGTTGTCCCTGGCCTTGGCCTTGCAGAAGCGAAGAAGCTTGTCGAAAGCGCTCCGCAGACCCTCAAGGAAGGCTGCAAAAAGGAAGAAGCCGAAGAGATCAAGAAGAAATTGGAAGCCGCTGGCGCCAAGATCACGATCAAGTAGTCTTAAGTTCCTGCTCTTTTCCGCGTGGCGTCTGCCATCATCCGCAGCGCCGCGCGGTCAGGAGCTTTTTCAAGTTAGAGTCAGTTTCAATCCCCCGTTCGTTTCGTTCCATCGCATGCCCGCAACCGCCCGTGATCCCCGCCTGAACCTCCGCAGCCAGTGCTACGGTTCCGGGACACCACGCGAATTGCCGCCTGCTTCTGACAATTTTCATGGCCTGAGTTCGGGTTCACACCTGGATTCCGGCTGCTTCGTTTTCGCGACAATCGCAAGTAATGCCGGGCTGGCCGCCTGACATTGCTCTTTTGTTGCTTCGCGGAACTCCCTTTCCGCATCCCGTGCCACCGCCCATCGCCCCCTAACCGCCTCATCACTGCCTTATGTCCCAGCGCACCAACTTTGGCAAAATCCACGAAGTAGCCGAGCCCCCAAATCTCATCGAGATCCAGCTCCGCTCATACGAGGAATTTCTCCAGAAAAACATCTCGCCCTCGAAGCGCAAAGACCTCGGCCTTCAGGCCGTGTTCCGGGAGGTCTTCCCGATCACCAGCTATGATGAGAAGATGACCCTCGATTTCGTCATGTACGAAATCGGCGATCCCAAGCTCAGCTCCCTCGAAGCCATTCATGAGGCCGAGACCTTCAGCGCCCCGCTGTACGTGACCTATGAGCTCAAGGACGAGCAGGGTGCGAAGCAGGAACGCGTGTACATGGGTGAAATCCCCCTCATGACGGTGCGCGGCACCTTCGTCATCAACGGTGCAGAGCGCGTGGTCGTCTCCCAGCTCCATCGTTCCCCTGGTATCTGCTTTGAAACCAGCCAGCATCTCAATGGCCGCTGGCTCCACGGCTTCCGCATCATTCCTGACCGCGGCACCTGGCTGGAAGTGCAGTTCGACACGAACGACCTCCTCTACGTCTATCTCGACCGCCGCCGCCGCCGTCGCAAGTTCCTGGCCACCACGCTCCTGCGCGTGATCGGTTTCCCGGGCGATGAGGACATCCTCAAGCTCTTCTACGAAATCCAGGACCTCAAGCTCAAGGACAACCTTCCTGAAGAAGAAGTCGCCACCAAGATCCTGTTCAAGGACATCCTCGACGGCGAACTCATCGTGGCCCGTGCCTACGAGCCGCTGACCTCCGGCGTCATCCGCCAGCTCATCCAGCTTGGCCACAAGTCCGTCAAGGTCGTCACCGCCTCCCCGGACGATCTCCTCATCACCTCCCTGCGCAAAGACACCGCCAAGGATGAAGATGAAGCTCTGAAGGAAATCTACCGCCGTCTGCGTCCGGGCGATCCTCCGACCACGCCGAATGCACGCGCCCTTGTGAAGCGCCTGTTCTTCGATCCGAAGCGTTATGACCTCACCCGCGTCGGCCGTTACAAGATCAATCAGAAGCTCTCGCTGAAGACCGACACCGAAATGCGCATCCTCACCGCCGAGGACGTCATTTCCGCACTGCGCTACCTCTTCCACTTGCGTGAAGGACAGGGCATTCTGGATGATATTGACCATCTCGGCAGCCGCCGTGTGCGTGCCGTGGGCGAACTCCTCGCCAACCAGTGCCGCGTGGGCCTGGCCCGCACCGAGCGCCTCGTCAAGGAGCGCATGACGTTGTTCGACGTGAACATCGAGTGGATGACCCCGCAGAAGCTCATCAACCCGAAAGCGTTGAGCGCGGTGATCCGCGACTTCACGCTTACTGCAACTGCCGAATTTAGGGTTAGGCGCCTTACCGTCTCTCCTCGCGCTAACCGCGCGGACGGCCTTGCCTACCGGCCGTCCGGAACGGAAAGGGTGCACC
>JAPLUN010000042.1 GCA_026397715.1 Verrucomicrobiota bacterium
AAAACCAACCGCGCTCTGCTTTTCATCTCCTCCCTGCTTCTTTCCACCAGCCTGCTGAAGGCTGAGATCAAGGAAACTGTCGTCGAATACAAATCCGGAGACGTGGTCTGCGAAGGCCTTCACGTCGTCGATACCGCCAAAACCGGCAAACTTCCCTCCGTGCTGATCATTCACCAGTGGACTGGACTGAGTGACAACGAGAAGATGCGGGCACGCATGCTGGCGGAACTCGGGTACAACGTTTTCGCTGCTGACATCTACGGCAAGGGAATCCGCCCGCAGCCGCCGGCGGCAGGACAGGAGGCCGGGAAGTACAAGACCGACCGCAAACTGTACCGCGAGCGCATGCTTTCCGCTCTGGAAGTGCTGGACAAGGACCCGCAGACCGATCTCTCAAAAGTCGCCGCCATCGGCTACTGCTTTGGCGGCACAGGGGTGATCGAGCTGGCCCGCAGCGGCGCCCTGATCAAGGGCGTGGTGAGTTTCCATGGTGGGCTCGATTCTCCGACTCCTGCCGACGGCAAAAACATCAAGGGCAAGGTGCTGGCGCTGCATGGCGCGGACGACCCTTTTGTGAAGGCCCCGGACATCGCTGCGTTTGAGCAGGAGATGAAGGACGCGAAGGTGGACTACAAGCTGGTGAGCTACCCGGACGCAGTGCATGCCTTCACGCAAAAGGCTGCTGGCAATGACAACAGCAAAGGCGCGGCGTACAACGAAGCCGCCGACAAGGCCTCCTGGGAAGAGATGAAGGCCTTCTTCGCACGCATTTTCAAGACGGAAGGCTGAATCGAGGAGGCCAACCATGAAACGATTTCTGCTGCTGCAAGCCACTCTGGCCTTTGCCGTGCTGACGGCAGCGGAAGAGCCCACGAAGTTCATCCAGTTCGTGGAAGAGGATGAGAGCGACAGCCTGCAAACGGCGGTAGTGAGCTATGAATCGCCGCAGAAGGTCAAAGTGGACCTCGTGGGGGCCATCCACATCGCCGACAAGGCGTATTTCGATGGGCTGAACGTGCGGTTCAAAGGCTACGAGGCGGTATTATATGAACTCGTCGGCCCGTCCTTTGAGGAACGGGGCAAGCCCGAAGCCAAAAAGCAGGCGGAAAAGCTGCAGTGGGTTGGCCAGTTGCAGACCATGATGCGCGATACGCTGAAGCTGCACGGCCAGCTCGAAGGCATCGACTACAAGGCGAAGAATTTCGTGCATGCGGACATGGACATGTCCCAGTTTACGCAGACGCAGACCGAGAAGCAGGAGAGCTTCCTATCGCTCTACCTCAAGGCCGCGCAGGCGCAGAAAGAGGTCAATGAAAAACGCGGGGTCAATTCCGATGCCGCCGGGATGGTGATGCTACTGAAGATTCTAACCATGAAGGACAGCAGCACGGAGCTGAAGCGCATGATCGCCCAGGAGTTCGACAGTGTGGAGGACATCATGGCAGGCATGGAAACCGGCGACGGCACCGTCCTCGTGGGCGAACGTAACAAGGTCGCTTTGCAGGTGCTAGACAAGGAGATTGCCGCCGGGAAAAAGCGCATCGCCATCTTTTACGGTGCCGCGCATCTGGGAGACATGGAGGAGCGCCTACTGAAGCAGGGCTTCAAGCGCACGAAGGTGGAATGGCTGAAGGCTTGGGATCTTCCTCACGCGAAATAAAATGAGGAAGGCCGAAGCCTCCCTCATCACAAATTCAAAGCTGCCGATGTGCCGTTACTTCTTGGTGCCAGCGGCTTCCAGACGGAGCTGCTCAAGGCGGGAGAGAACTTTGGGAGCGGCCGGAGCAGCAGGCTTGGGGGCTTCCTTGGGCTTGTTGGCGGCGAGAACGGGGGCTGCGGGTGGCGGAGCTACCACCTTGCGAGGGGCATCGATGCGCAGGATGGAGCCGAGCGCAATGCGATGGATTGTGGTGGCATTGGTGCCCTTCACAGGAACATCGACACGCACAAACAGGTTGGCCTGCTTGCCGATGGGTGACTTGTCATTCGTAATCACCTTGAAGGAAACTTCCTTGGTGTCCTTGGTGATTTTGGCAGGCTCGATCGGGATGGTGTCTGGAACGCCGAGAACCTGGGCGGTGGCCTCGCCATCGAATGGCAGGAGCTGCTCAAGTTTGGCGACCATAACGGCTTCCTTGCCCTGCTCCACGGCGACGAGCGGGATGGCCGGTGCATTGATGTAGGCGGGGGCGGTGACGACTGCCGTGAATGGAGACGCATTGTAAATTCGGCCCTGGCCAGCATCGGCCTCGCCCATGACGGTGAAATTCCAAGAACCGGCCGGTGTTCCGCCATTGGCATCCAGCTGGAAGACGCACTCGTTCTGGCCTTCCGCAATGGTCTGCTCACCCAAGGCGCTGACGCCATTAGGCTTCCAGATCATGAGCACGCGGATGGGGGCCTTGAAGCCTTCCTTGCGCTTGGAGACGACCTTGAGTTCGAGAATGCCATTGGTTACCAGAGGCACGGCGGGCTTGACGATTTCGAGGG
The DNA here is from genome assembly GCA_026397715.1 of Verrucomicrobiota bacterium. Lineage (GTDB taxonomy): Bacteria > Verrucomicrobiota > Verrucomicrobiia > Verrucomicrobiales > Verrucomicrobiaceae > Prosthecobacter. Next base: position 2,491 of record JAPLUN010000042.1, read on the forward strand.
AGTAGGGAGCCTCCTCCACGACGGCGACTGGAAGACGGTCTTCGATCTGGGTGTAATAGACGACGTTGCCATTGCGCACGATGTCGAACTCCTGGCGCAGCTTGCCACGTGTCTTGGTATTTGGATCGACAGCATTGAGAGAAATGGGGACGACCTGATGACCGAGAGGCGCATCCGCAGTGGCTTCAAAGAGAAGCGGCACGCTGCCGAGGTCTTTTGGGGCCATCTCGGTGAGCAGTTTCACGCCCTGTGGCATGTTCTGGACGTCAAACTTGAAGTCGCCGCCGACGTTGTTGCGGCTGACGTTGACGAGCGTGGCATAGCGTCCGCCTTTGGGAACAGCGATGAACTGGCGGTAGTTGTTGTCGTTCACCGAGTACTGAGGTGAGGCAAAGAAGACCTCAGGCTCTGCGGCGATGAGTTCGAGGCGATAGACGTAGTTGGCACCGCCGCGTTCCAGATGATCGGCCACGCGCACGAAGTAGTCGCCATCCGCAGGAATGGCGATCTTGAACTTGCTGTCGAGGCGGCGGCGGCCGCCACCGTCGTCGTTGCCGCTGATAGAGCCGCCTTTTTCATTGTAGATGTTCACAACGCTGTCGAGCGGGGAGCCGAGGCTCTGTGCAAAGGCCTGCACTTCCAGCGTCATGCCTTTCTTGAGAGGCACTTTGAAGAAATCCACATCACCGGGTTTTTCGATGATACCGTTGAGGGCGATTGGGGAACCTGGGGCGACCGAGGCCTTCGCCTGCTCGTCGTTTGGCTCGGCTTCGAGCACGTTGTCATAATTGACCAGACGGAACGGATTGCCGGAAGGTGCAGGTTCCTGGGACTTCGAGAAGAGCATGTAGTCAGGGTCGATATCTGTTGGCAGCTGGACCTCTTCTTCAAAGGAGCTGTCGCGCTCGATGTAGCGCACCTTGGTCTTGGAGCCAATCTTGCCACCGGCGGGATACACGACATCAGGGCGGCGGAAGCTGCCGACGCTAAGCCGGTAGTAGGAGTTGCCACCGCCACGGTAAGAGGATTCGCGGATCATGACGGTGTAGTCGCCATCTTCTTCAGCCACATAGGAGCAGTAACCGTCCTGGCGGTGCAGGATGGTGTCGTCAGAGATCACCTTTTCGAAGCGGTCCTTGTCAATAATAGCCAGAAAGGGGTCAAACACGGTGTAGCCGAGGCGGAGGCCGTCCACTTCGACGGACAGGCGCTGGCCTTTCTTCAGGCTTACACGGTAGTAGTCCACGTCCTCGTTTTGCACCACGCCTTCGACCGTTTGATTGAGCTGGATGACCTGCGGAGACTCGAAATCGCTGTTGGGCTCCTTCTCATCCACGTTCGGGAAGATGCCCACGAAGAACTGGCGGGCATGCGACATGCCGGACTTCGTGCGGATACGCATGAGGTGATTTCCCGGCGGCACATCCGGGGCGATGCCAATGGTGAGCTGCACCTTGTTGGCCTCCACCTTGTCCACGCTCTTCTGGGTGAAGCCGGGAGAGAAAAAGATCATGCTCTCAAAGTCTGCCAGCTGGGCCCCTGTGACGGTGAGCTTGACCTCCGTGCCACGCTGGCCGCCGTTTGGCGTCGTCGTGTTGAAGGTAGGGTACGCCGCAAAGGCACTGGTGGCACAGGCTGCGGTGATGAGGATCAAATGACGAATGGTGGACATGACAATGAAGTAGGGGTCGATCAGCATACGCCCTGGAAAAGGCGAAAATTACGAATTGAGTGAAGTTCCTGCGGACATTTGGCGCACCAGATGCAGGCAGTAAAGCAGCGGCAGGGCCCCAAAAAGGCCAAAAGAACAGTCCACCAGCCGCCAATAGAAAGGGATGCCGCGAATCTCTCCACAGATCAGCGCCAGGGGAAAAACTGCGGCACAGGCCAGCAGACCCACCTTCAGCACCCAGGCATTGGCCACCGGATCGCGCCAGGGCCCGGCGATGAAAAAGACCGCGATCATGAGGTGACCGAACGCCAGCCAGTCCGTGCCGTAGGCGACGAAGGGAAACTGTGCCTGGG
>JAPLUN010000020.1 GCA_026397715.1 Verrucomicrobiota bacterium
CAAGCGCGGCTGGACCACCTGCGAGCTGCAATCGCCCAAGACACCGCGCGTCAACGACTACGTGAAGCTGCGCAACCGCCTGCTCAAAGGAGAGGGGGACTTCCTGGACAACCGCATCGAGCCCAGCGGGGAACTGGTGCATGGTGGGAAGGCGGCGCTGAAGTGCGTGGCGGTGCCGCCAAGCGCCGGGATGGTCACGGCAAAAGCATCGCTCTCCACGGAGCTGATGCATTTTGTGAAGGGGGATGATGTGTGGATGTCCCTCTGGTGCTACGTGCCCGCAAGCAGCGGGATGCCGTTCACCGTGCTGGATCTCGAAACAACGTGGCTGCACCAGCATCCGGGGATGCGGATCGTCATTGAGGGGGGCAAACACGCCTGCTTTCAACTCAAGGGCTTTGACCAGCCGTATTATCGCCAGACGAAGGGCAAGGAAGTGATCTTCCCCACAGGCCGATGGGTGCGTCTGCGGGCGCATCTGGTGCTCTCCGAGCAAAACGATGGCGTCATCGAGCTCTGGCAGGACGCGCAGAAGATCATCGACACCCACGGCAAGACGCTGGTGCTCGCGCATGCCATCTACAACAGCATCGAGATCGGCATCAGCGCCTACAACGAGCAAGGAAAGACGGCGACGCTCTATGTGGATGACTTCCGCATTTCAGACCAGCCAATCCAGGAGTGAAGCGGGGTATTGGACTGGCCTGTTGCTGGACGCTGCCGCGCAGCGGCTTCGTTTCCCGTTTCCATGCCTGGAGGCAGTTCTGTGGAAACGAAGCGTGCTGGCAGCGCTCAATCAACGCCCACTGTCTTACCAGCGGAAGCGATCACGCAAGGTGGGCTCGGGCTGATGATGGGACAGGCCCAGCAGGCAGCCGAGTGTGAGGCCGAGGGTGAAGGCACCGAGGACAACGGGGATGGGATTTTCACGCACATACTGCTTGGACTGCACCAGGGTGTCCTCCGCGCGGACGGCGGCGGTGTGGTAGAGGTCTTCAGCGCGGACTGCGGCGGTCTTGTACAGGTCTTTGGCGGCCTGGGTCGCGTCCTTGGCTGCAGCCTGGGTGGCGGCGATGCCGCGCTGCGCAGCGTCCTTGGCGGCCTGCGTGGCCTGCACAGCGGCGTCTTTGGCTGTGCTAGTTGCGTGCTGGGCCAGGTCCTTGGCGGCGTAAGTCGCCTGCTGGGCCGCGTCTTTGGCATTGTGGGCGGCTTGCTGGGCGGCGTCTTTGGCAGCCTGGGAATGCTGGTCGTAAGCGAGGGTGTTGGTGTCGGTGTTCATCAGTGGTGGGTGTTGTTCGTGCAGTGATCGTGTCTGACCGCTGCTCTGACCGTCTCAAAATACGCAGAACGCTGGCTCACCGCTATGGGGTGAATCCCTCCCCCTGAACCTCAGGGCATGCTGGTGCGCACGTATGAAGAGGGCCGCAAACAGCGGCCGTCACGGCATGACATCCGTGCGACTGATTCGCGCATCAGGCTGCGTCGAAGTGAAATCTGACGCAGGCCGTTTTGAGGATGTGCTTGCGTCTTACTCCGTCGGACTGAGCGTCTCCGGGTAGGTCTTGCCTTTGCCAGTCAGCGCGGTGCCGACGAGGGTGGTGTTGCCGCCGTTGTCGAGCTGCTTCTCATACACGGAGAGGCCGGTGGGCGTGAGCACGGCGAGGCCATCCCCCAGCGCGAGAGCCTGGCATTTGGTGGTCTCGTCGCCGCTGGTCCAGAGCACCTTCTTGGCGAATTCACCACCGGAGATGGTGGCCTTGCCCTCGATCTGGCTGTCCTTCACTTCGCGCAGGGAGAGGTATTTGCCATTGAGCTTTTCGGCTTCGAATTTCGCCTGCGTCATGTCGCCGTTGCCGAGGAGGATCGCGTCTGCGTTGGTGGCGGCGGAACCGACGGTGGACCAGATGCCGATGAGGGAGATGCCCTCAGACTGACCGACGATGCGGTAGATGGAAAGCCCGCTGTCCAGCGCGACACCGAGCGTGGAGCCGACGAGCACGCCGGTGCCGTGGGAAACGGTGCTGCCGATCTTCCACTCCAGGCCGAAGACGCCATTCACCACGCGGATTTCCACCGTGCCTTTGTAGGCGGTGCCATCGGGATTGCGGCCGATGGACTGATGCACACCGACGAGGCGCTCGGGATCAAAGGCTTCGCCTTCCACTGCTGCTGCGGAAGGCTCCTTCAACGTGGTGCTGGCGATGGTGGCCTTCCCCCCGGCGATTTCCAGCACGGCCCAGACGTTGGCCGCTTGGGGCGTTTCATTTTCCTCCTTCACTTTGCCTGCGGCCCAGAAGCGCAGCAGCAGGGTGCCATCGGGCTGCCAGCCCACGGCTTCGGTGCCTTCCGCTGAAATGTCATTGATGGCCAGGATGGTCGTGGCCTGCTCATCCGTGAGCTGCGGCACCGGGATCTCCTTGAGCGAATTCTTCGTGACCTGGTAGAGGGAAACGACCTGGCTGCGGGGCGCACCGCCGCTGACAGCCACGAGCTTGCGATCCTCTGACCACACGAAGTTCGGATTGATCGAGGACTCAAAGCCAGCGATGACGTGGGAGGGAGCGGAAGAGAGGGAAGGGACGCATGGAGTGCTGGAAGCGCGCGTCTTCATCTCAGGAGGCTGAAGTGTCAAGAGGGCGGCATATTTGTAACGGAGAAACGCAAAGGAGGGCGGTCTGGAAGGGTGAGATCCGGATTCCCATAGAGAAGAGTCCAGCTGCCATCGGGGCCCGAGGCGTGGCGACAGGAAAGAGCATGCGTCATGTGTCCGCAGCACGAGCTGGGACGAAGGATTCTACGGATGCGCACAGCGCATCCCTGCCGGCTGTGGGTGTCGCAGTACGCCTGAAATGAAATACCACACCATGCCAGCCGTGGTTGTTACGGTGCTTCAGGGGGTGGTAGGGAACCGCTGTGCGGGTCCGTGAATCCGGGTCTAGGACGGCGCAGGCATTCAAAAAGGTGCGCCGTCTCCAGGCGCGGAAAGGCATCAAGGGTGAGGAGCTGGTTGCCAGTTTCCAACCCCCAGAACCTAGGGTGGGCAACCGGCAACCGAGAGACAGAATGCTGGGAAAGAAAGTGCAGGCGAATGCAAACTACAGGCAGGCGGTGGCAAAGCGGTGCAGTTTTCGCGGTTGCCATGGGCAACCGAAAAAAATGGCATGGCAACCGGCTTGGCAGTCAGGATGCGGACGTTTCCACCCGCTCACAGACGGGCCGTAGTTCGGCTGGCGGCAAGACCCGTCCCAAATGTGGCCACGTGAATCTCGTCTATCCATGGCTATTTTAGATTTGTGCCAGACGAAGGTCTCACCAGACTGCTGAATGCGTATGCATTCGGCTTCTTTACGAAACTTAGGCGTCTCCGAGTTCATCATCGAGCACCTTGAGAATCATCATTTAGATTCTGCGCTTGGATTTCGTTGTCAGCCTCCAATTCATTGGGAGGCATCACCACTTGCGCAGCGAGGCATCATTCCTCTTTGGGAGTGTGGCGCGACACTTTGGTTCTTCAATCCCTAGACGAAAATGTTCGAGACAAGCAGTTTGGAGGACATTGATGATGTCTGGCGCCGATATATGTCGTTGCAGTCGGTGCTGGCCGAGCTTTTCTTGGATCTTTACGAGGATGAAACACCGATCGAAGAACTGCAAGAGCTGGCTGAGATCTCAGGTTTCAGGCATTTCGCTCGGCTCCTGATCGAGGTCGGGTTGAATAGCGACCATTATGGAAAATGGCGTGATAGCTTTCCTGCTACATGCAGCTGACAGATAATGGTGATGAACTGACTTTTTGAGTCTTGTTCGACATTTCGAGTGGAGTTAGCGACAGGACGCCTCGTCTCTCCATCACCACGGCGCAGTCTGATTCAGCTGCAGCGGCGCGCTGCGGATGAGGAAGAAGCCGTGGAAGGGCTGCACATTGGCGGCAGGAGCTGGCGATGTCTGCGGCATCCAGGCGGGCGGGGTGCTGGTGCCGTCGAGGTAGTAGCAGGTGTAGCTGCTGGCGTCTGGCGTGGTGTCGCCATCCCAGAGGCGGAAGCGGTCGGCGGCGTCCGGGGTGAGGCCGGAGGTGAGTCCGTTGACCGGGGCAGGGGTGGCCACGGGCCAGCCGGGGGCGACGAGTTGGGTGCCGGCGACAAGCGGGGTGACGTAGTTCGTCAGGCGTACTTCGCCGGTGAAAATGAGGGCATTGCCTGCACCGCGCACCTGCACCATGACGGCCTCGTGCGCGGCGAAGGGGCGGGCGTTCATGCTGAGCACGTCGCTGAGCCAGTAGCCGTTGCTGTTGGTGAGGGTGGTGTAGTTGCTGGCGGCAGGGTCGAAGAAGAGCACGCGGTCTTCGCTGCTGAAGGCGGTGGATGGAAGCAGTTCACCCAGGGTGTGGTGCTGGCGGATGCTGATGCGCGCATTGGCGAGACCGGCATAAGACTGGCTGGTATTTTGCAGCACGACGGTGTTGCCGGAGCTGCTGGTGGAGTCGATGTCGAAGCGCTGTCCGGCCAGCGGGCCGTCGAGGGCTTCGAGGTAGAACGAACCGGCAGGCAGGGTGATGATGGCCTGCAGCATGATTTCATTGGCGCTCACAGCGGCGACGCGGCCGGTGAAGAAGGCGGCCTTGAGCAGCGGCATGCTGAAGGTGCGTGAGCCGGTGGCGAAGGACTGGCGGCTCCAGCCCTGGATGCCGGAGGTGACGGTGGCTTCGGCGACGCCGTCGCGGTTCGCATCAAGATCGACCTTGAGGCGGATGTAGCCGGCGTCGAGGCCCTTGAAGACGAGGAGTTTTTCGAGGTTCGAATACGAGCGTGTGAGCGTGCCATCCGCATTGATGGTGGTGGTGGCCGCCATGGTGAGCTTCTTCCAAGCGGAGGCAGTTCCAGCCTTGCTGAGATCGGTCAAGGTTTCGAGGCTGATGATGAGGTCATCATGCGTTGCGGTGGGCTGCGTCAGCAGGGCGATGAGCGTGCCGGTGGTGGCGTCATGCGTGAGAGCAAAGCGGTTCGGCTGCAGCGGGTTGGCAGGATCGGTGCCCAGAGCGTACTCGAGGAGGTTGGAGATGCCGTCTTCATCCGGATCTGCGGTGGCGCCGCCGATGTCGCTGCCCTGGCTCCAGGTGGCGAAGGTGCTGGCGCCTGGAAGGACGCTGGCGGTGAAGCCTCCGGTGATGATGTAGCGGCGGATGGCCGTGCTGGCGGCGAAGCCGGTGCCGGCAGGAGCGACGATGCCCAGGTCGCGTGTGAGATCGACGCTGGCGTCGGTGGCGTCATCGGTGGATCCTTCAGCACCGGATTCGGCGGCACCCGCAGGGCAGGAGCCGGGCCGCAGGGTGAAGAGGCCGGTGCTCGCGCCATTGACGGCGGGGCTGTTGTTGAAGAGGAGATCCTGACCCACGTCGTCATCGCCCGCGACCACGGAGGACATCGGGAAGAGGCCTTCCAGCGGTGACCCGGTGGTGAACTGTGACGCAGGAATGTGCAGGAAGTAGCTGCATAGAGTTCCACGTAGATGTTGCCGAGGCTTTCACCCTCATTGCGGCGGCCGTCGCCATTGATGTCGAGGAAGATGAAATTGCCGACTGCCACGCTGGACCAGAGGCCGAAGTCCACGGTCAAATTGGTGTCAGCATCCGTGTCGCCATCGGTGATGGATTCGGCACCGCCGGAGAGGCTGATGACGGGGCTGAAGAGCGCTGTGCCAGAGCCGCCGGGCTGCGCGCCGTCATTGTTGTTGTCGACGTTGTTGTCCGCGATGGAAGCCGTGCCGCCGGTGAAGAGGTAATCCACAGGCGGCGTGACCTTGACGTAGTAGTTGCCGGCAGGCAGGGAGCTGAAGAGATACGCACCGCTGGAGGTGGTGGTGAATTCACTGCCGACCTGAAGGTCCGCTGCGGTGCTGCTGCCGCCGATGGCATTGTCATCGCCGGTGGTGAAGAGCTGGACGGTGGCTCCGGCCACGCCGGGTTCGCTGCTGTCCTTAAGGCCGTTGTTGTTGGAGTCTTCAAAGACGAGATTGCCGATGGAGAGCGTGCGCACCTGCAGGGTGATGTTGAAGGACTGGGCACAGGCATTGGCATCGGTGACACGGATGGTGACCGGGAAGGATCCCTTGGCCGTGGCTGTGCCGCTGAGAATGCCCGAGGAGGAGATGAGGACGCCGCCGGGCAGATCCCCGCTTTGCAGCGCATAGGTGTAAGGTGCGGTGCCGCCGGATGCGGTGAGCGTCTGCGAGTAGGAGGCGCCGAGATAGGCGACCGGCAGCGTGGCGGTGGTGGGGGAGAGATTCAATGTCGGGCAGACCGGGGCGAGCGTGTAGGTGGCCGTGCCGGAGCAGCCATCGGAAGCCGTCGCCTTGATGGTGAAGGTGGTGGAGGAAACGCTGGTGGTGGTGCCGCTGATCGTGCCGCTGCTGCTCAGCGTCATGCCGGCAGGCAGCGCGCCGCTGGCCAGGGTGAAAGTGTAAGGCGACACGCCGCCCGCAGGGGTGATGGTCTGCGAGTAGGCAACGCCGATCACCGGCGTGGCCAGCGTGGCCGGCGACTGCGTAATGACCGGGCAGATCTTCAGCGCGACCACCGAGCTGCCCTGGCAGCCATTCGCATCTGTGGTGCGGATGGTGACATTGACGCCCGTGCCATTGGAGGTGGTGGGTGTGCCGCTAATCACGCCGGTATTGGCATTGAGCGTGAGGCCCGCTGGCAGTGTGCCGCTGGTGACCGTCCATGAGGCATAAGGCGCGATGCCGCCCGCAGGAGTGAGCGTCTGTGTGTAAGCCACGCCGACGCCGCCGGTCGTGAGCGTGGCTGGTCCCACAGTGATGGTAGGACATGCCGGAGTGATGGTATAGCTCGTGGTACCGGTGCAGGCATTGGAATCAGTGGCGCGCACCGAGAAGGTCGCCGCCAAAGTGCTGGTGGGAGTGCCAGAGATGACGCCGGTGGTGGTGTTCAGGCTGAGGCCCGCAGGCAGTGTACCGCTGCTGATCGAGAAGGTGACGGTGCCCACGCCGCCTGTGGAGGTGATGGTCTGCGAATAGGCGCTGTTGACCATGCCATTCGGCAGCGTGGAGGGGCTGACCGTGATGGTCGGGCAGGCGGGGGTCAGCGCGTAGGTGCGCGTGCCGGTGCAACCGTTGGCATCAGTGGCGGTAATGGTGAAATTGGCTGTGGCAGTGCTGGTGGGCGTGCCGGACAGCGTGCCTGCAGAGCTGAGTGTCAGACCCACCGGCAGAGTGCCGCTGGAAACCGTGTACACATACGGAGTCACACCACCGGTAGCAGTGATGACTTGCGAGTAGCTGGTGCCTGCGGTGCTGGCTGCCAGGGTGGTGGGACTGACGGAGATGACCGGGCAGACTTTGATAGAGATCACGGCGCTGACCTGACAGCCGCGTGCATCAATGGTGCGCACGGTCACGCTGGTGGCTGCACCAGTGGAGGCTGTGGGGGTGCCGGTGATGATACCCGCCGTGCTGATGCTGAGACCCGCCGGCAGTGTGCCGCTGGTGACGCTCCAGGAAGTGTAGGGGCCCGTGCCGCCGCCGCCAGTGAGTGTCTGCGTATAAGCAGTGCCGACCGTTCCGGTGGCTGCTGTCAGCGGCGTGATGGTCATCGTGGGGCAGGCAGGAGTGATCGTATAACTCTGCGTGCCGCTGCAGCCGTTTGCATCCGTGGCCTTGATCGTGAAGGTGGCGGGGTTCGGACTGTCAGGCATGCCGCTCAGAACTCCGGCAGAGCTCAGCGTGGCCCAGGTTGGCAGCGTACCGCTGGCAACCGTGAAGGTGTAGGAGGCAGCGCCGCCCGTGGCGGTAAAGGTCTGCGAGTAGGCGGTGCTCACCGTCGGCGTCGCAGGCGTCGTAGGAGACAGAGTGATGACGGGGCAGACCTGCAGCGTGATCGCCTGCGTGCCCTGGCAGCCATTGGCATCCGTGGCGCGGATGGAAACGCTCACCCCAGCTGCATTTGAAGTGGTGGGCGTACCGCTGATGACACCGGTGCTCGTATTGAGTGTGAGTCCCGCAGGCAGCGTGCCGCTGGTGACGGTCCAAGTGCTGTAAGGCGCGGTGCCGCCGGAGGCGGTGAGAGTCTGTGAATAGACGCTGCCCACCGTGGCCTGCGTGGCGGCGGTCGGTGTGATGCTGATCGTCGGACAGTTCGGTGCGAGCGTGTAGCTCGCCGTGCCGGTGCAGCCGTTCGCATCCGTGGCGCGCACACTGAACGTGGCGGAGGTGGCGTTGGTGTCCGTGCCGGTGATCACCCCGGAAGTGCTCATGGAGGCCCAGGCTGGCAGTGCTCCGCTGGCAATCGTGTAGGTATACGAAGAGGTGCCGCCCGAGGCGCTGATACTCTGCGAGTAGGCGACGCCAATGACCGGGTTGGTCAGTGTTGCGGGTGCGAGCGTGATGACCGGGCACACCTGCAGCGTGATTGCGCGCGTGCCCTGGCAGCCATTGGCATCACTCACACGCACGGTGATGGTGGTGGCTGGGCTGGCGGTGGCCGTTGGCGTGCCGCTGACAACGCCGGTGCTGGCATTGAGAGTGAGCCCGGCAGGCAGTGCGCCGCTCGTGACCGTCCAGGCGCTGTAAGGCGCGGTGCCTCCGGTGGCGGTCAGAGTCTGCGAGTAGGCCGTGCCCACGGTTCCCTGCGCCAGTGCCGCTGGTGTGATGGTGACCGTCGGGCAAACCGGAGTGACTGTGTAGCTCAGCGTGCCTGTGCAGCCATTCGCATCCGTGGCACGCACGGTGAAGGTGGCCGCCGTGGTGGTCGTGGGTGTGCCGCTCAGGACACCGGAAGGACTCAGCGTGGCCCACGTCGGCAGCGTGCCACTGGCAAGAGAGAAGGTGTAAGCTGCAGCACCACCGGAACCGGCGAGGGTCTGTGAGTAGGCGGTGCCGACGGTCGGTGTGGGAAGCGTGGCCGGTGTGAGTGTGATGACCGGGCAGATGATCAGATTGATGATGCGTGTACCCGTGCAGCCATTCGCATCCGTGGCGCGGAAGGTGAGGCTGACGCCGCCCGCATTGCTGGCCGATGGCGTGCCGGAGATAAGGCCGGTGTTGGCATTGAGAGCGAGTCCGGAAGGCAGTGTGCCGCTGCTCACCGCAAAGGTGTAACCCGCCGTGCCACCGCTGGCGCTGATCGTCTGCGAGTAGGAAGTCCCGACGGTGCCGCTGGGCAGCGTGCTCGGATTGACCGTGATCGTGGGGCACACCGGCGTGACGGTGTAGTTGCTGGTGCCGGTGCAGCCATAGGAATCCGTGGCGACGATGCTGAAGGTGGCCGCGCTACTGCTGGTCGGAGTGCCGGAGACCACACCCGAGCTGCTCAAGGTGAGCCCTGCAGGCAGTGTGCCGCTGCCGATGGCATAAGTGTAAGGGGCCAGACCACCCGAGGCGGTGACCGTCTGCGTGAAGGCCGTGCCCACCGTTGGCGTGGTGAGTGTGGAGGGTGAAACCGCGATCGGCAGACAGGTGATGGTGACGAGATAGTCTTCCACTTCACCCGTGCCGCTTGCGCCGATGGAGGTCGGGCTCTGCGTGCTGGTGAGACGGAAGCGCGCGCCGCGTTGGCCGGGAACCGCACCGACGGGCACAACGAAGTTCACCGTTTGCGTCACACCATTGGTGCCGGTGGCGATGCTCGTGTTCGTGGCGATCTGCTCGCCTGCATCGGTGAAGGAGCCGTTGTTGTTGAAATCGATCCACGCATTGAGATAACCCGCCGCACCGCTGTTGTTCGTCACCACCACGGTGGCACTTCCAGCGGTGCCGGGAGTCTGGCTCGGCACGGTCACGCCGTCTTCATCATCGCTGCCGGTGGTGTCATCGCCCGTGGCGGTGGAATTGAGCGTGGAGACATATTCCGTGTCTGCCAGCGCACCCATGCGCAGATTGGAACTGGCAAGGCTGGAAGCATCCGCCGCGCCGCTCCAGTCGCCGAAATCCGTCGTCGGCACAGCGATGGTGGTCACGTAATCTTCGACTTCACCCGTTCCTGCGATGCCGGTGACGCCAGGGGATGAAACATCGGTCAGGCGCACGCGCACTCCCACGTTCGAACCCGTCACCGCACCTGCCGGCACGGTGATGCTGAGGTTCTGCGTACTGTTGCTGGCACCATTGGCAACGCCGACATTGGTGGCGATCTGTTCGCCTGCATCCGCGAAGGAGCCGTTGTTGTTGTAGTCGATCCAGATGTTGAGGAAGGCGGCTGATCCGGTGCTGTTCGTCACGATCACCGGGATGGTGGCCGGAGCGCCTGCAGTCAGGGTGGGCAGGGTCACGCCGTCCTCATCATCCACGCCGGTGCTGTCGTCACCCGTGGCGGAGACATTGCGCGTGGAGACATATTCCGTGTCCACCAGCGCACCGAGGCGCAGGGAGTTGTTGGCGGTGGATGCCGCATCGGCGATGCCGCTCCAGTCCCCGTAGTCAAGCGGCGGGCTGATGATGGAAACGACGTAGTCTTCCACTTCACCGCTTCCGGCAGCACCCGTAGAGCCGGGGGTGGTAACGGAGGTCAGGCGGAAGCGCGAACCCAGATTGGTGCCGGTCACGGCATTGGCCGGGACCGTGATGCTGAGGTTTTGCGTGCTGCCGGTGGTGCCGGTGGCGATGCTGACATTCGTGGCGACCTGCTCACCCGCGTCGGTGAGCACACCGTTGTTGTTGAAGTCGAACCAGGCGTTGAGGAAGGTGGCGGAGCCGGTGTTGTTTGTCGCGATCACCGGAATGGTGGCCGGAGCGCCTGCGGTCAGGGACGGTATCGTCACGCCGTCTTCATCATCCACGCCGGTGGTGTCGTCACCCGTCGCTGTGAGGTTGTTGGTCGGGGCGAATTCGGTGTCCGTCAGAGCACCCAGGCGGAGATTGGAGTTCATCGTGCTCGAAGCACTGGTGAAGGTGGTGAAGTCACCAAAGTCCGTCGTCGGTGCGGCGATGCTGGCCACATAGTCTTCCACTTCACCATTGCCGCCACCCGAGCCCGTGGCGCCCGGACTGCTGGCGGAGGTGAGGCGGAAACGCACACCCAGATTGGTGCCGGTGACAGCAGCCGCAGGAACGGTGATGCTTTGACTGATGATCGAATTGTTCAGTCCGGTCGCGACGCTGACATTGTTGGCAAACTGTTCGCCTGCATCGCCAAAGGACCCGTTGTTGTTGAAGTCCGCCCAGGCGTTCAGGAATGTCGTCGAGCCGCTGGTGTTGGTGACGGTGACAGGGATCGAGTACGTGCCGCCGGCGGTCATGGCGGGAAGCGTCACACCGTCTTCATCGGCCAGGTAAGTGATGTCATCACCCGTGGCGGTGGCGTTTTTCGTGGCGCTGAATTCCGCATCGATCAGCGCACCGAGACGCAGTGAGGCGACGACAGTGTTGGAGGCATCGGCAGCGCCGCTCCAGTCACCGTAATCCGTGGTTGGGCCTACGATGTTGACGACGTAATCTTCCACTTCGCCTGTGCCTGCCGTGCCGGAGGCACCGGGAGTGGCCACCGAGGTCAGTCGGACACGCACCCCGACCGGTGTGCCGGCCACGGCATTGAACGGGACGGTGAAGGTGATGTTCCTGGCGGAACTGGAGGTGCCGGTGACGATCAGGGGGTTCGTCGCGATCTGTTCTCCCGAGTCGGTCAGCACACCGTTGTTGTTGTAGTCGATCCACGCGTTGAGATAGGCCGATGCGCCGCTGGTGTTGGTGACGACCACGGGGATCGTGGCCGCAGAACCGGAGGTCAGAGTGGGGATGGTCACGCCGTCTTCATCATCACTGCCGGTGGTGTCGTCTCCCGTGGCGGCGGTGTTCATGGTGGCGGCGTATTCGGCATCGATCAGCGCGCCGATTTTCAGATTGCTGTTGGCCGTGCTGGCGGCGCTGCCGATGCCGCTGAAGTCACCAAAGTCGAGCGTCGGTGCGGCGATGTTGATGACATAGTCTTCGATTTCACCGACGGCGGCGTTCGCACCGGTCGGTCCGGGGGAGGTCGGGGCGGAAAGGCGGAAGCGTGCACCCACATTCGTTCCCGTCACGGCGGCAATGGGGACGGTCACGTTGATGTTGAACGTGGTGTCTGCGCTGCCGGTGGCGATGTTGACATTGGTGGCGATCTGCTCGCCGGAATCCGTCAGAAGGCCGTTGTTGTTGAAGTCGATCCACGCATTGAGGTAGCCGAGAGCGCCAGTGCTGTTGGTGATCACAACCGGGATCGTCAGCGTCTGGCCGGCGGTCATGGAGGGCAGAGTCACGCCATCCTCGTCATCGCTGCCGGTGGTGTCGTCACCGGTGGAGGTGGCGTTCTTGGTGGAGGCATACTCGGCATCGATCAGCGATCCCATTCGCAGGCTGGGGCTCACGCCTTGGGAGGCATCCGCAAAGCTGCTGAAGTCGCCAAAGTCCGTGGTCGGTGCGGTGATGGTGACCACATAGTCTTCGATTTCACCGGTGCCAACGCTGCCGGTGGTGGCGGGCGAAGAAGCCGAGGTGAGCATCACACGTGCGCCGAGCGGCACGCCGGTCAGCGAGGTGGCCGGGATCGTGATGCTGCCGCCTGCTGAGCCGTTGCTGGTGCCCGTGACGACGGCCAGGTTGGTAGCGACTTGTTCACCCGTGTCGGCGAGCGAGCCGTTGCCATTGAAATCAATCCAGGCATTCAGATACGCCGTGGCTCCCGTCGTGTTCGTCACAGCGGCTGAGATGGTGGCCGGAGCACCGGCGATCATCGATGGGAAAGTGATGCTGTCTTCATCGTCACTGCCGGTGATATCGTCTCCCGTGGCAGTGCCATTGGTGGTAGCGACGTATTCCGTGTCCGTCAGCGCGCCTAGGCGCAGATTGCTGTTGGCCGTGCTGCTGACGACGCTGAAGAGCGAATAATCCCCGAAGTCAGTCGTCGGCTTGGAGATGTTGATAACGTAGTCTTCCACTTCACCGACGCCGCCTGCACCGGTGGAGCCCGGAGAGATGTCGTTGGAAATACGTGTGCGCACGCCGAGGTTGGTGCCGGTGACAGCGCTGGCAGGCACGGTGATGCTGATGTTGAAGGTGCTGTTGGTCAGCCCGTTCGCCACTGCAGTGTTCGTGGCGATCTGTTCACCCGAGTCGGTGAAGACGCCGTTGTTGTTGTAGTCGATCCAGGCGTTCAGATAAGCCGCGGCTCCGGTGTTGTTGCTCGCCACGACAGGGATCGTGGCCGGTGCGCCGGCGGTCAGCGATGGCAGTGTGACTCCGTCTTCATCATCCACTCCATTCAGGTCGTCACCCGTGGCGGTGGCATCAGTGGTGGCGGCGTATTCCGTGTCAACAAGCGCACCGAGGCGCAGATTGGTGCTCGCAGTGTTGGAGACGCTCGGAGCACCGCTGAAATCACCAAAGTCCGTGAGCGGCGCGAGGATGACGACCGCGTGGTCTTCCACTTCACCGATGCCGACGCCGCCCGTGGAGCCCGGGGTTTGCACATTGGTGAGACGGAAGCGTGTGCCGATGAGGGAGGCGGCAGTGACGGCATTGGCCGGCACGGTGAAATTGAGATTGATCGTGCCGCCGTTGGTGCCGGTGACAATGTTGACATTGGTGGCAATCTGCTCGCCCGCATCCGTGACAACGCCATTGTTGTTATAGTCGATCCAGGCGTTCAAAAACGCCGTGGAACCCGTCAGGTTTGTGACGGTGACCGGCAGCGTCATGGGCTGACCCGCAGTCATGGAAGGGAAGGTCACGCTGTCTTCGTCATCGCTGCCGGTGGTGTCATCACCCTGCGCGCTGGCGTCTTTGGTGGCGCTGCCTTCAAGGTCCTGCAGTGCGCCCAGCTTGAGGCTGGTGCTGCCCGTGCTGTAAGCATCCGCGAAGAGCGAGAAGTCACCATAGTCCGTTGTCGGCGCGACGATCGTTGCGACGTTGTCTTCCACTTCGCCATTGCCGCTGGCGCCCGTCGGGCCTGGGTTCGAGGTGGAGGTGAGGCGCACACGCACTCCTGCGCTGCCCAGCACGGCGCCGGCCGGGGCGGTGAAGGAAACGGCGCGGCTGGAGTTTGAAGTGCCATTGACGATGAGGGTGTTGCTGGCGATCTGCTCACCCGGATCGGAAAGAGATCCATTTTGATTGAAGTCGATCCACGCATTGAGATAGGCCGTGGCGCCGCTGGTGTTTGTCACGTTGACCGTGATCGAACCGGCCCCGCCCTGCGTGAGGCTGGCTGGCAGCGTCACTCAGTCTTCGTCATCGCTGCCGGTGGTGTCATCACCGGTGGCGGTGCTGTTGGCGGTGGCGGCGGCTTCCACATCCGTGAGAGCTCCGAGGCGCAGCGTGGCATCCATGCGGCTGCTCGCGTTGCCGAAGAGGCTGTAGTCGCTGTAATCAGAATCAGGCGCAGGAGTGACGGTGTAGGCGAGCGCGCCGCTGCAACCGTTCGCATCCGTGGCGGTGACCGTGAAGGTGGCCGCCGTGGTGCTCGTGGGGGTTCCAGCCAGAACGCCAGCAGTGCTGAGCGTGAGGCCTGCGGGCAGGGTTCCGCTGATCACCGCATAGGTGTAAGGCGAGGTGCCGCCGGTGGCTGTGATGGTTTGTGAATAGGCGCTGTTGATCGTGCCATTCGTCAGTGTCGCTGGCGAGAGCGCGATCACCGGACAAATTTGCATCGCGACGGCCTGGGAGCCTGTGCAGCCGTTCGCGTCGGTGACACGGACTGTCACGCTGGTTCCTGTGCCGTTGGAGGCCGTCGGTGTACCACTGATGACGCCGGTGCTGGCATTCAACGCCAGACCTGCGGGTAGTGTTCCGCTGGTGACCGCCCATGATCCATACGGGGCCAGACCGCCGCTGGCGCTCAGGGTTTGTGAATAGGCCGTGCCCACAGTGGCGCGTATGGCAGTCGCGGGTGTGACGGCGATGAGCGGACAGGCGGGAGCGAGGGTGTAGGAACGTGAGCCGGGGCAGCCGTTGGCGTCCGTGGCGGTGATCGTGAAGGTGAATGAAGCAGTGCTGGTTGGGGTGCCGCTCAGGATGCCCGCGCTGCTCAGATTCAGGCCGGTCGGCAGGGTGCCGCTGCTCACAGTGTAAGTATAGGTCGTTGCGCCGCCTGAAGCCGTGAAAGTTTGCGAATAGGGGCTGTTCACCGTGGCTGCAGTTAGTGTGGTCGGATTCACCGTGATCACCGGACAGATTTTCAGCGTGACCGCCTGTGAGCCCTGGCAGCCGTTGGCATCCGCGGCACGCACGGTGAACGAGGTGCCGGAACCGTTGCCGGCCGTTGGGGTGCCGCTGATGACGCCGGTGCTCGTATTGAGCGTGAGACCGGCAGGCAGTGTGCCGCTGGTCACTGTCCATGAGCCATAAGGAGATGCACCACCGCTGGCGGAAAGTGTCTGGGAGAAGGCTGTTCCAACCGTGCCGGTGGTGAGCGTGACCGGCGTGATGGAGATCGTCGGGCAGGTCATCACCACCGCATACGTAGTGGTTCCCACACAGCCGTTGGCGTCCGTGGCGCTGAGGGTGAAGTTGAAGGTTCCTGCAAAGTTCGGCGTGCCGCTGAGGACACCTGTGCTGGCATTCAGCGTGACTCCCGAAGGCAGCGTGCCTGAATTGAGCGCATAGGTGTAAGGTGCCGTCCCGCCTGAAGCCGTGACGGTTTGTGAATACGCGACGCTGAGCGTGCCGTTGGCCAGCGATGCCGGAGCCAGCGCCACCGTCGGACAGGTAGGGGTGATGAGATAGTCTTCGACTTCACCATTCGGCGCGAGGCCAAAGGCTCCCGGAGACACTGCCGTAGTCAAACGCACGCGCAGGCCGATCTGCGCCAGCACTGCCGTGCCTGGCACCGTACCCGTCACATTGACGCTCTGCTGCGATGCGCTGGAACTGGCCGAAACGGAGCTGAGTGCTTCGGATGGGTCCAGGAAGTCGCCGTCGTTGTTCCAGTCGATGAAGGCATAGACACTGGCGCTGCTGCCGGTGTTGTTGAACACGGAGACGGGGATGGTGAAGCTTTGACCGCGGGAGAAGACAGGCAGTGACGCGATGGCGTCTTCATCATCGATGCCGCTGAGGTCGTCACCCGTGGATGTGGCATTAGGCTGACCGTCGGATTCGATGTCGAGCGTGGCGCCGAGACGCAGGTTGGTGTCGCGATAATGGGATGGACCGCTGTCGTTGTTGGACGTCTGGTAGTTGGCTGTGCCGGTGCCGATGCCGGTGTCGGGAAGATCACCCCAGTCACGGTTCCCGGCGATGACGAAGGTGAACTGCTTGGTGGCCGTGGTGGTGGCAGCCACGGTGGGAATGAACTGCACATCATCGATCGCCATGCCACCCAGACCGTACGAAAACACCATGCTGGAGGTCTGCGGCACGAAGGGCATGTCAAACGTGGCCCAGTTGTCATAGTTCGCGGCGTTCGGGGCGGGGAAGTTCACATTCGCCGGACCGAACAGGCTGGCTGCGGAGGCGTTATAGCCGGCGATCCACAGCGAATTGCTGTAAAACGGCGGCTGTGCTTCCGTGGTGCTCGGATTGGCAAACGCGCCGCGCATCGCATAGCGCACCCGCAGCGTGTAGGGACGGCCCACGGTGAAGCCGCTGACCGTCTGCGAAGCCCAGCTGTCCACAAACGGAGAGGCAAGGTACTGCAGGCCTGCAGGAGTTTGACCCAGCTGCGAGTTGTTGGCGTTGCTGTCGTTGACGCCGTAGATCTGCGCCGCCGTGGTGGTGCCGGAGAGAGCGCTGTTGCCAAGCGTCCAGCCGGTCACGCTGGTGCGTGGCGTGAAGGTGATGGCGCTCCACGCATCCGTTTCCACGGAACCATTCGTCACGGTGACACTGGCCGGGGTGACGAGGGCATCATCCACTGCGAAGGTGACGACGTAGGTACCGGGGGAAGTCGGAGTCCCGGAGAGCACACCCGTGCTGCTGTTGATCGTAAGACCTGTCGGCAGCACGCCGGTGCTGACACGCCAGTTTTGATAGGGACTGCTGCCGCCGGTGGCCGCCAGCGTGGTGGTGGTGTAGGCCGTGCCTTCCGTGCCATTCGGCAGCGAAGCGGTCGTGATGCTCATGGCCGTGGTCACGGTGAGCTGGATCGTGGTGAAGCC
>JAPLUN010000517.1 GCA_026397715.1 Verrucomicrobiota bacterium
ACGAAACGCGTCGAACGCTGACGGCCTGGTTCAACCCCGGCCGCCCCAGGCGGGAGTTGCGTTCTTATCCGTTGGCTTACCGTCTCAGCCCTTGCCCGCCCGGGTAGCTCAGCGGTAGAGCAGCGCTTTCGTAAAGCGAAGGTCGGAGGTTCAATTCCTCTCCTGGGCACCAAGCCATAAACCTCGGCTCACGCCGAGGTTTATGTGTTTTTGGAGATGGTTGGGGAAATTCGTCAGCACCTAGCAAAGTCGATGAGTATTGAAGGCCATGTCGTATCCGCTCCCAACCTTCGACTCGATCAGAGCACGGATGATGCATCGCATGAAGGCATGGCCGCGGAGGTAGGGGGGTGTTGCACTTCAGAATAGAACTCACCTCCTCAAAAAGGCAGTTGCGGCCCGTCTGCGGCGTGCGGCGTTGCATGACGGTCGAAACGTCTACTCCTGGGGTTCGGTAGAAAAACCAGGGTCCATAACGCATACTATCGACTTGCAGCTTGGTCGTTCTTCACAAGTCGAGTTCGACTCAACTTATGATGAGCGGTGAAATTGTAAGTTTTCATGAGGTTTTACCGTCGAATTTGGTAGTGTGTCTGGATGAAGATTGAAATTCCCCAGCGCCTGTGCCATCTCCCGTTGATGATGGATGTGCTGCGTCGATCGCGGGTGCTGGAGGTCATCGACCAGGCGATTGGCCAGCACCATTTGAGCGTGGTGTCGACGGGCGAATGTGTTGCGGTGATCCTGGCCGGGGTGTTCGTAGGTGCGCATAGCCTGTGGCGGATCCGCGAGCGTCTGGCGCCGTACGATCTGGCGACGGTGATGCAGGATCCGGACTTCGACCTGGGTCGTTTCACCGAAGAACGCTTGGCGAAGGCGCTGGATGATCTGCATGCCTTCGGGCTGGATGTTCTGATGAGCAGTCTGGCCCTGGAGGCGATCCGTCAGCATGGATTGGACACGCGGTTTCTGCATTTCGATACGACGACGCTGAGCTTTTACGGGGCGTATGAGCGCGAGGGTCTTTCTGCGCTGAGTGATGGGATAAATCCTCCGCCGAAAGTGACCTATGGGTACAGCAAGGCGAAGCGTCCGGATCTGAAGCAGGTGGTGTTCGGTAGTCTGGTGACGGCGGATGGCGGGGTGCCGTTGCTGGGCAAGGTTATGGATGGGAATCTGGCGGACTCGGTTGCGGCTGCGGAATTTTTCGGACGGGTGCGCGAGCTGGTCAGTGATCCCCGCAGCGTGTGCCTGGTGGCGGACAGTAAGGGTTGGTGCGACCGCACGCTGGCGGTGGTCGATGGCGCGGGCATGCGACTGCTGTCTCGGTTGCCGCGCTCTGAGCGGATGCACCGCACCCTGATGGAGCGTCCGTGGCAGCCAGAGCAGGTGATCGAGCGTCCGGGAAAGACGGCGAAGGCTCCTGCAGAGCGCTACGAATGCATGGGCTTCGATGTCACCCGCGAGATCACCGTGACGGTGACGGGCCCCGGGGATACCCAGCGCAGCGAAACGCGGCAGATCCCGGCGCGTGCCGTGCGGATCTACTCCACCGCCCTGCTGAAAACCAAGCTGGCGACGCTCACGCGCCTGCGTGAACGGGAGGCCAAGCGCGCGCTCGGGCAGATCCGCGACGCGCAGGCAGCGGTGTATGCCTGTGCCGCAGATGCCCAGCGGGCCGCAGATCGGCTGCTTGCCAACCACGATGCGGTGACCCATGACCTCAGCGCCGTCATCGAGCACCACGACGGGCCAGCGAAACGCGGACGAGGCCGGCCCCGTCATCGCCCGGAGCCCGCTCTAGACGCCGACGAGCACTGGCGTATCCGGCTGGCCACCACGCCAGTCAGCGACGCGGTCTGCGCCCAGCGACTGCATGACCAGGCCTCATTCATCCTCATCCGCACCCGCACACCTGGCTGGGATTTCAGCGATGCCGACATGATCGACCGCTATCGTCAGCAGTATCACTGCGAACATGGCTTCGCGTGGCTCAAATCTGGCGCTGATATCAACCCGATGTTCATCGAAAGCCCCAAACGCATCGCCGCCATGGGCCTGATCTACTGCGTCGGCCTCATGACCTGGAATCTCATCCAGCGCACCGTGCGCGCCCACCTCGTTGCCACCGGCTCCGGACTGCCTTACCACCGAAACAAACCCTCGGCCAACATCACCACACGCTTTCTCTTCGAGCTCTTCCCCAGCGTTCAGACACTCGTCATCGATCACGGCAACGGGCGACGCGAAAAACAAACCCTCGGACTCGAACACTGGCAAGTCAAAGCCTGCGAAGCCCTCGGAACCTCACTCGACGCCTTCAAACCCGTCATGTCGCGGGCGAGCGGGATTATTCGGTGAACCCCAGGAGTGTGCGGCACATGGCATGGAGCTCGGCAAGGACGACGGTTATTATAATCAACTAAAAAAGGACTTGGCCAACTACTGCTTCAAAAACGACGAGAATACCGACCGCGAGAAGACTTATTACTACGGCATGGCCCTGCGCGTGATGCGCGCACTGCAGTTCGTGAAATCACGTCCGGAATGGAATGGCAAGGAATTGCAGAGCAATGGCGGCAGCCAGGGCGGCCTGCAGGGTCTGTGGGGTGCGGGCCTCGACAGCGATGTCACCTCAAGCGAGATCTGGTCGCCCTGGAGCTGCGATTTCGGCGGCATCACCTTGGGTCGTCAACGCGGCTGGCGTCCTGATTACCAAGAGACGCTCAACTACTTCGACCCCATCTTTTTCTCCAAACGCATCAAGGCCAAGGT
>JAPLUN010000543.1 GCA_026397715.1 Verrucomicrobiota bacterium
GAGCTGCTTCAAGCCCAGATCGGTGAAAAAAACCACTGGGCCGAGTGGCACCTCATCTCCGCCCGGGTCCTGCAAAACCGGCTGCTGCTGAGCTTCTCCGAGCCCAACTCCGCAGGTGTTCGTCAGGCGTTTGAAGTCGTCGCCGGGCTGGATCTCAAGCCGGTCGTATTCTGGCGCATCGAGCGCCGCACCCCGCTGCGCCAGTCCTGGGATCGCTTCATGGCAGGCTCCTCGCAGGCCGGCCTGATCCAGCGCGTCTGGTTCGATGGGGCAAACGCCTGTGAGATCGTCGTGGCGGGGGATTCCCATCGGCTGCTCGAAGACCTGCATCGTTTCCTCGACGCCAGTGAAAAAGAACCCGCGTCCATCAATCCGCTCGCGGAAGTCGGTGCCTTGAGCGAGCCCGTGCTCGACCTCGACATCCGCCCCGGCCAGTTGTGGCATGATGGCAAACCCGCGACGGCTGATGATGCCAAAGCGACGCTCGAATTCCTGCGCGCCAACGACTGGTCGCTGCCAAATCGTGAAGCCCTCAGCAACATCCAGACGCTGGAGTCACAGAACAACGGCTCCCGCCTGCACGTGTCCTTCCGCCGCCGTCAGGGCACCGCTCTCTGCGTCTTCGTAAATCTGCCCATCTTGCCCGCTGAGTGGCTGCGTGCTCATCCAGCAGCTCAGGAGTCTGATTTCACGCACCATGCGCCTCCGGGTGCGGGCACGCATCGCATCGTCTTGCGGGACACTCGTTCGCTTCTGCTCAAGCCAGTGCAGGAGGACAAATCCGTGCCGGGATTCTTGTTCACCTTTTCCGCCTCACCGTTGATGACGCAGATCGGCATGCGCACTCATACCGTGGATCTGGTATGGCCTGCGGCCGATCGCACACAGTTGGAGCGCCTGCGCTTCACCCCGCCGCGGCAGCGCCTGGTCGTGCTCTGGAACACCCGCCACGAAGTTTTGCAGCATGAGCGCTGCCGTGAGGCCTTGGCCTCGGCCACGGACACGGATGAACTCATCCGCGCGCTGCCAGGACGTCTGGGCCACGTGGATGCCAGCTTGTTCGCCCCCGGCCTGTGGTTCAGCACCCTCGCAAAGAGCCAGCCGTTTCAGTTGGAGCAGGCGCGTCACATCCTCGCCGAGGCAGGCTGGAAACGCGATGACAAGGGCGTCGCCCGCACTACGGAGCATCCGTTTCAGTTCACGCTTCTCGTTCCGGGTAGCGACGCTCTGCACACGCGCACAGCAGACCGACTTGTGGCGCAGTGGCGGCAGCTCGGAGCCGAAGTGAAGATCGAGCACGTCGCAGACGCACAATCTCTCTCTCAGCGTCTGCATGAGCACCACTTTGACGCCGTGCTGCTGGACCAGCGCTTTGAAGTTTCCTGGGACCAGCTCCCATGGTGGCACTCCGCGCAGGCCAAAGCGGGAGGCAGCAATTTCTGCGGCGTTGCTGATCCGCAGATCGATCTCCTCCTCGAAGCTCTCTCCGCTGAATTTGATCCCGATCAGGTGCCAAAACGCGTGCGGGAGCTGGAGGCAAGGTTGCTTCCCCTTCACCCCATGCTCACCTTGTTCACCACCCATGACGAAGCTGCGGCCATGCCGGGCCTCCATGCGCAGGGTGCCACGGGCGGCCCTGTCTCCAGCTGGACCCTGCAAAATCTCATGCTTGCACCGAAGCAAACGCAGCCTGCTCGTTCACTCAAGCTCCAGCTGCGCTCCCGTGAAGAGGAGTCGGAGGTCCAGCGGCCCAAATCGCCGGCCAGTCCCATCAGCAAACTCCAAATGCGTCTTCCGGAATGATGAGTCTGCAGCCCTTCTCATTGCCGCCGCGGTGGTTGCCATTGCGCTTGCTCCTCGGGGGCATGATCGCCGCAGGTGTAGTGCTGCTCTTCCGGCATCATGACTGGAATCTGAAGACGCCCATGTCGGAGTTCGCGCTGCGCTGTGGCTCCAGCCTGATCGTGCTCGCCATCGCCCTGCTGCTGGCGCTGTGCATCGGAGTCTTCGTCGGGCTGCGTGCCCGGCAGATGGGCCCGCGCATGGAGCGCTTCATCGCGCTGCTGGGCCGTGCGCTCGCGTGTGTGCCCGTGGTGGTCCTGGTCTGGGGCTTCATCAGCGGCTGGATCGGTCGTCTGGGCTGGCCGGTTGAATCCCTGATGCCTGCGCAGTTCCCGGACGGTCAAGTCTCCCGGCAGGTGCCGCTCGCACATGCCATCTGGAACTTTCTGGCTCCCGCTCTGGTGCTGGCTCTGGCCCTGTGTGGTGAAATGATTCACGCGGTCATCATGAGTGGCAGGGCCGTGTTGGATCTCGATTTCTCCCTGCGCGCTCGCGGAGTACCCACAGCATCGCGGCTCTGGCGTCATCATCTCAGCCAGTTGCGGCCGCTCCTGCGGGTGCGCCTGCAGTCCCTGTGCCTCATCGCTCCGGTTTATCTCATCATCATCGAAGACGCGCTGCATTTCACAGGCTGGGGGGAGGGGATGGCCCAAAGCCTCCGTGCCGGTGATGCCCCCGGCATCGCCTTCGGATTCGCCAGCGTCGGAGCCATGCTGTCGCTCTTGTGCGCGTGCCTGCAACTGCTTCCGGGCAGGCTGAAATCTGCGGGTGCTCTTGTTCCCACTCTGGCCTGGCAGCCGTGGCTGCTCTGGGCGCTTGGGATGATTGCTCTGCTTCCAGCGTCATCGCTGCTGTGGCTCATCCTTTGGACGGCCGTGCTCCTGTCCGGCTGCGCCGGCTGGCATCAGGCCTGGAACCACATCGAGTCCGAGCTTCCCATTGATGCCGCCCGCGTGTTCGGCGCTTCGGAATTGATGATCTGGCGCAGGCACATCGCAGTCTTGCAGTTCCGCATGCTTGCGGCCTGGATTTGCACCGTTTTTGCACAGACGCTGCTCTGCATGGCCGCAGCCTGTGCGCTGCTGCCCCGGCTGATCGAAGAACTGAACGAACCGCTCGCCAAAATCTACCGCCCGCTGACCATCGCCTCCGTACAGGACGCCGCGCAGACGCTGGCAGATCCTACCGTACTGCTCCAGTCCGGCGCCTGCATCGCTCTTGCCGCCTTGTGTTTGATCCAAGTCAGCCGCATCGTACAACCTCGACTCTCCTGAGCCCATGTCCGCCGAAGCCACTCCTCCAAAAGATGCCCCGCTGCTCTGCATCCGCGATTTGCAGATCGAGTTCAGCCGCCATGACGCCGCGCCCGTAAAAGCCGTTAAAGGCATCAGCCTCGAGCTCAAGCGCGGCGAGTCCATCGCCCTCGTCGGTGAAAGCGGCAGCGGCAAAAGCGCCACCGCCCTTTCCTTCGCCCGCCTCCTCCCCGTGCCGCCCGCCAGCATCACAGCTCGTCAGATGACGCTCAACGGCCACGAAATCCTCGAAATGAACGAGCGCGAGCTGCGCGCCATCCGTGGCAAGGAGATCGCCTACATCTTCCAGGAACCCACCACCTCGCTCAATCCCGTCCTCACCATCCGCACCCAGATCGGCGAGGCCCTCGCCCTGCATCGCCCCGATGTTCCCAAAGCCGGACGCGACGACGAAATCGTCAAGTGGCTCGACAAAGTCGGCATCGTCGACTCCCGCAAGCGCCTCCACGCCTACCCGCACGAGCTCAGCGGCGGCATGCAGCAGCGCGTCATGATCGCCATGGCCCTCTGCACCCAGCCCAAGCTCCTCATCGCCGACGAGCCCACCACCGCGCTCGACGTCACCATTCAAAAGCAGATCATGGACCTCCTCGCCCAGCTCCGCCGGGATCTCGACATGTCCATCATCCTCATCACCCACAATCTCGGCATCATCCGCAGCGTCGTGGACCGCGTCGCCGTCATGTTCCGTGGCGAGATCGTCGAAACCGGCCCCGTCGATGAAGTCCTGCGCAATCCGCAGCACGCATACACAAAAGCCCTCCTCGCCTGCGTCCCCCGCATGGGCCCCAAACAGCCCCGCCTCAAAGCCATCGACTACACCGTGCTCGACGCATAATCGGCATTGCACCCCACCACCCGCTCATGCTAGCCTCCCGGCATGAAAGCCTGGCTCATCCTCTTTGCGATGGCGGCGCCGCTCAGCGCGCAGGTGGTCCTGCCGTCCACCGGCAAGAAGTTTGACACCCGCACCATCAATGGCAGTGGCGGCACCAGCGGCGTCAGTGTCAATGCCACCACCCAGCCCGCGCCGCCCACCAAGACCAGGCTGACCTCCTACTTTCTCCTTGGCGAGCCCCGCCAGTGGAAGAGCACCGATGGCAAATCCCTGCTCGGCACCATCATCATCTTTGAGGATGCCGTGATCGAATTTGAAGCCGCCACTCCCGCCGCCGCGCGTGAAGCCGCAGGCAAAGCCCCACCACCCAAGATGCCCGACAAGCCCACCCTCATCCGCGAGGGCAAAATCCGCCTGCTGGTAAACCAAAAACCCGTCGAAGTCCCGCTCGAACGCCTGAGCGATGACGATCGAAAGTACGTCGAAGATCTGAACACCCGGCTCCCCAAGTGATCCATTTTATGAAACACACCACCACCCTGATCCTCCTCACGGCGGCTTTGCTGCCCGCCTGCAGCGTTCTGACCGACAAATCACCCCCCAAAACCGAGCGCGAAATGGAGGAAGAAGCCCGCCGCACTCACACCGTCCCCGACACACTCCGCGATCCCCGCCCTGAAATGCCCCCCATGGGCCCCCTCTCCATGCCCATGCGATAGAACGTAGGATGGGTGTGGCGACAGCCCGCGTGTCCTTCGAAGCACGTAGTGCGAAGAATGGGCCCGTCCGCGAGCGTGTTCTCATCCGCCCCATCACTCCGCACGCCCAGCGCAGGGTAGGGAGGCTTGTCCCCAAGCCTCCGTCGAGCGTCTCGTGAATCCATCTTGCCTGTCAGCTCCGGCAAACACTCCGCCCGGTCATCCCCCCATTCTGAAACGCCTCCCCATTTGCAAAGCGGCCGCTTTCCCCCATCTTGGCCGCCCTTTATGCCCGAACTCGACAAGACCTACACACCCGCGGAAGTCGAAGCCTGCTGGTATCAGCGCTGGCTGGACGACAAATGCTTTGAAGCCGACCCCGCTCGTGTGAGCGAGACCCGCCCGGCCTACTCCATCGTCATCCCCCCGCCAAACGTCACCGGCATCCTCACGCTCGGCCACGTCCTGAACAACACCATCCAGGACATCCTCGCCCGCCGTGCCCGCATGCTCGGGAAAGAAGTCCTCTGGCTCCCCGGCACCGACCACGCCGGCATCGCCACCCAGAACGTCGTCGAAAAGACCCTCAAAAAACAGGGCGTCATCAAGCACCGCGACGACCTCGGCCGCGAAGCCCTCGTCGCCAAGATCTGGGAATGGAAGGAAAAGCACGGCGGCATCATCATCGAGCAGCTCAAAAAACTCGGCGCCTCCTGCGACTGG
Source organism: Verrucomicrobiota bacterium (assembly GCA_026397715.1). GTDB lineage: Bacteria > Verrucomicrobiota > Verrucomicrobiia > Verrucomicrobiales > Verrucomicrobiaceae > Prosthecobacter. The sequence goes on from JAPLUN010000543.1 coordinate 5,415, forward strand.
AGCCGCGAGCGCTTCACCTTCGATCCCGACTACAACGCCTGCGTCATGCGCGTGTTCGTGGACCTCTACAAAAAGGGCCTTATCTACCGTGGCAAACGCATGGTGAACTGGTGCCCCTCCTCCCTCACCGCGCTGAGCGATGAGGAGGTCGTCATGAAGCCGCAGAACGCCATCATGTACCACTTCAAAGTCGAAGTGGTCGAAGAACCCGGCACCTGGCTCACCATCGCCACCACCCGCCCCGAAGTCATCCCTGGCGACACCGCCATCGCCGTGAATCCCAAGGACGAGCGCTACACCCACCTCATCGGCAAGCACGTCCGCCGCCCGCTCCCCGTCGAAAATCAGGAACTCCTCCCCATCATCGGTGATGAGCACGTCGATTTCACCTTCGGCACCGGCGTCCTCAAAGTCACGCCCGCGCATGACAAGGCCGACTTCGAAATCGGCCAGCGTCACAACCTGCCCGTGATCGACGTCATGCACCCGAACGGCGTGCTCAACGATCTCGCCGGCAAAGACCTCGCTGGCATGGAGCGCTTCGCCGCCCGCAAACGCGCCGCCGAGCTCCTCACCGAAATCGGCAGCCTCGTCAAAGAAGAGCCCTATCAAAACAACCTCGGCTACTCCGAGCGCGCCGACGTCCCCATCGAGTCACGCCTCAGCGAACAGTGGTTCCTCAAATACCCCAGCGTCAAAGCATCCCAGGACGTCGTCGCCAATGGCGAGATGAAATTCCACCCAGACCGCTGGGCCAAAGTTTACGACCACTGGATGACCGGTCTCCAAGACTGGTGCATCAGCCGCCAGGTCTGGTGGGGCCACCGCATTCCCGTCTGGTATAAAAAAGGATCCGACCGATCCGCCCTATCCGACGGCTCCGTTCACTGCGGCACCGAACCACCTTCCGATCTCGAAAACTGGGAGCAAGACCCCGACGTCCTCGACACCTGGTTCTCCTCCTGGCTCTGGCCCTTCGCCACCATGGGCTGGCCGGAAAAGACCTCCACGCTCAAAGCCTTCTACCCCACCACCGATCTCGTCACCGGCCCCGACATCATCTTCTTCTGGGTCGCCCGCATGATCATGGCCGGCTTCGAATGGATGGGCGAGCTGCCCTTCAAGAACGTCTATTTCACCGGCATCATCCGCGACAAACAAGGTCGCAAAATGTCCAAGTCCCTCGGCAATTCGCCCGATCCCCTGGAGCTCATCGCCAGCTTCAGCGCCGACGCCCTGCGTTTCGGCATCATGCGCAGCGCTCCATTGGGTCAGGACATCTGCTTCGACGAAAAGAACGTCGAGCTCGGCCGCAACTTCTGCACCAAGCTCTGGAACGCCGCACGCTTCCGCCAGATGCAGGGTGGCGAAACCGAGACCGAGATCAGCGCCGCTCTCCTCAGCAGCGACGACAAGTGGATCCTCCTCCGCCTCAACACCGCAATTACGGAGGTCACCGCCGCCCTCGAAGACTACCGCTTCAGCGACGCCACCGCCACCCTCTACCGCTTCTTCTGGAGCGAGTACTGCGACTGGTACATCGAGGCCTCCAAAGCCACCCTCCAAGGCACCGACGACAAACGCAAGGCCAACACCTTGGCCGTCATCGACTTCGTCCTCAGCAACACGCTGCGCCTCTTCCATCCCTTCATGCCCTTCATCACCGAAGAGCTCTGGCACGGCATGGCCTTCAACGCCGATCTGCCCGCAGACCAGGGCGGCAACAGCATCATGTTCGCCAAATGGCCGAAGCCTCTCGATGCCGATGAACTCGCCTACTTCGGCATCCTCCCAGAGGACGAAAAGACCGCGAACGACAAATACGAAGCCGTCAATCTCGGCCGTGGCCTCAAGAGCACCTTCAACATCAACAAGCGCGTCCGCTTCGTCCTCAAGCCGAACACGGAACTCCCCGCCCACGAGATCGAAGTCCTCCGCATCCTCCTCAATGCCGAGCCCCTTGATGTCGATGCCGCCTTCGCTCCGACTCAAGGCACCCCCAGCGCCCTCACTCCGCTAGGCACCCTCTTCCTACCGCTCGATGGCCTCATCGACGTCGAAGCCGAGCGCGCCCGCATCGGCAAAGAAGTCGCCAAAGTCGAATCCGAACTCGAGAAAGTCACCGCCAAGCTCGCCGACGAAAAGTTCACCTCCAAGGTCCCGCAAAAGGTGCTCGACGAGCACCAGCAGCGCAAAGCCGACTGGCAGGAGAAACTCGCCAAGCTCAAAGAAATGATGTCCGCCCTCGGAGTACAGTAGCCATCTCGCTCCGCGAGATGAGCCCAGCGCGCCCATCCCCGCCCCCGTCATCTGAGTTGCTTGGTCATTAAGCGCGTAGCGCTGAAATAACCGTAGCCGTGGGCGCCAGCCCACGGTAGACCGCACCATACGCTGATGACATTCGCGGAACCGCGTAGCGGTGACACAACCCTCCGCAACGCCTCTACGGTGACGACCCCCGGCCGACATCAGAGTACGTAGTTCGGGCTTCAGCCCGTTCTGGTGAGCCTGTCACCCAGAGCCGCCCCTACGTAACCACTCATCCAATTCCTGCATTCACAGGTTAAATTTTAGGCTTGTCGCCGGGATCCATGCATGACCATGCTCCGTAAAATCCCCACTTAACTCGAACCCAACACACTCATGCTCAAACTACTGAAATTATCCTTCCTGCCCAAGTCTCCCGACTACGGCCTGCTCATCCTGCGCGTCGCCCTTGGTTTTTCCATGCTGCTTCTCCATGGTCGTGGCAAGCTGCTGAACTTCTCCGCCACCGTGGAGAAATTCCCCGCCTTGTTTGGTCTTCCCGCCAACGTGAATCTCGGCCTGGCCATCTTCGCGGAGGTGGTTTGCTCCACCTTGTTGATCGCCGGTCTCTTCACCCGTTTCGCAGCACTGGTGCTGGCCGCCACCATGGGTTCCGCCTTCTTCTTCGTTCACAAGTCGGCGCTCGTTGGAGCGCAAAGCGGCGAACTGGCCATGGTCTACCTCATCGCCTATGTGACCCTCCTGTTCACCGGTGCAGGCAAGTACTCCGTGGATCGCGAATAAGCGCGCTTCGACTCACCCAGGCCCGGCAGCTCACGCTGCCGGGCCTTTTTATTGTAGGATGGGCGTGGCGACAGCCCGCCCGTCCATGAGCGCATGGAAAACGTCCATGACTCTCGGATGACGGAGCATCGCGGGCTTTCTCAACCGTCTAACGCAAACATGACGCCCTCCGCGCGCCACTCCCGCCACCCATCTTTTCTTGCATTCCCCGGCAGGCGGTGAACCGTCATCGTCTTATGGCAAAAGTGACTCTCGGTCTGGTGCAAAGCCGGGCATTCTCAAGCAAGGAAGAAAGCGTGCAGCAGCATGAACGGCTCATCCGTGATGCCGCAGCACGTGGCGCGCAGATCATTTGCCTGCAGGAACTCTTCAACACCCCCTACTTCTGCATCACGCAGGACACCGAATTGTTCAATCTCGCCGAGGCCGTCCCCGGCCCCACCACCGACAGACTGGCCCCTCTCGCGAAAGAACTCGGCGTCGTCATCATCGTCCCCCTCTTCGAAAAACGCGCCCCCGGCCTCTACCACAACACCGCCGCCGTCATCGACGCCGACGGCACCGTGCTCGGCAAGTACCGCAAGATGCACATTCCGCAGGACCCGGGCTTCGAGGAGAAGTTTTATTTCACCCCCGGAGACCTCGGCTACCGCGTCTGGGACACCAAGTTCGGCCGCATCGGCGTCCTCATCTGCTGGGACCAGTGGTACCACGAGGCCGCACGCCTCACCGCCCTCATGGGCGCGGAGATCCTCTTCTACCCCACCGCCATCGGCTGGCTGCCCAGTGAAAAAGCCGCCCTCGGCGCCGCCCAGCACTGCGCCTGGGAGACCGTCCAGCGCGGCCATGCCGTGGCGAATGGCTGCTACCTCGCCGCCGTCAACCGCGTCGGCACCGAGCAGCAGAGCGAATTCTGGGGCCAGAGCTTTGTTGCAAATCCTTATGGAGAAATCGTTGCAAAGGCCTCCGTGAGCGATGAAGAGATTTTGATCGTGCCGTGTGACCTGTCTGCGGTGGAAGATTTCCGCCGTATCTGGCCTTTTTTCCGTGATCGCCGCATTGACACCTACGCTCCCCTGACCAAACGCTACATCGATGAGTAAAGCCTCCTATCCCCAAAACTACCGTCTGCCCGCCGAATTCGAGCCGCAGGAGGCAATCTGGCTGTCCTGGCCTTCCAACAAGGAAAGCTGCCCCAAGACTTACCACAAGTTGCAGGACAAGTTTGGCGAGATCGCCAGCGTCATCTCCCGCTACGAGCGCGTACGCATCAATGCCCCGATGCTCAGCCACATGAACATCCGCCTCAGCATCGCCGACAACGAGGGCGATCTCAGCCAGGTGGACATCTACGAGAACAACACCAACGACGTCTGGTGCCGTGACCACGGCCCGATCTTCATCAAGCACAACGAAACCGGTCAGGTCGCCATCACCGACTGGGAATTCAACGCCTGGGGCGGCAAGTTTCCACCATGGGATCTTGACAACGCCATCCCTGAGAAAGCGGCCGCCGCTCTCAAGATGGAGCGTTTCACCTCCAAGATGATCCTCGAAGGCGGAGCCATCGAAACCAATGGCAAAGGCACCCTCCTCACCACCGAGGCCGTCCTGCTCAATCCCAACCGCCATGGCGGCAAGCCAGGCAACAAGGCCGAAGTTGAAAAAGAACTCAAGGCCATGCTCGGTGTCAAAGACATCGTCTGGTTCAAAAAAGGCATCGAAGGCGACGACACCGATGGCCACATCGACGACATCGTGCGCTTCATCCGTGAAGACGCCGTCATCTGCATGGTCGAGCCCCGTGACTCCGACCCGAACCACAAGGTGCTGAAGGAAATCCGCGAGAAGCTTGATGACGTCAAAGCTCCCGATGGCGGCAAGCTTGAGATCATCGAAATCGAAATGCCCCAGGCCATCGAAATGAAGGACTGGCGCCTCAGTCGTCTGCCTGCCAGCTACGCGAACTTCATGATCATGAACAACGCCGTGCTTCTGCCTCTCTTCGGTCACAAGAAGAAGGACGCCGCCGCTGAAGACAAGATTTCCGAGTGCTTCCCAGGTCGCGAAATCATCTCCATGATGGCCAAGGATCTCGTCACCGAAGGTGGCGCTTTCCATTGCATCGGCATGCATCAGCCGAAGTAAGCAGTCGGGCCCGCAGATTCTTGAATATTCAGCGCCCTAAATCAGTGGCGCTGAATATCCATAATGAATAAAAAAGAATCTAAATAAACCGACTTCTCCTTACAAACACTTACTTGGAGGTCGTTTTTGGTCTGGTACGTTCGTGGCTCTATGACGGCTCCACGAAAACATGATCTCTCCAAGTTCTGCCGGGCGACAGCTGCGCTGTCGGCGCTGCTGCTTCTCTCAGCCTGCGCACTGCCTGCGGACGCTTTTAAAAATTACTCGGCAGCCACCAAGGTCAGCCAGTGGAACAGCGTGCTGGATGCCCTCGGTGGCGGCAGTGTGAAACGCGCTGAGAGCGCAGGCAATGTTCCGCTCTTCAACGGTGCCTTGTCCATGAATGTGCCCACGCATTCAGGCTCCATCAATGACATCTCCCGCTTGTTCGCCGGCATGGACTCGTTCTACAGCCAGACCGCTGCGGTCACTGCGCACAAACAGCGCATGGACAGCCTGTGGGCCACACACCAAAACATCCGCCGCGGCCCTCTGCAGTCTTGGGCCAGTGAAGAGATTGGCGACATCAAGAATGCCAACGCCATGTTCTACCCCTTCAGCGGGCCGGACTTCCTCTTTGCCAGCGCCCTCTTCCCCTCAGCAGAGACCTACGTGCTCGCTGGTCTGGAGCCTGCAGAGCCCCTGCCTCGGCTGAGTGATCTGTCTCAGTCTGAAATCGACTCCGGCCTCACCGGTCTCCACAACGCCGTCGCCAACATCATGCAAAACGGCTACTTCATCACCACCGAGATGCGCAGCAATCTACAGGCCACCCGGTTTCGCGGCGTGCTGCCGCTGCTGATGGCCTTCATGTCACGGACCGGCCACACGGTGGATTCCGTCGACACCGTTCGTCTGGATGGCGCGGGCAATGTCACGCTCTCCGGTTCCTCAGGAAACACCGGCCTCATGATTCGCTGCCACAGCGGCTTCGGTTCCCCCAAGCGGGTGTTCTACTTCCGCCAGGACCTCTCCAATGGCGGCGTCAGCGCCGCCGGCCCCTTTCTCACCTTCGTATCTCGTCTGGGCCGCATCCCAGCCTTCTTGAAAAGCGCCTCCTACCTGATGCACGAAAGCGGCTTCTCCAACATCCGCGACTACCTCCTGCGCCACAGCAGCGCCATCGTGCAGGATCCCTCCGGCATCCCTTTCCATGACTTTGGCCGCTACGGCTGGAATCTCTGGCTCTACGGTAACTATCGCGGCACCCTGGACATCTTCTCCGGCCACCAGCAGCCGGATTTGGTCGCCGCCTACTCCTCTGGGAAGTATCCCGTGAAGCCCCTGAACTTCGGCATCGGCTACCTCATGAACCCCCAAATGACCAGCCTCATGGTGGGCCGTCCGACCCGCTGAAGCCGGAAAGGCAGACTTTTGGTTGACGTCACTCTCTCCTCGGCTAGTATCGCGCCCCAATTTTTCCCCAGAACTCATCATGGCTACCATCTGTCAAATCACCGGCGTCGGCGTTACTCGCGGCCACCACATCCATCGCAGCGGTAAAGCCAAGAAAGAAGGCGGTATCGGTCGTCACATCACCAAGCGTGTGAAGCGCGTCATCCTGCCGAACCTTCGCAAGAAGCGCATCTTCGTTCCTGAGCTCAACAAGTTCATCGACGTCAAGCTCAGCGCCCGCGCCCTCAAGACCATCGACAAGAACGGCGCCTACAACGTCCTCAAAGGTGCCGGCCTGATCTAATCAGCCACCCTTAATTTTTCCCCACGGGCGGATCTGGCAACAGATCCGCCCTTTTTCTTGCCCCCGTAGGATGGGTGTGGCGACAGCCCGCCCGTCTCTGAGCGCGTGACAAACCGCCAAGGCAACAAATCTCCCCCAGCCTCAGGTGGCAGGGAACTCCCTCTCCCTGCCCCTGGCTCACGACGACACCGAATCCTTTTCTGCGGGGGAACCGGAGCGCAGCGGAGATAGACGAAGTCAAAGGGCTGGGGTGAGGGCCCGCACAATGGCTTCAGTTAAAAGCGCTATAAGCGTTAAAACGCTCTAGTGATGATGCCCAATCGAGGCGCTCCCATGAATCCCCGCGCCCGGCACCACGCCCGTACTCGTGCTCGATTGTCCGAGCGGCCCGAAGATCACCGGCAGGTGGTTGTTCAGGTCCGTGTACCCCAGCGTCGGACTCCAGCTCACGTTGGGGGAACCATAGAAGTTAAGTCCATGTCCCTGCGGCACATACACGCCACCGCTGCCTGCACCAATGTTGGAGTTGCTGGGGCTCCAGCCGCGATTCCGGTACATCCCATGTCCATGGTAGCCCCCGCCATAATACGCTCCCATTTGCCCTAGCCCCAGCACGGGTGCCAGGCTCTGCATGTAGCCGCCATTCGGCTGCTGCACATACACCACCGGCTGTTGCGCCGCATACTTGGCCTGCGCAGCGATCATAGCCTCGGCCATCTTGGTTTCGCGCTCGCGCTTGGCCTGCACGGCCGCCTTGCGTGCCTCGGCCTGCTCTTTCTCATACGCATCGGCTTTGTAGGCGTCATACCCCAGTGCATTTCGCATCGGTTCAGACAGATCCGAAAACAGCACCTTCGCCACCCCCTTGCTGTGTGAAAACGACACCCCGTCAGGGTCACGTTTCATGATCTTGCACCGCTCATACGTTTTCCCTTGAGCAGTTTCGATCGTGGTTGGCTCTCCTGCATTTGCACAAATCGCGAATCCCAATTGAAGCGTGACAATCAGAAGTGAGAACGTTTTCATAATAGTTGTGGATTTGACTCCAAAACGCCACTTTTGCCAGCTTTTAATGCTTCGTATAAACGAAGCAATCACTCAATGGTGGTGATGCATGCCACCGAAGCCAAAGGAACCCAGCCCCACACCCACGTGGATGCCATGCCCCAAATTCCATTGGCCGCTGATCGTTGGGCCATAGCTTCCCCCATAATACCCTCCGTAGCTCGGGTATCCCCCAGACGAATAGCCGCCGTAATACGGGTAGCTCCCATACGAGTAGCCGCCATAAGGGTAGCCATAACTGATCCCCGAATAGCTTCCGCCGGAATAATAGCCGCTGCCCGAGTACCCATACGGGTAGCCAAAGCGCGAGTAGCTGCTCCCACTGTAGGCCGGACCACCCACCGCCGGACCCGTGATCGGCGTCCCCACCCACGAAGGAGATGGGCCGCCAGTGGTAGTAGCTGATGCGGCCGCGATACGGCTGGCGGTCGCCAGATAGCTCGCCTCCGCCATCTTCGCCTCCATCAGTCGCTCCTGCAT
>JAPLUN010000171.1 GCA_026397715.1 Verrucomicrobiota bacterium
CGAAGGCGTTGACACCAGTGAGCGCAAATGCGGCTGAAAGGGCAACGACGAGGGGTTTCTTGGAATGCTGCATGGAAATCTCCTGATAGCTAAATGTCTGGCGGTGGCAGATTAAAGCGGTTTGATGAGGAATGCGCCGGAGCACCTGCACGATATTTACGTCTTGCCGTCGATGGCGGATGCGCCGGAGCGGCATTCAGCCCGCAACCGGACGACCTATCAATTGAGACCGGCTACCCGTTCAATAGGTCCCTCGCTGCTGAAAATCGAAACCCTCTGGCGTTTGCACACGACTGGCGAGCCAAGTGGACGCGCCGAGGCGCGAAACGCGGCGAACACCGTAAAATCCGCCTCCGTTCAAAGCTGGGCCTTTAGCTCAATTGGTTAGAGCAGGGGACTCATAAACATCTGTTTTTATATTTTTATCGCTTTGCAGTCTGGTTGTGGATAAAAGTAAGAAAGGGCCTTTAGCTCAATTGGTTAGAGCACGCGACTCATAATCGCTTGGTTGCCGGTTCAAGTCCGGCAAGGCCCACCATTTTCAGTTATGGCTCCGCTATGGCTCCGGCAAGTAGCGCCGTATCAAAAGCCGAATGCGGTCAGCGAAAAATATTTTTGGGGAGCGGGTCCGTGCCAAAAGACATTCCGGGGATACCCACAGATCAGCTCTTGCGAGAGCTGACCCAATTAGATGGGCTGTTGCAGATCACACCCCAGCAGGCCGCCATCATCCTGTCTCGGACGCCCAAACAGCTCAGTGATGACCGAGCAGCGGGAAGGCCCCCACCTTTCACCAAGGTTGGCGGCTCAAATCGGTATTCGATTGGCAGCGTCCGTGATTACATCAAAGGCAACACGTTCAAAAGCACGGCACAGGCAACGCAGGCCGAGGCGATGCGTGATGGCGGGCTGATGCCTGCCTCGTTTTCGGCATTCATCAACGAGGGCGGGCGGGATGACAAATGGCCCTTCATGCTGGTGTCGGCCAAGCCTGTCGAGTTTTTTTACTCGTTGGCGTCTGGCGTTTCCGATGATGCGACTTGCGAATGGCTCACCTTGAATGAGTATTTGTCAGCAAGGCAAACAGCCGCCTTGCAAGAACATGCGGATCGTGAGGATGCGGCAATCAGGGCAAGCGTAGGCGCCAAGCCGCACTTGAAGGCATCGGCACCCAAGAAGACGCCTCCGATGTAATCGATACCAGTTCACTGCCTCACTAGCCGAGCGGTATGCGCTTAGGTCCTAGCCTTATGAGCCAAGCTGAAATCCGCCAAGAACTCGGACACCGGCTCCACACCGCTCACTAGCAGCTGGTCACGCGCACGAGTGCATGCCACGTAAAGCAGATGCCGCTCGGTGTTGTAAACCTCATCCAGATCGGCTTCGTCACCAACCGCCTCAATGCGTGCCTGGCTGGGGATGACTTCATCATCGCAAGCCATCACCACAACCACTCGAAACTCCAGGCCCTTCGCCAAGTGCATCGCGCAGATTGAGGCTGAGCCATGCGTGGTTTCCACCTTTTCATCGAGCAGCTTGTGTGGAAGCTCCGCCAGCTTTGCAGCTGCAATCGCTCGCGCAATTTCGGCAGCAGAGCGCACGAAGATGCCGATCTCATGCGGTTGCACGTTCTGTCTCATCTGCTCGCGCAACCAGCTGGCAACCGCCTCGCCCTCGGCATCTGCTGACTTGGATGTGCTCATCACCGGTGCGGGGCCGTTGAAAACAGAAACGGTGCCCTTGCGATCTTCTGCATTGCCATCGACATCGGAAACCTGCGGCCCTAAAAGCTGGTCGGCCTGCATTCGGATTTGATGTGAGGTGCGGTAGTTGATTTGCAGCGTCTTCGAGCGGCCACGCACATCCACGCCCAGGGTCTTCCACGAAAACGGCTGCTGGAAGATGCGCTGCCCCAAGTCGCCTGCGAAAAACAGGCTGTTGCTGCGCATGACGCCATTGGTCGAGCCGAGTGCAGCCAGAAACTTGATCTGCGCAATGCTCAGGTCTTGAGCCTCATCCACCACCACATGCTCGAATGCTGGGTGCGGCATGGATGCGAGCTTTTGTGCCAGTGCGGTGAACATGGCAGCGGATGTGATCCAGCCCCTTTCAGCCAGTGCCTTCTGCACTCCCTCGAAGATCGTCCACAGCACCTGTCGCTGCGCTTCTGAAAGCCTGGTCTTGCGACCCAGCCGCTTCACATCGCGGTAGGCATCCCATGTACCCAGCTGCCAGGCATCCACCAAGTCTTGCCATTCGCTCACCAGAAACCGCAGGCCAAATCGCCGGGCTGGTTCGCCTTGCGCGCGCTGACATTGCTCGACCAGTTGGCGAACTTCATCATCCGTTGCCAGACGCAGCTTGCCGATATGGCGCTCATACAAACGGCGTGCAACGGCATCCAGTGATTGCACTTCAAGCCGCTCACCGATACGTGGCTGATTGCCAATCAATCGGCGCAACTTGGCACGCAGTGCATTCGCCAAAGTCTCTGAAAACGTGGTGAGCAAAACGCGCTGCTCATCGGCAATGCCAGCCAGATGCACAGCCCGATGCAGCGCAACGATGGTCTTGCCAGTGCCAGCCGAACCGGAAACACGCGCTGGCCCCTTGTAGTTGCGAGACACCATCTGGCGCTGTTCGGGATGCAGGAATGTCGTCCACTTCTCCCACGGGTATTCGAGCGCCTGTTGCAGCTCTTCGAGGTTGGACATCACGCGGAAGCGACGTTGCGCATCCGGGTGGTCGAATGGGCTGACGCCCTTCTCCGCCACGGGCTTGGGCTGCGGCTTGGCACCCACAGCCAGCTGCAACAATGCCTCTGCTGCCTCTGCTGGCAGATGTGTCACCAAATCCAGCAAGGTGTCGTCATTCGCCTGGCGGATGGCGCTCAACCAATCGGGTGGCACGCCATAGCTCAACAGCTCTGCATCGTCATGCCGAGCAAACAACAAAGGCTTGAAGACGATTTCTGCCTGCTCGACGATCTTGCGCACCACGACTTCTTCCACGCGCTCGCGGATTTCCACCAGCTGAGCCGCGCCAGTGGTTGGGTGTGTTTCCAGCTTGCGACGCTCGGCCCAGTGATAAGCCTTGTCGTGATGATCCACGTAGCAAAGCAACAGGCTCTGCGCAGATTTGTGGATGATCAACCGGATGTCGGCATTGACCCGAACCGACCAGAAGTTTTTATCCTTCGCCTTGTCGAGTTTGTGGAAGCTCAAGCCCGGCTGCGCGGCATTCATCTGCAAATCGAACGCGCTTGTTTTGACCGCCTTTTGTTCGTCGCTGGTGAGGCGCGAAAGGCTGTCTGTAAAGGTATCGGCGATACGGAAGTGCATATCAACTCTCAGTCGAGGTGCTTGGGAGGATTGAACACGTCCAAGTGCTCGAACAGCGAGACACGCTTTCCTGCCGCCTTCACGCCTTCGATCAATTTGAAGTCAGGCGCATCGTCAAACAGCTTTCCCCTACCCGTCATTGACGAATTAGCGATCAGGTCTTTGAACTTCGGCTTTACCTTCAAAAATTTCAGAAGGTCGTTGCTGGCCAGAAAGTAGCCTATCCATGAGATGAGGTATTTGTTGCGTCCTTCATCAGCAGAAAGTGTTTGTAAATACGCTTCAAGGTGGCTGACCAGCGATGCAGTCAGTGCATTGCCTGAGTCGGTTCGTATCACTTGTTCGAGGCTGGCCATAATTTTCGGAAACGCCTTAATCCTCAGCGTGCCGAGCATCAGCAGCATGCTGATAACTTTTTCCAAGTTGTAGGGGCCGACCGTGATCTTCAACTCGCCTTTGCGCGTCGTGATGTCGGCAAGGAACCGGTCGATGACACCGGTATTCGGATGAATGCGGTCAATCTCAACAACGGCAAGGTAGAGCTCCCGGAATTGCTTCCAAGTAAAACGCTTCCTCTTCTTTGGGTTCACAAGGTGGTAACGCGATACCCAAGGACGGAAAAGGCCATCGGGTAGCGCTGAAATCGTTGTTTTCTCGTCGCTCAGTTCGAGATTGAATTCCTTGAGCGAGGACTGAAGAATTTTGATGACCTTCTTCGCCTTCGCTTCGGACGAGACAAGAATGCGATAGTCGTCTTTGAAGCGCGCCGCCTCACACTCGATGTCGGCCTTCTTGAGCTCGCTGCTGATTATGCAGTCCACAGCAGACGCAATAATCTCAGCCGCAATGTCCGAAACCACCGGCCCTATGGGCAGTCCGTTGGTGCATCCATCGTTCGCGTATTGAAAAAGCCTGTCGAGCCGGTTGCCGACGAACTTCTGGCTGCGTCGGTTCTTTCCTTTGCCGCCATACCGAATTGACCGCTTGCCGTGAATGGCCCATGCAAGGCTGTGCGTATAGACAGACGGGTAAAAGTTCTTGATGTCCGCTTTGACTATATGCGTGAACTTGTATGCCACCGTTGCCAAATCATCGTCCGTCATCGAGATGAACTCGTAGATCATGCGACCACTTCGCAGCTCACCCATTCGCCCCGGCTTTCTTTGACTCACAGGGACAGGAAAGCTGTATGAAGAAACGATGCTCTCCGGCGGGATCATCGCATCAACCATCGCTTTCCAGTTCCGGGTGATGTGATACGCGATGTCGTTGTGGATTTTTGGCTCGATGATCCCGAACGTGCGGTCGGTCAGTTGTGTTTTCGGGAAATGCACTCGCACGCACTCTGTTTCTTTAAGCCCCTTAAAGTTCTTGTTCGGGTCGTAGTACCTCAAAAGCTTTTCTGGCTTTTTCGCCACGCGAAAGCATGGCGGCAGCACGTAAGCCTCGGGGAAGTATCCGTATTCAAGCAGCCAGCGATAGACATCCAGCGGCTTCAGCGCACGCGCCAGATCGCGTGTCGAAGCTCGGTGAGCTTGAATTGGGCTGTCTGCGGGCATCAGATCAATCCTGACCCGAGCTGACCTTAAAAACCTTCATCACCTCATCCCCAAGATGATTGATGACCATCACCGCAATACGTCCGCTCTTCGGCTTGTCGCAGGCGCAGGTATTGACGGCCTTCTGCTCGTCGCTGGTCAGGCGCGAAAAGCTGTCGGTGAAGGTATCGGCGATGTGAAAATTCATTGGGACGGCTCACGTGATCGCGTTTGCATTAGCTCGAACGAAATCAAAGCAAAACCCGCTGCCCATCACGTTCAAGGGGCGTGACCCTGCGAACGATGATTGTCGGTCTACGCTCGGCAACTGTATGGGACTTGCTCAGTCGCGTGATCCGGCCTTCGACCACACATTTCAGGAATAGCGCAGGTTTGTACTGAACGATGCTCCCTTCTTCCGGCACGCAGTTCAAAGAATGACCGCGATAGTGCAGGCCGATGGAATTGCTCTCTGCGTTGCCGCGGATCAACACACCTTCAAGCCGGGCCTCTGCCCCATGTTCAAGTTCGGGGAACAGAAAATCTTCTGTTTCCAGTTCGTCGATGTTGCCTGTGAAAATCCTTTTCTCTCGGATCGTCACTGTTTCGGAAATAGCGCCGTCCTGCTGGTTCCTGACAGAGATCGTTAAGACGCGCTCCTCTTCAACAACCTCGGCAAGCTTGGCAATCATTCCGGGCTGCATCCCCGCGTACCACTTGATGAACTCAGGGGAAAAATACTGATACTCGCCTGCATCATTTGGGATACCCACTTCGGTGCTGTCGCTATTCCAGCGCAGATTTTCCAGCGGCCATCCTTTGACTCTCTTGGTGTGCTTGGCCAGGCGAACGAGGTGAACAATGGCAGCCAATGACTTCGCAAAAATGTCTTTGAAACCGACACCATCAAAATCACGCTTTGCCATCTGCTCGGCGGCGTGGGTCGCGTAGGTCAATGCAAACTTGCCTGCCACTAAACCTACTGCACCCAATACAACTGCCTCCCATGAGCCCTCGCGCACGCTCACCGGCACATCGTATTCAGCTTTCGCAAGGTCAGACGATTGCTTGGCATTGAAGTAACGCAGTAAGTCATCAAGTCCCGTCAGAGCTTTACCAGCTTTGCCCGCATCTAACACGCCGCGAGCAACTGCTTTACCAGAGTATTTGACGGAGCCAACTTCCAATTGATCTTCCATTCGTCCCCTTTTCTGTTGTTACCCCACTTTGAAAACCTTCATCACCTCATCCCCAAGATGATTGATGACCTTCACCGCAATGCGCCCGCTCTTGGGCTGGTCGAAGGCGCGTGAGGTGTCGCTGTTGAGCGTGGCCCAGGCGTCTTCGTTGATCTCGGCTTTCAGCGTGGTCTTCAACGCCTTGTATGGGTCGTTGGCACCCAGGAAGTAGGCGTGGCGGACGAAGAAGCTCTCTTCGTTGTAGTCAGTGTCGATGAACCAGCAGGCGATGCCATCGGCACCGTCGCTGCGCACTTCGCCGGTGTTGTGGTGGAACACGTCCACGCCGTTCACCTTCACGCGCAGCTGCCCGGCATCGGCGGGCAGGATGGTGATATCCGGCTCGCCGAAGATCACGAACAGGTTGCCCTTGCCAGTGTTCTTCAAGTCTTCGGCCATGTGCAGGTCAGCGTTCATGCGCGCTTTGAGCACGGGGATGCGTCCCAGCTTGCTGAACTCTGCGGCGTGCGCCTCGTAGTTGAAGGCGCAGGCGATGAGCACGTCGAAGCCGGCATCGGCCGCCTCGCGGGCCGCGGCCACCAGGTCCGGCCGGGTGACGGTGCCGAACTCCGGGCCGATGAAGATCCCCGCGCGCTTCTCGCCGGCATCCGGATTCTTGACAGGATTGACAGGATTAACAGGATTGGATTCCTTCAAAG
>JAPLUN010000260.1 GCA_026397715.1 Verrucomicrobiota bacterium
TCCACCAGGTCTCCGGTGGCGCACGCGGCACCGCCAGCGATGTCGAACGCACCGTCGAATACATGTTCGGCCTCAAGAAGCGCCTCAACCGCATCCTCGCCCACCACACCGGCAAGTCCGTCGAGCAGATCGAACGCGACACCGACCGCGACAACTACCTGTCCGCCGCCCAGGCCGCCGAATACGGCCTCGTGGACAAAGTCCTCGAAGGCAAAAAAGACATCTCTGCCGAAGCCAAGTAACACACTCACTCCGAAAGGGCGGGACTCATACTCCCGCCCTTTTTTGTGCCCATAAACTTGAACCGAAAAAGAGTGCTTCAAATTTCCGATAGCACATCCTTCTCTCATACCCCTCTCATGGGCCCAAAGCGAATCCCCTCTCCCCGCCGATGATAGGGCAATGCCAAAGGCATCGTTCGGGGAGAAGTAAGGGTGAGGGGCAGAAGTTCTTCGTGGGATGGGTGTGTCGTCAGCCCGCCCGTCTCTGAGCGTTCGGCAAACACACCTCGCCTCGAAATAGCGCTGGATTAAGTGCCATCTGGGACGTTTTCTCGCCACCAATCCTCGATCTCCCCCCATCCATGAAATTCGGCTTCGTCACCGCCATCCTCCCCGAACTCTCGTTCGACAACGTCCTCAACTTCGCCCGCCACGAAGGCTTCTCCACCGTTGAGGTCATGTGCTGGCCCGTCGGCAAAGCCGAGCGCAAATACGCCGGCGTCACCCACATCGACGTCACCGCCATGTCGAAAAGCCAGGCCCAGGAAATCCTCGGCCACTGCCAGGATCAGGGCGTCAGCATCAGCGCCCTCGGCTACTACCCCAACATGCTCGACCCCGACGCCGCAGTCTCACGCGCTGGCGTCTCACACTTCAAAAAAGTCATCGCCGCCGCACCCAAACTTGGAGTGAATCTCGTCACCGGCTTCGTCGGTCGCGACTGGACCAAGACCGTCGATGAAAACTGGCCCCGCTTCCTCAAAATCTGGCAGCCCATCATCAAATACGCTGAAGACCACGGCGTAAAAATCGGCATCGAAAACTGCCCCATGTCCTTCACCCGCGATGAATGGCCCGCAGGCAAAAACCTCATGACCACCCCGGCCATCTGGCGCCGCGCCTTCAACGACATCGACTCCTCCTGCTTCGGTCTCAACTACGATCCCTCCCACTTCATCCTGCAGGACATGGATCCCCTCAGCCCCCTTGCCGAGTTCAAATCCAAGCTCTTCCACGTCCACGCCAAAGACGTCAAAATCAACCGTGCCGCCCTCAACGAAGTCGGCCGCTTCGACTTCCCCCTGCAGTGGCACCAGCCCCGCATCCCCGGCTACGGCGACATCAACTGGGCCGCATTCATGGCCGAGCTCATGCGCATCGGTTACAACGGCCCCCTCTGCATCGAAGTCGAAGACGACACCTTCGGCAAAACCCTCGAAGGCCGCATGCAAGCCATCAAAGTCGCCCGCAACATCCTCGCGCCCTACTTTGGGTAATTTCAGAACAAGCCCTTCACGTGCTTCGAAGCTAAAATGAAAATGACCGCAATCCTTTCAATTGCTGTCGTCTTGATCGTAATGGCGGTTCTCTGGCTGAACCGCTCCGCTCAAGTTTCAGGCCCATTGCAGGATGCGTTTAACACCTCAGTTCCGAGTGATGCCGAGATAGCTGCCATCCATGCGCAGCACCGCGATCAGGATGAAAAAATGACACATGAGCAGATCATGGAGAGAGCACTCAATGATCTTCAGATAAAAACCTCGGCGCATGCAGGCGTTTGGAAGCTGGGGGATGAGGAGCGCTGGAATTGGGATGGCGAGAAAGGCACCTTGCTCTTTACCTTTAAAGACAAAATCGTGCGCACTCGTGCTCAATTGGTGGGCTCCTATGTCTATTCACGCAGATCATGGCTCTGGGCCTGGGCCAATAAGTCCATACCCGAAGACTCGAAGTCAGACGCTCAAAAGGTTCACAATCACATGATCAAACGGCACGTTGCCGGCTTCGATCATGAAGAGCTTTTTATAGACGAGCAGGATGCCTGGGCCTTCGCATCACTCGCCTGCTATCTGGCGAATGCAGAAGGTGCCTACAGTGGTCGCGATGGCGACATGCGCGCCTTTTTCACGTTTCATGATATTGAGATCCTGCCACGCCAGTAACATATTTCACGAACCAATAGAACTATTGTCTCGCAGCATGATCTCGACCCCATGCCTGCCTTGAAGGCCAACGGCCTTCCGTAATTAAGCCCAGGGATGCCGAGCTTTAGCGAGCGCTTCCCTGGGTTGTCGACAGAGGAAACCGGGAAGCAAACCCATCACATCGCCGCACCCGGCATTTACCAGCAGCGTCTGCAATGAGCCCCGCCGCGCACATCTTCAGTTCCATGACACAGCCATGACGCCGCTCAGCTTTTCGGGTGCTTTGTCTCATGCATGCCTAGCCCCTTGGATGAGTGCTCACTAGTGAAGCGTATCTCGACTTTCTTATCGCCATCTCGCATCTGCATCAGATTGATCTGATCCTTAAACAGATCCCAAAACACCGCATTCCTCACCGTCGTCCCAACCATCCCCTCCGGCACCTCCATCTCAAAAAACAGCACCACCGCCGGATCCCCGCTCTTCGCGCTCGCCTCATCCATCTCTCTCCCCACCCACTCCATCTTCGCCACCTTCCCCGCCGCATCCGTCACCGCAAAAGTCTTCGCCAGATACGCCTGAACCTGCGCATCAAACTCCGCCGCAGGCGTCTTGTCGATCCGCACCTCCCGTTCGCACTGGCGAATAAGCGCAAGTTCAAGATCACTCACAAAAACCGTGAGGCTCACCTCCAGTTTCTTCGTCATCGCATTGTACTCCGCCTCCGCCGTGGAGCTGTGAATCGAATGCGCGTGCAAACACGTCGCCACCACCAAAGAGAGAATGACCAGCAAAAGGCGCATGGAACGCGCACTTTAGTCCGCAACCTCATCCCAAGCAAGCCAGGCAATTCTCCTGGGCTCACCTTGCCTGCATGCCAATTCCCTCATTTCGAGCAGGGTACCGCAAATGAGATCGTGGCAAAACCATGACTTTCTGATACTTTGGTGGAGTGAATTCTTCTATCCCTGCTTCCAAACGCCGCCGCTTACCCTCAAAGGGACTGCGCTCGGCTGCGAAGCAAATTGTCTCGATAGGTCATCGCGGCCTGCTCCAAATCCGTGAAGTGCCCGCCGAAAATGAAGACCGAATGCTGCTAGTGTGCCAGAAACCGAAGGAGGCCAAGCACCCTCTCTATGCGATCGACGGCGAGCAGTGGCGCCTGCGCAGCAGGCAGTCCGAAACCGGCGAATGGATTGAAATTCCAAGCACCACGCCCGGTTCTTTTGAGTTAAAACGGACGGACGCCAAGACGACTCCCCCAGCTAGCCAGCCCACCACCACTCCACCCATCCCAACACCCAAGCCATGAGACTCATCATCTTCCTGCTCATCTCGTTGATCGTCGTTCTTGCCCTCACCAATCCCAACGAGAACGAATTCCGTTCCTACATGCAGCAGAAGCACGGCATTGCCGGCTCACTCAGCTTGAAGGTCGCCGCCATCTTCTCCGCCGGCACCAGCACCGGAGTGTCACGTGACAACTACATCATCTGCAGCCGCTACTACATCGGCGGAGACGGCATCCTGCCACGCACAGATCTGGCCTGGGCAGTGGCCGGAAAATTTTTTGACATTGACGAAGGCGGCGGGAAATGAGGCCATGCTTCATCTGCTGCCCTACTACATGCGGCTGTCACCTCTGCTGATTCTGAGTCTCCTGCCCGCTTGTACACTGCTGCAGCGCAAACCATCGACGCCTCCACTGCCCAAACCCGTCTACCATATCGACGCGGCCTTGGCTTCAGCCTTGCAACCGGCGGCGGCCAGCATCGAAATCGACCTGTCCCGGCAGGAAATGCGTTTGTTCAATGCAGACAAGGTGGCCGTCGTGGTCACCCAAATTTCCTCGGGCCGGAATACCTCGCCCACACCCACCGGTGATTTCAAGGTGCTCGAAAAGCTGCCGACGAAGTTCTCCAACCGCTACGGCAAGTTTGTCAAGCCAGACACGCGTGAAGTTGTCGTCTGGCGCGCCTGGGAGCACCATGGCCCCCAGCCACCTGGCACCCACTACGAAGGCTACGAAATGCCACACTGGCTGCGGCTCACCTGGCCCGGCGTGGGCATTCATCAGGGCGAGTTCAAGCCAGGAGAGCTTTCCAGCAAAGGCTGCATCCGCACTCCTGCCGAGCCCCAGCAAGTGATCTGGGAGCATGCCCAGGTGGGCACTCCGGTGCACATCCGTGGCAGCAGCGCCGCTCTCCCTGACGCTCCATGACCCCAGCCTAAAAAAAGTTACGGGGCCGGTTCGGTCGGTTCCGGCTCGGCTTTTTTCGCCGTCGGCATTTCCACCGTCACACTCAGCTCCCATGCACGATTTTTGATGCACCACACCAGTACCGCCAGAGCTAGAAAGCCGATTAAAACCAAATGCACCATGCAGCCGGTACCGCATCCGATTCCTTGAAACGAATCGCGATAAGTGCGGATATTAGTTCTGCCAGAGTCCCCCATTCGCGTCAACCTGCCTCATCTTGGATTGGACAGCCAGCGTTTGTCGTCGATTTTTAAGCCTGCCTTTTACTGATCCCTCCACCCAAAACTTCCTGATCCCCCATGTCTCGCCGTGCCCAATCTGGAGTCCGCCCCACCCACTGGCTGGGATTGATCGCCATTCTCGCCGTCGTCGGCGGAGGTGGTTTCGCTTTGATGCATCGCTCCACGGATGCGATGACTGGCGTCACTGAGCTCAGCGCCAGTGAGTTCATGGAAAACGCCACCGCTCTCAGCGGCAACGAATACAAGGTCGAGGGCGTCGTGGACGACCGGCTCGACAACTGGCGCAGCGCAGACGGTCGCCTCTTCAGCTTGCAGATCAGCGATGGTGCAGGCAATACTTACCTTCCTGTCTGGGTGCCGCCGGATTACAAAGGGGCCAACATTCAGCGCCGCCAACGTTACATCTTTAAAGTGCGCGTCATGGAAACCGGCGTGCTCGAAGTGCTCGAACTCATCAAAGCGTAATCCCACACCGTCATGAAGCGCCTTACTTTTGCCCTCATCCTTGCCGCGCTGTGTCCAGCCAGCGCCCAGGTTCTCCCAGGCAGCCCCGGTGCGGGTGCGCCCCCGGCCACCACCACCTCCAATAACAATTACAACATGGTGCCCGGCAGCGCTGCCGACCGCCAGACCGATACCCAGACCGGGCTCAACAACATGCCCATGGCCGATCCCGGCTCGGAGAACGTCTCCTTCAACGGCAAGCTTTGGAATGTGACCAACAACCGCCTCATGCGCTCACGGTTTGAGACCTATCTCACCACGCCTGAGGCCAACGGTCCTGAAGACCAGGCATACCGTGATCTCATGGCCCAGATCATGGAACTGCTCGCCCCCACTCACAAGCAGGCTCCCGATCCCGTGACCAAAGTGCAGGCCCGTGGACCTGAAGTCATGAAAGCTTTTGCCATGTTGCCGGAGGCCGGTGCCGCCAGAATCGACGGCGGTCTCTGCAATGCCGTCGCCAATGCCATCTGGGATGTCTGGACTTCCCAGAAACGTGTCAACGAACGCAAGCTCGCCAACGTGGCCATGATGGAGCGCCGCAAGCAGCTCGAATGGAACGCCGAGATGGGCCTGAACAGCACCCCGCTCGCCAAAACCGGCGGCGGCGCCTCAAAAAATGGCCAGCAGCAAAATCAGCAGCAACAGCAGCAGACCAACAGCGCCACAGTCGGCCGCACCTCCGGCTACATCAAAGGCATCGCTGAAATCGAAGCCCGCACCAAACTGAACGAGACCGCCATGGGCCTCTCCGAAGTCACCAGCAAGATCCAGTTCCAGGCCCTCATCATTCAGATGTTCATGCAGCGCCGTTTTGAGCACGCCGTCATCGCCTGCCGCTTCTACCCCAATCTCTTCCGCGACGGCGAAAGCATCCTGCAGCTCGACAAAGACAGCGATGTCCAAAAACTCCTCTCCAGCAGCTTCGGCGTTCCTCCCACCGTCAGCATGATTGACGGCCTCTCCCTCGAAGCCATCCGCAGCGTCGATGAATCCCTCGTCTCCTTCGAAAACCTCGTCGCCCGTCGCGATGTCGACAGCGCCAGCAACCGCCTCCTCGAAGCCTACGCCATCGGCGAATACCTGCCTCGCGTCCGCCGCCTCCCCATGTCCGAAAAGACCAAGGTACTCGACTTCGTCCGCAAGAAAAACAAGCTCCTCTCCTTCCTGGAAATGAAGGACTATTCCAGCGCCGAGACCGTCGTCATGGAACTCCGCACCACCTCCGACGACTTTGAATACGCCAAGCCCCTCGCCGCGATTCAAACCGCCAAGACCATGAGCAATCTGCACGTGAACAACGCCAATGCAGCCATGGGCAACAAGGATGCCGTGACCGTGGAGAAGGAGATGAAGGCCGCCGCCGAAATCTGGCCCACCAATCCCCGCGTCACCCAGCTCAGCGAGCACATGATGCAGTCCACCGACATGAAGTCTCAGGCCCTCATGGAGTTCGACCGACTCCTCAGCCAGCGCAACTACCGCCAGATCTTCGAAAACCAGGCCCCCTTCATCGCCGCCGTCGCCGATGACCTCACCCGCAAGCAGCAGCTCGAAAAAGTCCTCAAGGACATGGGCCGCCTCGAACTCATTCTCGGCGGCGCCAAGGAAATGGCCGCCAGCAGCGCTCCCGCCGCATGGGAAAAAGTGGAGAAGGAATCCAAGCTCTACCCCGATGATCCCGTGCTCAGCAAACTGCGCGCAGACCTCGGTGTGAAGGCCAGCGAATTCGTCACCGCCATCGAAAACGCCCGCCAGCAGGAAGAGAAGCAGCAGGTCGGCTCCGCCATCGCCTGGTATTTGAAAGCCAAGAGCATGCACCCCCTCAGCGAGATGGCCCGCGATGGCATCAAACGCCTCGTCGAAGTCGTCAAAAACGGCGACCAACCACCGCCCACCACCCCCGATCCCACCTCGGCCTCAGCGCTCAACAACTAGAGCGCTCTCGTCTCCGAAAGCGCGTAGCGCTGGCACAACCATAGCAGTGGGTGCCAACCCACGGTGCTTGTAGGTAGTCCGGTGGAACCGCGTAGCGGTGACACAAAACTCCGCTTCGCCCTATCGCATTCGCCGAAACGCGCGCGCCAGATCGCAATCACTTGCCCGTCGCCTTCTCCACCGCATCACGAACTCCTTCAGCAGGGCGTGAATCCGTGGCATCATCAATCTTGTCGCCGATCTTCTCTGCCGGTCCCTTTTTACAGCTGGAAAGAGCGCTAATGGATACAAGGAACAAGGCAAGGAGGCAGCAGAATGGTTTCATACCATCACATCGCATCTGCCGCCAGCCCTGCGCGTGTCCATCTCCATTGATCAGCGATACTTCGACAACCCTTCCAAATACTGCCTCGCCAGTTCCGTCTGCGGCCGCGTGAAGAACTCCGCAGCAGTGGACGACTCCTGCACCTTGCCGCCCACGAGGAAGACCACCCAGTCCGCCACCTTCCGCGCAAAGCTGATCTCATGCGTCGCCAGGATGATGCTCTGACCCGCCTCCGCCAGTTCACGGATCACATCCAGCACCTCCCCCGTCATCACCGGGTCGAGGGCCGAAGTCGGTTCATCCAGCAGCAGCAGTCGCGGCTTCGGCGCCAGCGCCCGCGCGATGGCCGCACGCTGCTGCTGCCCTCCAGAAAGCTGGCTCGGCCGTTTATGTTCATGCCCTGCCAGCCCAAGTCGGTGCAGCAGCTCCAGCGCCCGCTGCGTGGCCACCGTCTCACTCATGCCATGCACTTCCCGCAGCGGCAGCGTGATGTTCTGCAGCGCCGTCAGATGCGGAAAAAGATTGTACCCCTGAAACACAAAACCATTCCCACGCCTCTCATTCAAAGCACCCTCCTCATCATGCGGCAGCACACGCGCATCGATGCTCACATGCCCGTCATCCGGCACCAGCAGACTCCCCAGCACACGCAGCAGCGTGGACTTCCCCCCGCCTGAAGGCCCCAGCAGCGCGATCACCCGTGCCTCGTCCCCCGTTGCAAACGAAGCCCCATCCAGCGCCGCGTGCGCGCCATAGCGCTTGGTCACCGCATGCGTTTCAAGTTTCATACGCAAACCTCCCTTCCAATCGACGCGCCAGATGCGAAAGCGGTATCGTCACCACCAGATAAGCCAGCGCCAGCGGCAGGTAGCCCTCCAGCGGCGCAAAGTTCGCCGCGTTCATGATCTTGACCTTCTGCACCAGTTCCTCGATGCCGATCACCGAAAGCAGCGACGAATCCTTGATCAGCGACACCAGCTGCCCCGTCGTCCCCGGCAGCGCACGCCGCAGCGCCTGCGGGATGATCACAAACCGATACGTCTGCGCCTTGCTAAAGCCCACCGCACGCGCCGCCTCAAGCTGCGAAGTACTGATGCTCTCCACCGCCCCCCGAAAAATCTCCGCCAGATACGCCCCTTCAAAGCACCCCAGCAAAATGATCCCCGTAAACAGCGGCTGATCAATGTTCAGCGCCTGCGCGATGATGTAATGCCCGATCAGCAGCTGCACCAGCAGCGGCGATCCCCGCACCACCTCCACCACACTGCCGCATCCCATCCGCACCGGCAGCCACGGCGCACGCCGCCCCAGCATCAGCAAAAAGCCAAACGCAACGCTCACCACCATCGCCACCAGAGACAGCCCCATCGTGCTCAGCCACCCATGGAAAAACTGCTCCCGGTACTGCCACACCCCGCTCCAGTTCCACGGATACTCCACCGC
Organism: Verrucomicrobiota bacterium; assembly: GCA_026397715.1. Classification (GTDB taxonomy): domain Bacteria; phylum Verrucomicrobiota; class Verrucomicrobiia; order Verrucomicrobiales; family Verrucomicrobiaceae; genus Prosthecobacter. Next base: position 8,859 of record JAPLUN010000260.1, read on the forward strand.
CGAAAACACCCCGTAAAACGCCGCCGACGCGATCGCAAACAGCCCCAGCGCATAAAGCGCACGGCGCGTACTCGAAACAGCGATGTCGTGGGAGGCAGGCAAGACCCCATGATTTACGCCGGGAAGCACCCGTTTGTCCCGCTGATTTTACTTCGCCGCTGCAGCAATGACACCCGGCCTCGCCGCCCGGCTCTGCAAAAACAGCACCACCCCGCGCGCGATCCCATCCGCCACCTTGTCCCGATACCCCGCCTGCTTCAGCCGCACCGACTCACTCGCGCTCGTGATGAATCCGCACTCCACCAGCACCGCCGGACACGCCGCCCGCGCCACCACCGCGTACTCACGCGCCTTGATCCCCCGGTTCTCCGCCTTCGTCGCACCGCACACCAGCCGCTGCACCGTCCTCGCAAATTCAGCCCCATCCCCCTCCGTTCGCCCCTCGCCAGAGTGCACCAGCTGCCGCGCCGCCAGCCCCTTCGATTCCGCAAAATACGTCTCGATCCCCTCCGCCCCGCTCCCCTCACCGTCCGTGTTGAGGTGCACACTCACAAAAGCCGCCGCCTCATGCGTGCCCGCCATCGCCGCCCGCTCATCCAGCGTCAGAAACCGGTCCCCGCTCCGCGTCATCACCACCCGTACCCCCGCCGCCTCCAGCTCCTTCTTCAGCCGGTTCGCGATGTCCAGGCTCATATTTTTTTCGATCACCCCGTTCGCCACCGCACCCCCGTCATGCCCGCCATGCCCCGCATCCACCACCACAATCGGCGCCCTCTCATTCCAAAATCCCGCCCTCGGCAGAGGCTCCGCCTCCCGCCGCCCCTCCAGCCACACCAGCGAGTACGCACTCCCTCCGAGGGCCAAAAAAGCGACCACCGTTTGCAGGCTCAGGGCGATGAACGGGCGAAATTTCAAAAAATATATTCACAGTTATAAAATATTTGATTGAATTAACAATCGAATTTTCTACAATAGCCATATGAAGACGCCCTGCCTTTCATCCTCTGTGCTGAGATCTCTCGTGCTTTGCTCGGCAGTCCTTTCCGCTCTCCCGCTCCAGGCAGTCACCAATAACTTCAATCAGCCACCCCCTCCCGGCTATCCCGCACCCGGCGCAGGCCTCCAGCAGCCCTCCGCCAGAGCCACCCGGCAATCCGCCGCCGCCATCCAGGCCCCCGCCGGCCGCCCCCAGTATACCCAGCCCCCCGGCTATACCTACCCACCCGCATCCGCAGGCTACACCTACCCGCCAGCCCCTCCCGGCTACGGCCCCGCCCCCAAGGCCCCGGCCCCCAAATCCTCCAAGGCCCCCACCCACGGCAAATCCACCGCCCCCGCCAAATCCGCCACCACCACCAAAAAGCCCGCCGCAGGCCCCCCGCCACCGCCCAAAGTATACGGCCCCACCGGCGATCTCACCAATCAGGTCTCCCGCCTGCGCGACAGCGACCGCGTCCAAAACATGCGCATCGGCGACCTCGAGCGCGATGTCAGCAGCATCAAGCGCGGCGGCAAAGGCACCACCCGTTACGATGGCGGCACAGATCTCGCCGCCCACACCACCTACATCTCACGCCCCGGAGACACCCTCTGGCGCATCGCCTCCACCCACCGCGTCAGCGTCGGCGAGATCCAGCAGCTCAATCGCATGACCGAAGACGAAGTCCACGTCGGCCAGACCCTCCTCATCCCCTCCCCCCACCGCCTCAGCGGCAGCTCCTCCACCACCCAGGCCAGCTACACGCCCCCCTCACTCACCGGCAGCCCCGCGTCCGCCCCCCAGTCCGCACCCTTCACCACCACCATGGTGAAGGTCAGCTCCCCCCTCTACTACACCGTCAAAAAAGGCGACAGCCTCAAAGCCATCGCCCTCAAGCACAAAATCACCCCCGTCGCCCTCGCCACCGCCAACAAGATCAAAGACGTCAATAAAATCACCGTCGGCCAGCGCCTCAAAATCCCCGGCCGCACCACCACCACCCTCGTCGCCACCAAGACCCGCTCCGCCCCACCCCGCGCCGAATCCCCCGACACCGTCCCCCTCCCCGGCTTCGGCGTCCCCGGCGCCCCGCCACAACCCGCCGCCGGCTTCGCCCCCGCTCCAGCGCCCATGCCCGCCGCCCCCCCGGCCCCCATCGCCGCCACCCCGAAGGCCCCCGACACCACCGACTCCCACCGCGGCATCCTCGCCTACCGCGTCGATCGCTCAGACACCATCGAAACCATCGCCACCCAGTTCACCACCACCCCCGATCAGATCCGCGAAATGAACCGCCTCACCCCCGGCACCACCCTCAAAGCCGGAGACGAAATCATGGTCCCCGCCATGGGCGCCGTCTCCGTCAGCAGCCGCTAAAGAAATTCAAGAGCCAACCAATAGAGCAGGACTTACCGCCTATTGGGACGCGAGATCAGAACAGGTTGGTTGATGCGTCTGCCGCTCCGCGCAGACTCACCCATGGTGACGCCGCCCGGTCAGGGACGCGCTACGCCGCGTCCGAAGCTTCCTTTCGTCGGCGATTCCCTTGCCATCTCTGACGGCATCCGCTTTTGTAAGGTTCCACGCTCCATCCTGCGCGGCTTGTTCTTCTCTAGATGTCCACCAAGTTCTTCACCAACTCAGGCGAAAACACGCTGCTAAACAAGTTTGCGGGCATCTTCGAGCACAATTCTGACATTGAACGTTTTGACGCCCTGATTGGCTACCTGCGTTCCTCGGGCTACTTCGCCATTCGTCCGCATCTCGAAAAGGTGCCGCAGATCCGATTGCTGGTGGGAATCAATGTGGATGAAATCATGGAGCAGTACCACCAGAAAGGGCGGCTGTTTCTGGCGGATGCAGGACGTGCCATGCGCGAATTTCGCGAGGGGCTTTCCTCTGACATTGCTGCAGCCCGATATGCGCCTGAAGTCGAAGCAGGCATAAGGCAGTTTGCCGAGGATGTGGCCTCCAAGAAGATCGAGATCCGCGCCCATCCCACCAAGCGGCTGCACGCCAAGATTTACCTTTTCATCCCCAAAGGTTTCAATGAGCACAAAGCGGGCGCTGTCATCACCGGCTCGTCCAATCTGACCGCCGCAGGGCTCGGCGTTGAAGAACTTGGCTGCAACTACGAGTTCAATGTGCTCCTGCACAGTTACGAGGATGTGAAGTTCGCTTCGGATGAGTTTGAAAAGCTCTGGCTGGAAGGCGTGCATGTGCTGCCAAAGGATGTGATGGCGATCACACAGGCCAGCCATTTGCGCGAAGACCTTTCCCCCTTCGATCTCTACATCAAGCTGCTCACCGAGTTCTTTGGTCCCGCCATTGAGTATGACCCCAACAGTGAAACCGATCTGCCCGAAGGCTTCATGCGTCTGGCCTATCAGATGGATGCAGTGAAGCAGGGCTTCCTCATGCTACAAAAGCATCACGGCTTTTTCCTGGCGGATGTCGTGGGTTTGGGGAAAACGATCATCGCGGTGCTCATCGCGAAGAAGTTCTTTTATCACAATGGCTTTCCGGCCCATCTCTCACGGGTACTGGTCGTCGCCCCCCCGGCCCTGCTCGATGGCTGGCAGCGCACACTGGACAAGTTCGACATGCAGTTTGTCGAGCTTCACAGCAGCGGCAGCCTGCACAAAATCCGCCAGCCGGACCGCTTCGACCTCGTCATCGTCGATGAAGCGCACAAGTTCCGCAATGACACCGCCGACGCCTACGATGAATTGCAGCGCATCTGCAAGACACCCACGCGCCGCCGCCTCAAGGACAACCTGCTGGCCCGCAAAAAGGTCATTCTCGTTTCTGCCACGCCGCTGAACAACCGGCCCATGGACATCCGCAATCTCATCGGCCTGTTTCAGGACTTGAAGGATTCCACCCTCGAAACCAGCAACCTTCAGCACTTCTTTGCACGCCGGCAAAAGGAGTATGAACAGGCGCTCAAAAATCTCACACCTGAACAGGCCCGCGTAGAGGTGGCACGCATCTACGAAGAGATTCGCCTGAAAGTGGTCACTGAAATCACGATCCGCCGCACACGCACAGACCTTCTGGAGCACGAGCTTTACAGCAAAGATCTGGAGGCACAGGAGATCAAATTCCCGAAGGTCATCCCGCCGCACAAGCTGCTTTACGTTCTCTCGGCTTCGACTGACAAGCTTTACGACCGCACACTGGAGTGCCTGGACCGTGAGCTGAGTTTCAACCGTTACCGCGCCATCGGGCATCTGGTGCCGGAAAAGAAGCTCAAGTATCAGAATGCAGACCGCATTTCCTCTCAGCTTGCCCGAATCATGAAGGTGCTTCTGCTCAAGCGCCTCGACAGCAGCTTCCACGCCTTCACGCAGTCACTCGTCCGCTTCAAGGTGGCCACCTGGGCCATGGTCTCCATGTTTGAGAAGGGAAAGATCTTCATCGCTCCTGCCTTGAATGTTTCTGAATACATCGTCGAAGAACGGGAGGACGAGTTGGAGGCAAAGATCCTGGAGCTTCAAGAGTCCGACCCCACGCTGGAAATCTGCACCAAGGACGACTTCGATCCCACCTTCCTGCCGAGCTTGAAAAAGGATCTGGAGATTCTGACCGAGCTGTCCGCCTCTTGGGAGCAGGTGCATGAAGACCCCAAGCTTGATGAGTTCCTGCGCCAGTTGAAGGTAGCCCTGCTTTCCCCGTCCATCAATCACGCTGCCCAGCTCAAGTCCGGCTCGCCACGTCTTGTGGTTTTCTCAGAGTCGAAGGAGACCACTCACTACCTCAAGGCGCAGTTGGAGAAGCGCGGCTATGACAGCGTGCTCACCATCGACTCCGCCTCGCGGAAGGACCGCATGCCCATGGTGCGGGCAAATTTCGACGCCAACGTCCCTCCGGACGAGCAGACGGACGATTATCAGATCATCATCTCCACGGAGGTGCTGGCGGAAGGTGTAAACCTGCACCGCGCCAATGTGATCGTGAACTACGACACCCCCTGGAACTCCACCCGGCTCATGCAGCGCATCGGCCGCGTGAACCGTATCGGCAGCACTTCCGACCGCATTCACATCTTCAACTTCTTCCCCACGGCCCAGGTGGATGCCAACATCGACCTCAAGAAGAAGGCCATCGTCAAGCTCCAGGCCTTCCACTCCGCTCTTGGGGAAGACAGCCAGATTTACTCCACCGATGAAGAGGTGGACAACTTCGGCCTCTTCGATGCCGCTGAGATTCAGGAAGAGCGGGACGAAAGCCTCGCCTACCTCATGGAGCTGCGCGCCTTCAAAAAGAACAACCCCGACCGCTTCCGCGAGATTCGCAATCTGCCGCTGCGCGCCCGTGTTGGGCGCAAGGACCGCCACCGCTCCGAGGCCACGCTGACCTACATTCGGAATCACCGTCGCGATGCCTTCTACTACTGCCCTGCCGAGGGAGAGCTGGAGGAGCTGAGCTTCGTCGAAGCCGCCCGCATCTTCAAAGCCGTCTCTGGGGAAAAAGCCGTGCCGTTGCACGATCAGCATCACCGCCATGTGAATGCCGCCATCCAGCAGTTCAAAGACACCCTTCAGCAGGAGGCGGCCATCGGCCAGGTGGTGGACCACCAGATGGGGCCGAATGAATCCAAGGCCCTGCGCTTCCTTGCGGTGTTTATCAATCACCCCACACTCGCCGCCGAGGAGGAGAAGTTCCTCATGCGGGCGGCGCAGGTGGCCATCAAGCGCGCCACCTTTGCCCGCCTTCAGCGGGACTTGAATGCCCTGGAAAAGGCCCACAAGAAGACGCCACTTCAGGCCTCCGTGCTGCTGGACAAGACTCTGGAAATCTTGCAGCGCTACCCGCTGCAGGAAAGCGCCGATCAGAAGGTGGAGGACGCACGCGGCGGCCTTTCCACCGTCGAGCTTGCACCCGCCATCATTCTCTCAGAGTCCTTCGCAGGCCATTGACGGCATTTCACCTACCCGCTAGATTGCGCGCATGAGCATCAAGCAAATCACCCTTCCAGATTTCCTCTCGCACGCTGCGGATGAACTCAAGGCCGTGGAGCAGAACCATACCCTGCTCCAGCTGATGCGTGATGGGCAGATCGTGGCCTACCTCTCTCCAGCCGCCAAGCCAAACGGGAATACCGACACTTTGTCCGACTGGATGGGCACGGGTTCAGGATTCGCGCTCGCCCCCGGCTGCACTTTGGAAGACCCTGCCTTTGCCCCTGAGGAGTGGGAAGACGCTGCGGACGACTCCTAGTCCATCCCTTCGCGCATGCGCTACCTGCTCGATACCAACGCCTGGCTCCGCTGGTTCCACCGCCCGCAGGAGATTTCCACGACCGTTCGCCAGCTGCTGAATGCTGAGCAAGTCGTCGCCCTGTCCCCCATGAGCATCATTGAGGTCGCGCAGAAGGCAGATAAGGGCAAACTCATCCTGCCACTGCCCGTCAATGTCTGGGTCAGGCAGTCCTTGCCTGCCGGACGGATCAAGCTCCTTCCAATTTCGGTGGAGGTCGCCCTTGCCGCTTACACCTGGCCTCCAGATTTCCACGGCGACCCTGCCGACCGCATCATTGCGGCTACTGCGAACGTCCACCGCCTAACACTGGTGACCTCAGATGATAAGCTTCTGGCCCGGTCTGATCTGAAAACTCTCTCCACTCACTGATTCATGCCCCCGCCAATGTCCCTCCAGCCGCTTCTACGGCAGCCTTACTCCCGGGACACCTACCGCACCATTTTGGAAGACATCCTGCCCAGCGGCACGCTCAAGCTTCTCCAAGCCCCACAGGCCATCATCGCCAAATGCGATGACGTTACCGGCACCGAGCAAATCGGCAGCATTGAGCTGCCAGACGGCAATACCATCGCTTTGCTGGAGGTGCATGTGACGGATCAGGTCAAACTCGCCCGCAACCGCGTGGCCCTGCGCAACTTTGTGGCCCGGTTCATTGATGAAGCCACCACCACCGCCGTGCTGGCCGTCTTTCATCAGGCCGGCAAGCCCGACTGGCGGCTTACCTACGCTAGCAAGCGATCCCAGCTTAACGACGAAACTTTTGAGATCACCAGTACGCAGACCGCCCCACGGCGGTACACCTTCCTGCTAGGGCAGCATGAACCCTGCCGGACCGCAGCCGGACGTCTGGCGGAAATGCGAGAAAAAGGAGAGCACCTCACTCTGGAAGAAGTAGAAAAGGCCTTCTCCGTCGAGCGGCTCAACAAAGACTTCTTCAAAGACTACAAGAAGCACTATGAGGCTTTTGTCGCCCATCTCCTTGCGCCCGAAAAGGCCAAGGCCACGCGCAGTGCCTTTGGCATCGCCACGCACAAGGACACGGCCGAACAAGACAAGGCCGACAAGCCTGTCCGCGACTTCGTGAAGCGCCTCCTGGGCCGCCTCGTCTTTCTACACTTTCTGCAAAAGAAGGGCTGGATGGGCTGCAAAGCAGGCAGCAAAGCCTGGACCGGCGGAGACCCTGATTTCATCAACAGTTACTTCAAGACGGCCTCCAGCAAGAGCGATGCCCACCGCTTCCACTCCCACTGGCTCATTCCGTTGTTCTTTGATGCACTGAACAACGCAGAGCGTTCAGGCGATCTGTTTACGCCCACCGGTACGCGCATCCCCTATCTGAATGGCGGCTTGTTTGAAACGGACCCCGCACCGCTGCACGCGCTGGATTTCCCGGCGCAGCTTTTTGAAAACCTCCTCAATTTTTTTGGCGAGTACAACTTCACCATCGACGAGAACGACCCCGAGGACCACGAAGTCGGCATTGATCCCGAGATGCTCGGCCACATCTTTGAAAACCTGTTGGAGGACAACAAGGACAAGGGTGCCTACTACACCCCCAAGGCTATCGTCTCCTACATGGCCCGCCAGAGCCTTCTGCACTACCTGCAGACCCATCTGGGGGAAGACCCGGAGTTGCACTTGCTCCTGAACGAGAAAGACTTCACCCGCCTGGAAAAGAACGGATTCGTTCACCAGAACGCCAAACGCATCGGGGACCTCCTGGATAACGTTAAAATCTGCGACCCCGCTATTGGCTCCGGAGCCTTCCCCATTGGCTTACTCCAGGAAATCCTCTGGACCCAACTCACGTTGGATCTCAAGCTAAACACCCCAGAGGAACGTGCTCGGCTTAAACGCCGCATCATTCAGAACAGCATCCATGGCGTCGATCTTGACCCGGGGGCAGTAGAAATCGCCCGCCTGCGCTTCTGGTTGGCTCTTGTGGTGGATGAAGAGCAGCCCCGCCCGTTGCCCAATCTCGATTACAAGATCCACCGCGCGGACTCGCTCATTGAGTACATCCGGGGAGAGCCGGTGCATCTTGGCAAGGTCAGCGCCGAAGACAAGCGCACCCATGGAGCCATCCAAAACCTCATCGCCGCCAAGCGCTGCCTCTTCACCGCGCAGCGCCTGCCCGAGAAACGTGCGGCTCGCTTCGCGCTCTACCGTGCTCTCTCCGAGGTCGCCATCGCCGAGTTCACCTGGCTGCGCAACGAAATGGGACTCATCGCGGATGATGCCGAACGTGCATTTCAGCTTGACCATGGCCTTAAGGAGTTCGGTCATCGGCTGAATCTCATCGACAGCGCTGCCAAACTGAAAGCCGAGCATCAAGACCGCAGGCTGGATGAGCTGCGTGCGTGGTTTGACGACGAGGAGAAACCCACTTTCCTTTGGCAACTTCATTTTGGTGAAGTTTTTACAAATGGGGGCTTTGACATTGTGATCGCGAATCCGCCATACGGTGCCACTCTTAGCCCCGAGCAGAGTAAACAAATCACAAGTCGATATAAAGTCGTCGGCGGTAGTCCGGAAACGTTTGCTGTGTTTTTGGAACTGGGAACGCTCTTGTGTCGAGAGCGAGGTCAGCTGTGCTTCATTGTTCCGACAGGTTGGTATTCTGCGCCGAAGTCCTCTGCATTACGGCGGCACCTTGCAACCCATACTGATCCAGATTTCATAGTCCTCCTTCCATACGATGTGTTTGAAGATGCCTGGGTAGACACCACAATTTTCGGGGCATCAAAGCTGCAACGCCCTCTGTCATGGCCTCGAACAAATAAATGCGCAGTAGAGATTAAAAGATTTCCACGCAAACAAAAAAGAGTCTCTCTCACAGAGTTCTTCCAAGAGACTTGGGAATCAGACTTTGTGAGCTGGTTTTCAAACAACAGTGATGAGTATCTTCCTAATGCGTCGCCTATAGGAATTATCGCAGTGAAAAGGATGAGGCAGATAGGACAAAACCTTTCTGATTTCGCAGATGTGCAAAGAGGTGTCACTCCGTTTCATCTTTCGAAAGTCCCCCAGCACCACAATTCGCGACCTGCGTTCAACGGTGAATTGAGGCGCTATCGTACAAGTCACGGTGATCCTGGTTTCATACGCTACGATGAAACTCTGGCTGAGTATAAGCCCGAAAAGTATTTCGTCGGTCGTCGAATATTATTGAGAGAATTGATCAGCCGACAGTTTCGGCTTCAAGCATCTCTTGTTGAAACGGACTTCATCACTAATAAGTCGATGCAGAGCATTCTGGTGTTCGGCTCCAAGTTAGACGCGTGGTTTGTCCTGAGTATTTTGAACTCAGCTGCGCTCTCTTGGTATTTTCTTGCTATTTCCAATGTGGCAAATCGTGATGATTTTCCAAAGATAGTCCTGAAGGAAACGCGACAACTCCCCATCCCACCCGCCAGCGCAGTCGACAAAGCGCGTCTGAGCCATTTGGCTGAAGCTTGTTCCGCCGCTGCGCAAAAGGGTGACGACGATACGCTGGCTCTTCATGAGGCTGAGATCGACCAAATCGTTTATCGTCTATTTAATCTTACAGAAGAGGAAGTTGCCCTTATCGAGTCCTCACTCCTTGGTACCGGCACGATCAAACCGTCGAAACGAAAATCGAAAACTTTCAATACACCTGCTCTGCCAGAAGCGACTGCGGTCGTCGATGTTCCTAACCTGATTCCCGTGAAAGCCTCTCCCAAGTCGGACGCTGCCTGGCTTCCAGGAGAACTCTTCAACGTGGAGGGAGAGCTGCCCGCCGCAAAAAAAGCCCGGGCAGCCCCTGAGGCTGCCAAGAAAGAGGAGAAAAAGGACTCTGCTGAACGAACTCCTGTACCGGTCGATGAAACCGAACGGGCGGAGGTGCTGGCGGTGATCCGCGAACTCTTCAGTACGGGTGGTGCTCGTGACCGCGAGACGGCGCGGCGTGAGATCGCACAGGCGCTGGGCTACGAGCGCGTGGGCAGCCGCATCCGCGAGGTGCTGGACACGGACATCCGCACCGCAGTGCGGCGCGGCATCCTGCAAAACGAAGGTGGGGAGCTCTCCCTGCTGTGCCGCAGCATCGAGGATTACGAGCGGGGCTTCCTGAAGGAGCTGTTTCTTGCCGCCATCAACCAAAACGGAAAAGTGTGGTTGGAGCGGGATGAGGCCATACGCCTCTTCGCTCGCTGGCTGGGCTTCCGCCGCACCGGCCGGCTCATTGACGAGCAGGCGCGCTCCCTGATCAACGGCCTGCTGCGTGATGGCAGCCTCGAGAAGGACGGGCAGGACTGGATACGACGCACTTAAACGACCATGCACTTTCCAAACGACTCCCTGAACCCCGCTAAACGCGTAGTGATTCCCATGCAGGTGCACAAAGGTGTGCTTGTGCCCTTTCACAACATGTCCATGCCACAGCTCAAGGATGGCTCCGTCGTGGATCTCGTGTGTGAGGAAAGTCAATTCGTAGAGAGTGACTTCGCAGCCCGCCTCAACACTGTTGAGACCGTTTTGTTCTTGAAAAAGGGCGCCACCCTCTTCGCCCACATGCGGCAGGATGGCCCCGCACATCGGGAAATCCTGCGGAGGCAGGATGTCGCCACCGAAGTGCCGATGGATCACGCCACCTTCTTCATACCGTTCACGCTGCAGGAAGATCTAATGCTCGAGCTTCGTGGCACGCGAAAACCTGCCCTGTGTGATTGCGCGTGCGACCTTGGCACAGGAGAGCCGGAATTCACGCGCCCAGGCAGCGTCAACCAGGCCTACACGCGCATTTCCGAGAAGCATGAAATCAGCCGCCGCTCTCACACCGGCAATGTCTTCGAGAAAGTCCTTTATATGGGGGAAGACGGCATCGCCAGGCCATTGGCCGCGCTTCGCGACCAATTCTATGAGGCATTCATAAACAAGCTCTTCCCTCCTCCCCCAAAGGTTAGTTAATCAGCAGGAAAGGGCCAGGGGTCAATTCTTGACAGTTAGATGGTATTAGGGTGCAAAGCCCTTACAAACACCACCAATCTCGCCTCTCACTCCCTCACAAAATCCCGCATCTCATACAGCTTCGGGTCCCTCATCGGCTGCTTCCTCGCCGCCTTCGCCCGCGTCAGCATCTGTGAAAACAGCGCGTCCCCCGCGTCCCCTTCATCCATCCCGCCAAACTGCTCCTCCAGCTTTTCCGGATCTTCCCCCGCCTCAAGCCGGCGCACCATCTCGCGCAGTTCCGGCGGCGTCTTGTCGCCCATCATCTCCGTCATCTTCCGCATGAAGTGGCCCAATTGACGCGGATCAGGATTCTCCTCGTTCATGCTCCCCATCTCCCGCTCCATGTCCGCCATGAAGCTCTCCATCTTCGCATCATCCACGCCCGCAAACGGATCATCCCCCGACTCCTCCTTCGCCTTCCCGATCACCGCAAACGCCGACACCCGCTTCTCCATTCTCAAACCTTCCCCATCCGGGCACACCGGCAGCTTGTCCCGATACGCCAGCGTCCGCGCCAGGAATGAATACAGCTTGTTGTTGTCAGGGCAGTAGAACTCGTAAATCGGCATAAGAGGAAGGTCGGAAAATGGTTTCCCCCAAATATAGCCAGCCCTCCCCACCGCTCAAGCCCAGCCAAACATCGGCCGTCCTTTCCGTCCCTTCATCATGGAATCCTCTGCGTTCTCCAAATCTCCTGAATGACTATCCCTGCCACTCTCGCACATGGCCGCCCATCCCTCAATTTCTGGACATTCCTTTGCTCACCATTCCTTTGCCAAAAAACAGCGCCCCCGCCACCACCCCAGATTTGAAGCAAGCCAGCGCACGTATTGTAGTACCGGCTTTAGCCGGAATCTGGAAGCGTGCTTCATCAAAAACGCCCCCAAACACCACTGCCATCCTCCAGAGCAAAATCCCAGAGCATCAATCTCCAGAACTCATCTCTACGGTTTTCTCATCTCCTGAATAACTCACGCTGAGTTCCCCCCATCCCACAGGCTCTGTTCATGAAATGATTTTACCCCTCATCATTTTACCCGTTTCAGCTCCGTGGACTCCATCGTTTGCTCCCTCCCAGCGCGGTAGTTACCATCTGTTCCACAATCCAGCCGCCTTGAATTCAGTTGCTCTGCGTCCTA
>JAPLUN010000046.1 GCA_026397715.1 Verrucomicrobiota bacterium
TACACCTACTTCACCTGGCGTGAAGACCGCCAGTCGCTCACCGAATACGCCACCGAACTCACTCGCACGGACATGCGCTGGTACTACCGCGCGAATTTCTGGCCCAATACGCCCGACATTCTTCCCGGCCACCTGCAGAATGCCAATTCGCAGATGTTCCGCATCCGCGCCGCACTCGCTGCCACGATGTCTTCATGCTGGGGCATGTATTCCGGCTACGAACTCTGCGAGAACGATCCGTATCCCGGCAAAGAAGAATACGACAACAGCGAGAAGTACGAACTGAAGCAGCGCGACTACAACCAGCTGGGCAACATCACCGCCTTCATCCGTGCGCTGAACCTGATCCGCCGCGACAATCCGGCGCTGCATCTCTACGACAATCTCAGCTTCCACGGCGCCGATCACGGCGAGATGCTCTGCTACAGCAAGGTCACACCTGACTTCAGCAACCGCGTTCTCTGTGTGATCAGCCATGAGGCCCATCATCCTGCCATCGGCATGGTGCATATCGATCTCGCAGCCCTCGGCCTCGATGGCAGCCGGCCCTACAAGGTCACTGACCTCCTGCACAATCAAACCTATGAGTGGCGTGGCGTGGACAACTACGTGGCGCTGCATCCCAACGGGATGTCGATGCACATCTTCCGGGTGGAGCAATGATGCCATGAAGCTGCTGCTCTGCCTGTTCCTGCTGACTTGCAGTGCGCGGGCACAGCAATGGCGGCTGGTCTCCTCGTCCAAAGCCGAGCCTTTGGGCACATGCGCTTTCTATGTCGTCAAACAAATCGCCGGACCGGCCAAGGCGGAGATCAGGATTGTGGTGTTTGATGAGAAGCAGTGCGAACTGCACGTGGTGGCCAATAGCGATCCCAGAACAGCCTGGAAGCTGGATGAAATCGGCCACGCCAAGCAAGCTCTGGCCGTCTGCAACGGTGGCTACTTCAACCCAGGCAGTGGCTTTGGCCCGGTAGGGCTGGAAATCGCCGAAGGAACTCGCAGCGACAAGTTCATCGCAGGAGAATGGGTTGGCGGGCTGATGGTCAGGCAGGGCAAGACCTCACTGGTCTGGAGCAACGAGTTCCAAGATGCGCCAGACATCAGCGAATTCGTACAGTGCAGTCCCTGGCTGGTCAGCGAAGGCCGTGTCTGGCCAGTGCCACCGGGCAAAGAACCGGAACCGCGCAACAACCGCACCTTCATCATGACGGATGCCGCAGGCCGCTGGGCCATAGGCACCGCCAAACGTACCGGCCTGCGGGAACTCGCCCAGATCCTCGTCACTCCCGGCATCATCACCGAGATGAAGGTGAACCGTGCGCTGAACCTCGACGGAGGTCCTTCGACCGGCCTGTGGTGTCGCAGCGAATCCGGTGCCGTTCAGTTTGAAAAACCCGGCTGGGCCGTGCGCAATGCCATTGTGGTCGTACCGCGCAGTTCCAAGTGAGATGCGTTTAGTTTGCTGCCGTGGAAGATAGATTTCAGCTTCGTGTCTGTATTGCTGAGGCCTCACTCAACCGACCTTCCCTCATGCTGAAGCACCTTGGTTCTTCCTTCGTTGTCGCCCTGCTTGTCTCGCCGCACTCCTTGAGTGCTGCTGTTTCGATCATCGTCGAAAACGGCAAGCCGCTGGCGGAGATCGTCATCGCTGAAAAACCCGCGCGCATGACAAAGCTGGCGGCGAAAGAACTGCAAGGCTACGTGGCGAAGATGTCGGGTGCTACGCTGCCCATCGTCACCGAGCGGAACGCGGGAAAGGCGGCGATTTTTGTCGGCATGAGCCACCATACAGATGCGCTTGGCCTTGCGACCGCCAAGCTCAAGCATGGTGCCTTCCGCATGGCATCGGGGGAGGACTGGCTTGCCTTGCTGGGAGCAGACAAGGACTACGTGCCCATCGAGCCCTGGGGACGGAAGCGGGACAAAAACGAAGCCGCCCGCGTGAATGCCGAGTGGGACAAAATCACGGGTGACACTTTTTGGAACACCGCCAGCGAGCTCTATCAGCGCTACCATACTGAGCTCGACATCTGGGAAATGGATGATGCAGGGACGTTCAATGCCGTGAACGAATTCCTGCGCGGCCTCGGCTGCCGATGGTTCGCCCCCGGAGAAATCGGCGAGGTGGTGCCGCAGGTGACGAAGATCCCGATGCCGCAGGTGAACCGCACGGTGACTCCCGACTTTGCGTTTCGCCGCTTCTCCTACTACACGCAGCACACCGGCATAGGCGACAGAGCGCTTTGGGATCTGCGCCTCGGCCTCAACTTTGGCGCGGAGATCGCGGGCTTCACGCAGATCTGCCACGGGCTGAAATTTGTCATCATGCGCGATGAGATGAAAAAGGCGCACCCCGAGATGTATCTGCTCACGGATGGCAAACGTGTGACCGCGAATGAAGGCATGCCCAATCTGCTCTCGCCGCTGCTGTTTGAAAAACAGGTGACGCATGTCCGCGCGATGTTCGACCACTTCCGTGAGCCGATGCACAACATCGATCTCGTGGACGGCTACAGCGGCCGCACTTCAGACGACCCGGCGTGGAGAGCGCAGCTCACACCGGAGCGCGGATGGAGCGGCACAATGTCCGATCATGTGTGGGGCTACCTGAACCGCGTGGCTCTTGAAGTGCACCGCAGCCATCCTGACCGACTGGTCAGCGCCCTTGCCTACGGCGCCTACACGCAGCCGCCGGAGAAGATTGAAAAGCTCAGCCCCAACCTTGCGCTCATCGATGTCCGGCACCGGCAGGAGTTCTGGGATGAGGCGATCTGGAACGAGCGTCGTCAATGGCGTGCCGAGTGGCTCAAGAAGCTGCCATCCGGCAAATACATCAGCTGGGACTTCAGCACCAATGCACGCCCCGAGCAGGCCGGACGCCCGGTCTATTACAGCCGGCAGATAAGCCGCGACCTGCGTGAGCTGAAGGGCGTGAGCCTGGGAGAGCAGGTGGAGGTCTACGCGCATCCCACAGGCACGGAGAAATCCTTCGGCTACAACGACCTCGCCATCGAGCATCTCAATCTTTACCTCACAGCGCGGCTCTATTGGGATGTGAATCAGGACGTGAATGCGATGCTGGCAGATTATTTCACGAACTACTACGGCCCGGCAGCGGAAGCGATGCGGACCTTCGTCACCCATGCGGAGGCCAACTGGATGCACATGAACACGGATGCGACGAAGATCGGTGAATCGTTTGATCTTCTCGCCAAGGCAAAGGCCGCAGCCGATCCAACACCGGCGCGAAACCGCTCGGCAGCAAGCCTCTCGATGGCAACGTGGACAAAGCTTGGTGGGGCGATGTGCGCATCGCACCGCTCATCAAGCTTCGCCCCGAAAATCCGCAGCCCAAGGGCAGCAGCAGCTTCCAGATTCAGCGCGATGGCAGCACCCTGCACATCGGCATTGTGTGCATGGAGCCGGACATGAAGGGCCTGCAGATCAGCACCACTCAAAATGACGATCCCAAGCTGCTTGAGGGTGATCACATCACCCTGCTTATCGAGACGTCTTCGCGCAGCTACTACGAACTGTCCATCAACCCGGCTGGAGCTGTGTATGACCTTGACCGCGCCCCTGGCGGACGCGGGCTCGCCTGGACCAGCGGCGCACAGGTGGCCGTGCATCGTGGCGCGGATCGCTGGAGCATCGAGATGAGGCTGCCCATCGTCGGAGAGGAAGCCTTCGTACTCGATCCCACCAAGGGCATCGACGGCTCCCGACCCAAGGAGCTCTTCCCATGGCACTTCAACCTCGGCCGCAGCCGTGTCCGTGACGGCAAAGCAGAGCGCACCGCGTTCTCCCCCACCGGCAAGGCAGACCTGCATGCACCCGAAAAGTTCGCCAAACTTTGGGGTCGATAAGAATTTCCTTCACTAAATTCCTCGTGAGATAGGCGCATCCGTGTGCGTTCGAAAAGGATGCGCCCAACCCTCTTCAGTCTCCTTGTTCTCGGTCTGATTTCCACCGCCTCCGCCCAGCAGACGCGCTGGTACAAGGGCAACACGCACACGCATTCCCTGTGGAGCGACGGCAATGACTTTCCGGAGATGATCACCGACTGGTACAAGCAGCACGGCTATGATTTCCTGGCGATCTCCGACCACAACGTGCTGCAGGCAAAAGAGGTGTGGATGAGCGAACCCGTGATCGAAAAACGCCGCCGGATCCTGGGCAAGACGACGATGGAAAAGTATCGCGCCCGCTTCGGTGATGAATGGGTGACGAAACGTGTAAAAGACGGCGAGACCGAAGTGCGGCTGAAGAAGCTGGAGGAGTACCGGCCCAAGTTTGAGGTGCCGGGGAAGTTCTTGATCATCCAGGCGGAGGAGATCAGCGCAGGCTTCGGCAAGATACCGATTCATCTGAATGCGGTGAATCTCAAAGAGGAGATCAAGCCGGTCAAAGACCTCACCAGCATTCAGGAAGTAATGCGCGCGAATTTGCAGATGGTGAATGAGCAGTCCAAGCGCTTGGGCGTGCCGATGCTCTCACATATCAACCATCCGAACTTCCAATGGGCGCTCTCCGCGGAGGATCTGGCGGCGGTGCTGGAGGAAAGCTTCTGGGAAGTGTACAATGGCCACCCCACCATCAACTATCCGGGCGATGCATCCCGCATGGGCCATGAAAAGATCTGGGACGTGGCCAACACGCTGCGCATCGTCGAATTCAAGGCACCGCCGCTGTATGGCGTGGGCACGGATGACTCCCACCGCTACCACGGTGAGGAAAACGGCCCTGGCCGTGGGTGGGTGATGGTGCGTGCCTCCAAGCTCGATCCTGCTGAGATCGTCAAAGCCATGAAGGCCGGCGACTTTTATGCCTCTTCCGGCGTCACGCTGGATGATGTGAGCTTCAAGGATGGCGAACTGCGCATCCGCATTCACAAGGAGCCCGGAGTCACCTACAGCACGGAAATTCGCGGCACCTTGCAAGGCTATGACGCCACGACACGCGCAGCCCCTCCAGTAGCAGGCGATCTGCATCCGCCGCGCCTGCTGTATTCGGATGACATTGGCAAGACACTGGCGACCATCGAAGGCGAAGAGGTGGTGTGGAAACCCAGCGGCAAGGAGCTCTATTTCCGAGCAATGATCACCTCCTCAAAGCCCTACGCGAATCCGTCTTTCGAAGGGCAGAAAGAGATGGCCTGGACGCAGCCGATGGGTTGGAAGAAGTAGGCGTGCCGAACAGTAGCCATCTCGCTCCCGCGAGATGAGCTCAGCGCGGCTCTTCCCGCGCAGTGCTGTCGTGTCACACACCACCCGGCAGTGTTTTGCCGCTGCTGGGGTTTGCGTGGGCGTTGTGCTCCTCTCGCGGAGCGAGAGGACTACTATCTTATCCGCATGCCTTGCATGCGCCCCTGCATGGCTTCGAGCATCGGGGCCATTTCCAGCTTCATGGAGAGCGGTGCTTCCTTGAAGAAGAGGCCCATGTCCTTGGTGAAGGATTTTTCAAAGCTGGCCGCGTCCTGGTCCAGCATCATCTGCATCTCAGGATTCTTCGAAGCCTTCTTTTTCATCTCGCGCTGTATGCCGCCGATGATCCGGCGGCGATCTTCGACGGGGAGTTTTTCCAAGCCCTTCATAACGGCTTTGAAGTTTTCCTCCACGGTGCGGTTCACGTACTGGCCCTTTTCTTCATCGGTCAGCGATTTGAAAAAGTGGTCCATGGTTTCCAGGCCGTCTTCACGCATCTCGCTGCGCTGATTGAAGTCGAGCTTGATGACGGAATTAATGACCTTGTCCAAATACGCTTTGCGGGGCGCCTCAGCGAGATCTTCATCCGCAAGCCACGGCGCGTTCGCCATGAGTGCGAGCGTCTTCTCGGACGAAAAGACCGAGTCCTCAGTCACCCACATGACCACGCCCACACCGGCCCAGACGAGGGCGAGGAAGGCGGCGACCTGGAACCAGAAGCGTTGGAGCGGCATGGCCGGTTACTTCTTTCCAAAGCGGCGGCCTAGCAACGAAAGAAATTCGCCGGCTTCCTCCACCTGGAGCTTCTTGGTGACGGCGAAATAGGCGGCGGCAGCCACGCTGATGCTGACACCGAGCCCGGCGCAGCGCAGCAGGAAGTTCAGGTGCGACCAGTCCGCCATGATCGTGTACTTCGCCGCAAAACAGACGAGGGACATGGCGGCAATGCCGATGATGAGCTTGATTAGCGACTGCAGCAGAGAGCTGGTTTCGAGACCGGAGGCAAACTTGCGCATGCAGAGGTACAGCGTGAGGAAATTGAGCGAGAGACCAACCGCCGTGGCCCAGGCGAGCGCGGTGTGATCCCACTTGAAGACGAAGACGGTGATGGAGTTCACCGTCGCGGTGAACACAATGACGCCAATGCTGACCAGCATGGGAATGAAGCGGCGGTTGATGGTGTAAAACGCGGGCTGCAGCACCTTGATGGCGGCGTAGAAGATCAGGCCAAAGGCATAGGCCTGCAGCGGTGCAGCGGTGTTCTGCACATCCTGCGCATTGAATTTACCGTGCTCGAAGATGACCGAGATGATCTCCTGCGAAAGCAGTGTGAGGCCGACAGCACAGGGCAGCGTGAGGAAAAGCACGAGGCGCAGTCCTTTGGCCAAAGCCGCGCGAAACGCGGGGCTCATGCCTTCGGTGGCAAGACGGGAGAGCATCGGCAGCGTGACAGTGGCGACAGCAACACCGAAGAGTCCCAGCGGCAATTGCTGCAGGCGTTGAGCATTCGCCAGCCAGGCAAGTGCGGACTCTTTGCCCGGCGTATAGGAGGCGAAGATGGAATTGAGCAGCACCGCCACCTGGGTGCCGCTGGCGGCGAGCATGGAGGGCCACATCAAGTGCAGCACCTCCTTCACCGCAGGATCTTTGCAGCCGAAGTCAAAGCGGAAACGAAAGCCCACGCGATAAAGCGAAGG
>JAPLUN010000113.1 GCA_026397715.1 Verrucomicrobiota bacterium
ACCAGGTGCGGAAGTCTTTGCTTTCGCTGCGGACGATGCGCCGGATGCCGCCCTCAAAGACGCGGTAGTAGGCCACGTATTTGTCCTCTGCAGCGGACCAGAAGGGCACGTTTTGGGAATCGAACATGTATTTGTAGGGCACCATGGCCTTGGTGATGACGGGCTCGGGGCTGATCTTTTCCCAGCGCAGACCATCGGGAGATTTCCAGGCGGTGAGGCCGCCGCCCTCCATCGTGCCGCCGAAGGCTTTGAATCGCTCGTCCTCAGGCACGCCGGGGCGCGCATCGCGGAAGGGGCTGAAGTTGTGCGTGGCGGTGTGTGCTTTCATGAGCACGACGTTGTTTTTGCGGGTGCCCATCACTTCATACAGGCCGAGCTCGGGCTTGGTCCATTGGCGACCGTCGGTGGATTCTGCGACGCAGGTCACTTCCTCCTCGCTGCCGTCTTTGTTGGCCACGGCCTTGCCGCGGTAGTAGGCGCGCAGGCGGCCGTCTGCGAGTGTGACGAGGGTGGCGTAACCGCTGAAGAGGCCCTCCCATGGCTGGTCAAACTTGAAGGCCACGCCTTCATCACGCGGGGTTTGCTGTTGCAGATGCGTGCCACTGAAACTCTCGAGCAGAAAGGAATCGGCAAAGAGTTCGCGGCGGCTGCCGATTTGGATGGGTGCCTCGGCGGCGGCGAGGGTGCTGGCGAGCAGCAGAACAGTGAGTAAAGGGAGTGGTTTCATGGTTGAGCTGGTTTCAGATTTTGCAGCAGGAGTTCCTGCAAGGTGGTGGCTGGTTTGCCATCTTGTGGATAGTGGACCGCACAGGGCACGCCGAGAGGCTGCAGTGCTTCTTGGAGCATGAGGGCATGGAGGACGCTGTGGCTGGGATCGGTTTGCGGCTGGCCTTTGACGGGGGGCTTGTCGTCCTTGGTGTAGATGATGAAGGCGGGTGGATCGTCGGCGCTGGCGTGGGCGATGGGTGACCAGAGGGGGATGTCTGCGAGGTGCTTTGCGCTGTTCGCGAGGAGAAGCGGGAAGGTTTCTTTGCGTGACTGATTGAGCGGGTAGCCGAAGGCGTGGGCGCCGTATTCGCTGTTGGGGATCCATTCGACGAGTTGCTGCGGATCGAACGAAGCCTGCGGGGCTTTGGTGGCGGTGAAGAGGAGGCGTGTGGATTCGCGGGAGATGGTATCGGTGCTCTGCGGATCTGCCATGTCAGCGTGCATGGCGAGCCAGAGGGAGGAGCAGCCACCGGCGCTGACACCGCTGGCGGCGATGCGTGTTTCATCGAGATGCCATTCCTCTGATTTTGAGCGGAGGAATTGCAAGGCACGCGCGGCATCCTGCAGGGGCCATTGCAGAGGCGGCGTGATCTTGGCGGCGTTGGCATCCATGAGGAAGCGGTAGTTGATGGAGGCGACGGAGATGCCGGCAGCGAGGAATGCGGGGACATCGAGATGCTGGTGGATGTCGGTTTTGTCCTGCGCGGCCCAGCCGCCGCCGTGGATGTAAAAAACGACAGGCGTGGGCTTCGCGGATTTTGCGAGCCAGACGTCCAGCGTCTGGCGGAAGTGGTTGCCGTAGGCCACATCGGTG
Source organism: Verrucomicrobiota bacterium (assembly GCA_026397715.1). Classification (GTDB taxonomy): domain Bacteria; phylum Verrucomicrobiota; class Verrucomicrobiia; order Verrucomicrobiales; family Verrucomicrobiaceae; genus Prosthecobacter. Next base: position 1,583 of record JAPLUN010000113.1, read on the forward strand.
AAGGTCGCGGGGGTGGCATCGAGCTTTGCGGTGGCGGATTTTTTCTGCACTTCCGCAGGTGGCATCCAGCCGGTGGGGCGCTGTTCATTGGGCGCATAGGCGCAGGTGATGAAGTAGAGGCCGTGGGCAGGGAGTTTTTGCGGCGGCACGTTTACTTGGACCTGAGTGAAGCCGTCGGCGAACCAGCTTTCGTAGCCATCGGTGGCATCTGTCTTCAGCATGGCACCGTTGAGGCGCACTTCGATTTGTTTGGGTGCGGGATAGGGCAGGCGCAGGCGGAAGCCGATGCCTTGAGTGAATTTGGCGTCGGTCTTGGCGGCGAGGAGTTGTTCTGGAGTTTGCTCCATGGCGACTTTGAGTTCGGGGCCGGCTTTGATGAAGCGCTCGACCTCGGTGGCGGAGTCGCCGAGGAGGAAGCGGAAGTCGTTGCTGGCGACGGCGTTCTTGGCTGCTGCGGTGGTGGCTACTACGAGGGTCTCGCGGCCTACTGTTTGCGGATAGAGGAAGCCGAGGGCGAAGTCGCTCTGCTGATTCCACAGTTCCACGCGGCTGGTGCGGCGTGCGGCGGCTGTGGCGCCATACGCGGTGACGTAATGGCCGACGAAGTGGCGCATGCGGTTCACAGGATAGCCGGGTGTTTTTTCATCCAGCCACGCGCCATTGCCGATGCGCATTAGGCCCTGCATGCGGGCGACGAGGCTCTGCTCCCAGGCGACTTCCTGGGTGAGCAGCATGGTGTGGTATTTTGCGTAGCCGTAGTGCGCGGAGTAAAACATGGGCATGCCGTGCCAGAGCTTCCGCCCCAAGGGTGCGAGTTCCGGGCCCCAGAAGGTGCGCTGGGCATCTGCCTCGAAACGATCGGAGGGGAATCCCGCTGCGCGTCCGGCCTCGATCATGGCCTCAGTGACGCGCCAGTCCCAGGGGCGCAGGGCGTAGTTTGAATAAGCGCCTCCGGTGACCTCCGTCATGATCTGGCCGTGATACATGCGGCGTGCGCCAAGCTGGGAGGGAGCGTATTCTTGAAGGCCTGTGCCATGGAGGTCGGCGTGAACTTCGGGCTGGTAGTCGTCGATGACGGAGAGCACGGCGATGAGTTCGGGGGCGTCCTCGGGCTTGGTGAGGCTGAGCGTCTTTACATCCCAGAGTTTGCCGATGCGGCCGCTGCCGGTGTAGGGATCGACGCCGTGCTCATTGCGGAAGCGGTCGGTGTAAAACATGGCCAGCGGATTCACGCAGGGCATCACGAGGATGATCTGCTTGCGCCGCGTTTCTACGGCGAGGGGATCATCGCTCAAGCACCATTCTGCGAAGGCCAGCGCGCCAGTGGTGCCGGTGCGCTCGGGTCCGCTGTGCAGGGTGGTGATGAGGCAGATTTGCTTGTCAGCGGCGGGGACTGTGGATTCGGTGATCTTCAGCAGATACACGGGCATGTTCTGGCCGCTGATGCCGCGTGATTCGAGCGACATGGTCTTGGGGAACTTTTGCCGCCAGTGCGTCAGTGTGCCGACGTATTCATCCCAGGTGAGACGGTGCATGGGCGGGTAAGCCTCCTGCGCGCTGAGATGTGTCAGCACCGAGAGGAGGATGAAGATGAGCAGGGCTGTCTTCATGGTTTAAAATCCTTCGGCACGAGCTTCATCAGTTCATGGAGGTCAGCGCCCACTGAGCCGCTGCCTTCAGGAAAGGATTTGCCGTTGATGAGGCAGTTTTCCCAGGTGGCGGTGCCGGCGACTTTGATCTCCATGTTTTCAAAGGTGCGAAGACGTTCTTCATCTGCATCCGGCAGTCGCCGGTTGTGCGTCCTGTGATGGAGAGTGGGTTTTGTGCGGATGAAATGACGAGAGCGTTCGTGAGGGTGTAGCGGCCTTCGTCGAGGAAGAAGAGATCGAAGCCGATGTTTTCAAAGACGACTTCGCGGCAGTCGCCATGGATGTTGAAGCCGTCGTTGTAGGGATGGGTGGCGGTGAGGTTCCTGATGATGAGGTGCGCATTGTCGCCGCTGAACTGCACGCCAGCGCTGCGCATGGGGGCAAAGATATTAGCATCGGCGAGTTTCTGGCCCGCTGGGAGTTTGAGGTAAAAGGTGCCGTAGACCTGCTTGGAGGGTGGCTTCTCGCGTGAGGGGTCTTTGACGAAGGTCCATTCTCCGGGCTGGAGTTCCTCGGTTTTTTTGAGCGGTGCGCTGCGGCCTTTGGAAGTACGGCCCATGTGCTGCATCTGCCCATTCCATAGAAAGAACCAGCGGCCGATGATGGCGTCGTCATTGCGTGCTATGAGATTAGCATTTGAGAAGAGTCCGGGCGACACTTCAGTCCATTGCGTGGGATCGAGAGGATCGCTGCCTTCCAAGGTAGCACCATGACCATCTAGCGTGATGGGTTTGCCGGGTTCGCCTTTCTTGTTGTAGAAACCGGCATAGTCGCGATACACCTTGGGTTCTAGATGGATGACGTCTCCGGGCAGCGCGGCTTTGATGGCATGCGCGATGGTGGGTACATCTTTGCCGACATGGATGTCACGCGCATTGGCACATGTGGCTATGAGAAGCAGGACGAGTAAACCGATTTTCATGCGGGTGGGGTCATGGCCACTGCGGCGACGTAGGCGGCTTTCAACGCGGGATCTGTCTGCGTGTGGCTGCCGCGATAGACGAGCAGCAGGCCGAGGCGGGAGTGGTCTGTGGTGTTGGGCGCGGAGTGATGGATCGTTTCGCAATGATGGATGGTGGCATCTCCGGGAGCGAGCAGCCCGCAGAATTGATCGCTCAGCTGCACATGGGATGGCTCTGCCATGCCGATGCTGTTGCCGCGCACGCCGCTGGGCTTGGTGGGCTGCATGCCGTCTTTGTGCGAGCCTTTGACGAAGAAGACGGGGCCGTTTGCGGCAGTGACGGCATCAATGGCGATCCAGACGGTGAGCATATCCGGCGGAGATTGGCAGAAGTAGGCGTTGTCCTGGTGATAGGGCACGCCGGAGCCGATGCGGGCGGGCTTGTTGAAGGTCTCGACGCCGACCAAGACGGGTTCGCCATGCAGCAGCGGAGCGACGAGTGCGCGGATGTCCTCGCGTTCGCCGAGGTGGCAGAACCACTCGTTGTATTTTTCGAGAAGCCAGAGATTGCGCACGGTCTTCTCATCTTTCTCGAAGGTGCGGGCATCGACGGGTTGCGCGCTGAGATCATCGCGGATGTAGCGCTCCAGTTCGGCGCGCACGGCGGCGACTTCATCAGCGGTGAGGAACTGGCGGACGAGCACGACGCCGTTGCGCTCATAGTCTTCGAGGATCTGGGTGGAGTCTGTGTTCATGCGGTGAGTTCGGCAAAGAGTGCGGGGTCATCGAGGTCGAGCGCGGCAAAGGCCTGGTCGAGATGCGCGGGTGTGCGGCCGCCGACGAGCACGGAGGCGATGCCCGGCTGATGCAGCGCCCAGGCGAGGGCCAGATGCGCCTGTGAGTGACCGGTGCGTGCGGAGACGGCTTCGAGGGTTGCGAGACGGTGATACGATCCGCTGTGAAAATAGACATCCTGATGCCCGGGGACGAGATCGAAACGCGATCCGCTTTGCACGCCGTGCTGATGCTTGCCGGTGAGAAATCCGGCACCCAGCGGGCTGTAGGTGACGAGGGCGATGCCGTGCTCAGCGCAGTGTGCTCGCAAGGCATCGCTCACGTCGCTGACAGCGAGGTTGTAATTGTTCTGCACGACGCTGAAGCGCGGGCCTGCGGAGCGCAGTTGATCCAGAGAGACATTGCTGAGACCGAGCGCCTTCACTCTGCCGGAGCGCAGGAGTTCATCGA
>JAPLUN010000418.1 GCA_026397715.1 Verrucomicrobiota bacterium
CGCGGATTTGCTGGAGGTGGGCCAGCGCCTGATCCCGGTGGGTGGTGAGTCCATCCAGTTCATGTCTGGCAGCAGTTTCGTCTTGGCGGAGACGCTGCAAGGCCGTGGTTTGCTCCTCATGCCGGGTGGACAGGGTTTGGATGGACTGAAGCCACTCTGCATGTGCTGACTCGGCATCATGCAGCGCCGTCTGGACGGGAGCTAGGCGTTCCTCCTCGGCACGGAGAGATTCTATGCGGGCAAGGTAAGAGGCATGCTCTGCTGCTGAGCGGTCCTGCCATTCGCGCAGCTCCGTCTGCACGGCGGCCAGTTCGGATTCGAGACGTTCTTTTTCCGATTCAAGCCGAGCGACAGCCGCTTGAAGTTCGGTGTGCTTGAGTGCGGTGGAGTCCTGTCTGCCGCCTCGGTTGCGTTTGCGGGTCGCGATTTTGCCAGCTTTGACCGGCTGGTCGATGGTCACCGCCTGGGTTTCATCTCCTGCGAGCGCAGGGGCGACTGTGCTGCCGTTGACTGAATGATCGGAGAGATCGAGCACGGCGGTAAGCGGACCGAAGGCCAGCGTGTCGCCATGCAGGATGGTGCGGCTGCGAACGCGCTCGCCGTTGACGAAGGTGCCTGCAGTGGAGTTTGAATCAAACAACTGGAAGCTGCCGTCCGCGTTGTGAACCAGTTCGGCATGGTGTTTTGAGACGCGCTCGTCATCGACGACCACATCATTGTCCTCCCAACGACCGACGGTCATGTGGTCCGCAAGAGGGACCACGATTTCCTGGCCGTCATCGAGTACAAAAGTGAGTTTTGCCATGGTGTCTGATGAGATCGAGACTGCGGGAGATACGAATGAAACCCGATTTCGAGTCTCGAATCAATCTTGCTTTTGTTTCGATATCGCAATCGTGTCCGGCCATGCACTCTGAAGCTGAAGCCCACCTTTCCAAGCGCTGCCCGGTGATGCGCCGTCTGATCAAGGCCCATGGCCCATGCCTGCTGGTGCCGCAAAAGCGTTCGCCGTATGAGGCGCTGGTCAGCGCGGTGGCGCATCAGCAGCTGCATGCGAACGCGGCGGAGGCGATCCTGCGCCGCTTCAAGGCTTTGTTTCCAGAGGCGCGCTTCCCCAGGCCCGAACAGGTGATGGATGCCACGGATGAGGCCCTGCGCGGCTGCGGCTTTTCCATGGGTAAGATGCTCGCGATTCGTGACATAGCGGCCAAGACGCTCAGCGGGCGGATCCCCAAACGTGCGGCGGCGCTGAAGCTTGATGACGAGGAATTGATCGAGAGGCTCGTCGCGGTGCGCGGGGTGGGGCGCTGGACGGTGGAGATGCTGCTGATTTTCACCCTTGGCAGGCCGGATGTGTTTCCCAGCGATGACTTCGGGGTGCGCAACGGCTGGCGCGTGGCGAAGAAGCTGGATGAGATGCCGAAGCCGAAGGAATTTCGTGCGCTGGCGGAACGCTGGCAGCCGCACCGGACCCTGGCGGCGTGGTATCTGTGGCGGGCGGCGGATGCGGCGAAGCTCTGAGTGGCTGGGATGGCGGGGAGAAACGTGTCATTGCTAATCGCCCTATCGGCGGCTAAGGAAGGGGCACATGTCTTTCAAAGCTCTCGGCCTCGACCCGAATATCCTCACTGCCATCGAAGAAGCCGGTTACACGGAACCCACCCCCATCCAAGCTGCCGCTATTCCGGTGGTCATCCAAGGTGGAGATGTGATCGGCATCGCGCAGACTGGAACGGGCAAGACGGCGGCATTCACCCTGCCGATCCTGACGCGCCTGACCTCGAATCCCGTTCCTCAGGGGCAGCGCCGCCGCACACGCGTGCTGGTGCTGGCACCCACCCGTGAACTTGTGGCGCAGATCGAGGAGAACGTGCTGGCCTACGCCCGACATCTGCCGCTGAAGATCGCCAAAATTTACGGTGGTGTCGGTGAAAAGCCGCAAAAGGACGCCCTGCGTGCCGGAAGCGACATCGTCATCGCCTGCCCGGGCCGGTTGCTGGATTTGATGGAGCAGCGCTGCGCGGATTTCTCGCAGCTCGAATACCTTGTGCTGGATGAAGCGGACCGCATGCTAGACATGGGCTTCCTGCCGGACATCCGCCGCGTCATCGGCCAACTGCCGAAGAAGCGGCAGACGCTGATGTTTTCCGCGACGCTGTCGAAGGAGATCGAAACGCTGACGCATGAGTTTCAGCGTGCGCCGAAGATCGTGCAGATCGGCAAGCGTGCGAATCCAGCGGAGAGCGTGACGCAACTGGTTTACGAGGTGCACAAGCACCTCAAAATGCCGCTGCTCTCGCACCTGCTGAAGGATGAGAAAATGCAGATGGTGCTGGTTTTCAGCCGCACGAAGCATGGCGCGGACAAGATCGCCAAAAAGCTCGAATCGACAGGCGTGAAGTGCGCCACGCTGCATGCCAACCGCTCGCAGAACCAGCGCCTGCGCGCTCTGGATGATTTCAAGACCGGCACGGTGCGCGTGCTCGTGGCCACGGACATTGCTGCACGTGGCATTGATGTGGATGGGATTTCGCACGTGGTGAATTTCGACTTCCCGCACATCGTGGAAGATTATGTGCACCGCATCGGCCGCACGGGCCGTGCGCAGGCCATTGGCGATGCGATCAGCTTCGTCTCGCCTGATGAGCTGCCCGATGTGCGCAAGCTGGAACGTTTTATCAATCGTGGCCTCGTCCGCAAAAAGGCCGAAGGCTTCGATTACAATGCCGCACCCCAGCCGTTCATCGATGAACGGCCGGAGCGCCGGGAGCAGCGCTCATCGCAACCACGCCGCCCGCAGGGTGGTGGTGGTCGCCCAAGTGGCGGCGGTGGTGGACAAGGCGGAGGCCGTCCCGGTGGATATGGTGGCCAGGGTGGCGGACGCCCAAGCGGCTCAGGTGGTGGTCGTCCAGGTGATCAAGGAGGCCAGGGTGGTGGTGGACGCCCGGGTGGCGAGCGCCGCTCTTCGGCGGGCCCAGCGCCCCGGCAGCCAGCCCAGATGCCCCAACAAAACACCACTCCTGATGGCGCGCGGGGTCTGTGGAAGCGGCTGACTGGACGGTAGGTCATCGACGCATTTCCGGGCTACTTGCGGGACTTGATGTCCCACACGGTAAGTTGCTCCGGAAATGGTTGTTTCTCTGCCTTTTTAGCAGTGGCCACATCCATTTTCTCGATGAGGACAAAGTAGTAGGTCTGATCGAAGAGTCTTTGCGACAGCCTAATCTCAAAATAACTGCCTCCCTCAGGAACGGTCGTTATGTAACAGCCTTTGCTGTCATTGGGGATCTCCGACAGCTCAATCGTCGCAAGCCGAATACGATGGCCGGAAAGTTCCAAGTAGTTCGATTGGATGGTTCCAATGCGAATGGTCTTTTCGCGCGTGAAATTGGCTCTTTGGGCATGAAATTGATCAACCGAAACCACGAGCAGAGGCCCAACAGCCCAATCAGGAACAGTCCGGCTCTTGCCGAGGTCATAAACATCACCTCCAAAAGAGGTGATAATGCCAAGCGTAAAAATAACAGCAGCGAGGATCAGTTTCATTTCACGAAACGTAAAAGACTTGGGGACTCAGCCGAATCATTCGTCTGAGTATACAAAGCAAAGAGCCAAAGATATGCTCAATGCTTCACTTGGCAAACCACCCCTTTGCCAACGGGTTTGTAGCGAAAAATTCCAGCAGTTGCTTCGCGACTTTTTCGCGGCCGCTGTTGCTGGGGTGGGTGCCGTCGCTGCCGAAGTCGTCTTTGGTGTATTTGAGGTCGTCGAATTTGCGGCCTTTTTCGCCGTCGGCCCAGAGGTAGGGGCCCCAGAGGAGTAGGGGTGACTTGGTGAGGGCGAGGGATTCGTCACCCTTCATTTGCTGCTTAATGAGGTGACGCACTGCGAAGGCGCCCTCATAGGCGTAGGGTTCGGGATTGAGGCCGGTGCTGGCGTAGCCGGCGTAGATGCGGCTGCCGAGGTAGGCGATGCGGAGATTCGGGAAGCGCTCTTTGAGGAGGTGGAGGACTTTGATGGTGTCGGCTTCCAGCGTGGCGAGATGCTCGGTCTTGGTGCCGGAGGGGCCAGCATTGGCGAGTTTCACCCAGGCGGCCTGCACCTGCTGCGGGCTGACTTCAGCGATTTTCAGGCGGTTCATCGCTTCAGGCCATGGACGGCCTTCTGGCTGCGCCCACGCGGCCATGGTCTGGCCGCCCTGAGCGCAGTCGACGATGGTGAGTTTGTCGGACTTGCGTGAGTCTTTGTCGGCGATGCCCTTGAAGAAGGAGAACTCCTGAGTGGCGTTCGACATGCTGATGGAGACCAGCGCGATCTTGCCGCTGTCGGAAGGTTTGCCTTCGGCATCGAGCGGCTTGATCTGTGAGAGGGCGGCATCGGCTGACTTTTTCAGCGGCTCAGGCGGTGTATTGCTGCCTTTGCCGTAGAGGCCGCCGTCTTCGCCTTCGTACGATTCTTCGGCGGTCATGTCGGTGAGAGGCTTGAGTGAATCAGGTGCTTTGCGCTGATTCGCCGGGCGGCCACCGCCAGGGCTGCCGCCGCGATTGCCGCCACGGCTGCGGACTTCCTTGGCATTATCGAGATACTTCTGATCGGCTTCGCTGAGCTTTTCGCCGCTTTGCTCTCGGCGGAAAAGATCCTGCGCTTTCTGCCAGTCGATGCCATCTGTGCCTGCACCGGGGCTGGGGTTCGAACTGGAGGAGGGTGGCTGCCCGCCATTGCGCTTGGCAAAGGCTTCGCGTGCTTTGGCGAGGTAGCCTTTTTCATCCCCGGTCAGTGTTTCACCGGCGTTGTCGCGCTGATGCAATTTTTGAGCCTTTTCCCAGTCGATGCCGTCTTGTCCTTGGGGGGAAGGCTGGCCACCAGCACCGCTTTTTTGCGTCTGTGCGTCGTGGGCTGCGCGGGCCTTTTCTAGAAAGGCGTTTTCTTCTGCGGTGAGCGTGGCGCCACCCTGACGTTTTTCGAAAAGCTGGCGGGCTTTGTCGAAATCGACGGGCGCGTCGGCAGACTGGCTGCGCAAGTGCGCGGCTCCGAGGAGGGAGACCAAGGCGAGGAGGGTGGTTGTCTTCATGGTGAGCGTGGAACCCCGCAGCGCCCGTTTGGATTCACTTCCAATCTGATTTCTCGCGGGGTGGAGGGATCAAAGGGGCGAACGGGGTGCAGATCATATGAAAAAGCTTTCATCGGATCCCTCAGCAAAGTGGCTGCGTGGGGGCATTGCGTTTTTAGTCTTGTTTTGAGCGCGGCCAGCCTTCAGCCTGACCGGCTTTACGCCATGTCCGATCCCAACAGCACCCGTCGCGTCGTCATTGCCAGCTTCATCGGCACCACCATCGAGTGGTATGATTTTTTCCTTTATGGCACGGCGTCGGCGCTGGTCTTTAACAAGCTGTTCTTTCCGAACTTTGACCCGCTGGCGGGGACGATGGCGGCCTTTGCGACGTATGCGGTGGGCTTCTTTGCGCGACCCGTGGGAGGCATTGTCTTTGGTCATTTTGGCGACAAGATCGGCCGCAAGTCGATGCTGGTGACCACGCTCATGCTCATGGGGGTGGCGACGGTGCTGATCGGCCTGCTGCCGACATATGCGCAGGTGGGCGTCTGGGCGCCCATCCTGCTGGTGCTGCTGCGCTTCGTTCAGGGCTTTGGTGTCGGCGGGGAGTGGGGTGGTGCGGTGCTCATGGCCGTGGAGCATGGAGCCACGGGCAAGCGCGGCTATTATGCGAGCTGGGTGCAGGCCGGCGTGCCGGTGGGATTGCTGCTGGCGAACGCTGTCTTTATGATCGTGTCCTCCATGAATGAGGCCGCCTTTCTTTCCTGGGGCTGGCGGGTGCCGTTTTTGCTGGGTGTGCTCCTGCTTGGAGTGGGCATGTTCATCAGGCTGAAGATCATCGAGAGCCCGGTCTTCACCCAGGCCAAGGCGCAAGACGCAGGGCCGAAGGTGCCAATTTTCGCTGTGCTACGCGACCATCCGCGCAACGTGCTGCTGGCCATGGGGGCGCGCTTTGCGGAGAACGCCTTCTTCTATATCTTCACCGTGCTCGTTCTGAGCTACGGTTCGCAGCAGCTTGGGATGCCGCAGGCCACTTTGCTCAATGCGGTGCTCATTGGTTCCGCGGTGCAGTTGGTGGCTATTCCGTGCTTTGGGGCGCTGTCGGATCGTATCGGCCGGCGGCCGGTGTATCTGGGGGGTGCGCTCTTTCTGCTGCTGTTTGCGTTTCCGTTCTTCTGGATGATCGAGACGCGGCAGACGGGATTGGTGATTTTGGCAGTGGTTATTGGGCTCATCGGTCACGCGGCGATGTATGGCCCACAGGCGGCGTTCTTTTCCGAGCTCTTTGGGACGCGGGTGCGCTACAGCGGTGCGTCGCTGGGCTATCAGCTTGCCTCGCCGCTGGCAGGGGGCATGGCCCCGCTCATCGCCACGGCGCTGCTTGACCGAACGGGTGGCAAGCCATGGCTGGTGGCGGTGTATCTGATTGTCATGGCAGTCATCACCTTGGTCGCAGTTTGGCTGGCCGAGGAGACGAACAAGAAGGCGCTCTGAGGCGGCAGGGGCGTCCAATTTGGCCCAAAAAGTGTCCGCCAGAGTCTTACGAACCAGTTGCGCTGCGTCCTGTTTCGTCTCCCTTGCGAGTCCTACCATGAACGACGCTTTCCCTGACATCCCTAAAATTCAGTACGAAGGACCCAAGAGCCGCAATGCGCTCTCCTTCAAGCACTACAACCCTGACGAAATCGTCGGTGGCAAAACGATGCGCTCGCAGATGCGTTTTGCGGTCGCCTATTGGCACGCGATGCGCAACACGCTGTCCGATCCCTTCGGTGGCGGCACGGCCCAGCGCCCGTGGGATGACGGCAGCAACTCCGTGGCCAATGCGCAGCGCCGTGTGTGGGCCTGCTTTGAGTTCATGGACAAGCTCGGCGTGGACTACTACTGCTGGCATGACCGCGATGTGGCTCCTGAGCTCGACACGCTGGCCGAGAGCAACGCGGCCTTCGACGCCGTGGCTGACGAACTCGAAAAAGCGCAGAAGCAGACCGGCAAGAAGCTCCTCTGGGGCACGGCCTGCCTTTTCTCCCATGCGCGCTACTGCCAGGGGGCATCCACAAGCCCGAACGCCGGTGTCTTTGCCTATGCTGCTGCGCAGGTGAAGAAGGCGATGGATGTGACGCACCGCCTCGGTGGTGAAGGCTACACCTTCTGGGGTGGACGCGAAGGCTACGCCACGCTCTGGAACACTGACATGAAGCGTGAGGTCAGCCACCTCGCCCGCCTGCTGCACATGGCGGTGGATTACAAGAAGAAGATCGGTTTCACCGGCCAGTTCTACATCGAGCCGAAGCCACGTGAGCCCTCCACTCATCAGTACGATTCGGATGCAGCGGCCTGCTTGAACTTCCTGCGTGAGCACAACCTGCTGGAGCACTTCAAGCTGAACCTTGAAACGAACCACGCCACGCTCGCCGGTCACTCCATGCGTCATGAGATGCAGGTTGCCGTGGCTGCCAATGCGCTGGGTTCTATCGATGCAAACACCGGTGACACCCTCATCGGCTGGGACACCGACCAGTTCCCGACCAACATCTACCTCACTACTGAGATCATGCTGGAAGTGCTCAAGATGGGTGGACTCACCACCGGCGGTCTGAACTTCGACGCCAAGTGCCGTCGCGAATCCTTTGAGCCTGTGGATCTTTTCCACGCGCACATCGGCGGCATGGACGCCTTTGCCCGTGGTCTGAAGATCGCGCACGCGATGATCGAAGATGGCCGTATCGACGCCTTCATCAAGCAGCGCTACAGCAGCTACGACAGCGGCATCGGTGCGAAGATCGAGAAGGGTGAAGTCGGCTTCGCTGAACTCGAAGCGCATGTGCTTGCCAATGGTGAGCCGCTCCTCGGCAGCGGCCGTCAGGAGATGATGGAAAACCTGGTGAACGACTACCTGTAATCCGGGGACAACGCGTTGATTCCATTCGTGAGGCGGTCGGCAACGACCGCCTCATTTTTTGGGAGGTGGAGCTGTGTGGTGGCGAGTTAATAAGACCATTAACCTAGGCATATAATGATGTTGACTTAGGTTGTAGGCTTGGGCTTATATGTTGGTATGAACACGCAGTATTTGGAAAGGGCCATGCTCATCACGGGTGGTTTTGAAGGTTCCGATCCATGGGCCAACATCACGGGCAACTTTGACGGCGAAGGATTGACCTGCGGGCAGCTGGGCAAGACGATCAAAGCGGGAGATCAGCAGGCGGTGGTTAAAAATTACATGGCTGCGCATGGGACCTCAGAGCTCATGGCCCTGATGCCCAAGACCGGCAGTGAATACATCAAGGTCATCAATGCGAACATCAAAAGCGGGATGGCCATCGTGGTTAAGTGGAGTGACAAGAAGGGGCGCGTTGTTGAGCCCTACAAGTCTGAGCTCGCGGCTTTTTGGAAAAGTGCCAAGATGGTGGTCAAACAGCGCGAGCATGCGGATGCCCATGAGGGCAAGCTTGCTGAGGCGTGGGTCGCTGACTGGAAGGGGGACGGGAGCTTCCAGGAGTTTGCATTGTTTTTTGACGTGGCTGCTCAGAATGGCAGCCTCAAGGATGTCACGGCGGCCGTGGTCGATGCTTACATTGGAGGGGATCCTTCCAAGGCGGTTGCCAAGACCTTGCAGTGGGTCGATTCAGTTCCGAAAAAGACCAGCGGATACGACGATGCGAAAAAAAACGTTCTGATATGGCGGGGAGTCCTTGCCGCAGCCGGGCTGCCGGTCGTGCGTCTGTTTGTTTTTGCCGTGTTGAGGGCGCAGAAGGCGGTTGCTGAATGGCAATGGGACGTGGTGAATCGCAAAGGCACCCTCGCTGTGGGTGAAGGCTGGATCCATGGCAGGAAATGGAACTTCATGGAGAAATTTGACCTCATTGCGCCACCGGTGAACGCAGTGATAGAGGAGATAGTGGCGGCAAAGCCTGTGGCCCCACCGGTGAACGCCGGGCCTGCAAGTGCAGGGGCCATGTTTCGTGTGGCCGCACATTCGGGTCTCTGGCTGCGTTCGACGCCCTCTTCGTCAAACAACAAGAACAAGGTGGCTGCGTATGCGCAAGGCACCTTGGTGAAGTTCGTCGCCAACTCGTCGGCAGCGGACTGGTGGGAGGTTTCAGTGGATGAAGGTGGCGGAACGCGGACAGGCTTCATGGCCGCAGGGCTGCTGAGCCCCGTGGCCTCCACCGTTGCAGCGAATCCAGCGCCAGCCGCTTCTGCTGCAGGGCCCGCATCTGTTCCTGCGACGGCGGCCGGGGTGGTGGAGGTGCATTTCCCCAACCCCGGCAACCGGCCGGTGAAACGATCGGAGACCACAGGCCGGATCTGGCGCCTGAACGAGCCCGGTGCGCCCACGCGTGCAGGCCTGACGCCAGCCAAGCGTGCCGCTGACCTGGCGGCAGTGATTGCATGGCTCAATCCAGAAAAATCTGCCCGGCATCTGCCGGACAACAGCAACACGTACTGCAACATTTATGCCTACGACTACGCCTGCCTGGCGCAGTGCTACATTCCACGTGTGTGGTGGACGCAGAAGGGCATTCATGAACTGACGCTCGGGCATACGGTCGTCATCAAATATGAAGACACCGTGGATGAACTCACCGCCAACATGCTTTACCAGTGGTTCCGTGACTGGGGTGGTCATTTTGGATGGACGGCAGCGCACGATCTCGACGAGCTGCAGAGCAATGCGAACGCGGGCGGTATTTCCATCATCGTGGCAAAAAACAGCCAGGGCCATGGACACATCACCGCAGTCGTGCCCGAAATCACGGGCAAAGCAGCGAAGCGCGACGCCGGAGAGAAGGTGGTGATCCCGCTTGAAAGCCAGGCGGGCAGCACGAATCACAACTACATCACCAAAACGACTCAGTGGTGGACCTCGTCCAAGTACAGCACTGGATTCTGGGTGCATGCATGAGGATTGAAGGGGCTGACATGGGTGCGTCTTGCGCATCCCCGTGATCTGAGGCAAGCATCTAGATGGCCGGAGCAGTGCGTGAGAATGAACAGGCATGGACGGTGCAGTCGCCGAGATGGAGTCATGCACTCGAGGCTCTGCACAGCATCTCTTTCGCTGAGCGAGTGCTGCCCGAATACCTGCGCGGCCGGCGCTGGTTTGGCGGAAAGGCGCAAACGTTGCGCAGTGTTCAGGTATTGAAGGACCTGCCGCTGGGTGATGCGGGACATCTAATTTTGCTTCAAGCGAATTACCTCAAAGCCCTTCCCGAAACGTACCTGCTGCCCCTGCAGTGTGGCGAGGAAAGTCGAGATCCTGATTCCATCGTGGCAAAGTACGAATCTGACGAGGGCATGGGTGTTTTGCGAGATGCGCTGGAGGATGAAAGTTTCAGGACGGCGCTTTGGCAGGTCATTGCCGGAGAGGAGCGTCTGTGCTGCGGTGCTGGCGAACTGGTGGGAATTTGCAGCGCCGATTTCAAGGCACGGTCAAAAGAAGAGAGGCAGCCGCTGCATTCGCGGGTGCTTAAAGTCGAGCAGAGCAATTCATCCATCCTTTACGGCGACTTGTTTTTTCTCAAACTCTACCGAAGGCCGGAAGCCGGCGAGAATCCCGATGCTGAAGTGCTGCGCCACATCACCGAAGGGCAGAAGTTTTCGAACGTCCCTGGCTACTGCGGAGTTATTGAATACAGGGAACAAGGTGCAGAGCCACGTGTGCTGGCGTTGCTGGTGAAGAATGTCCCGAGCACGGGCACTGCGTGGACCTCGACCCTCATTACGCTGGCGCGCCTGCAAAATGCTGATGACACCATTGGCGGCGGCCAGCTTGAACGGGCGCGGCTGCTCGGAATGCGAACAGCGCAGATGCATCTAGCGCTGGCTGCGGAGGCGGCAGACGGAGATTTTGCGGCCGAAGCATTCACTGCGGAATATCGGGACTCGCTTTGCCAATCCATGGGGAAAGCCACGCGGCGAATGATGCAGCTTCTGGAGCAGAATTTGGGTGCGTTGAATGATGAAGCTGCCGAGTTGCTGCTGCGTGAGCAGGAAATCCTGCGACGTCATGCGACCCTGATGGAGCGCCCGATCAACGCCAAGCGCATTCGCATTCATGGGGACTATCATCTGGGGCAGGTGCTCGATACCGGAGGCGACTTCATCATCATTGATTTTGAAGGGGAGCCCGGCAGGCCGTTGAACGAACGCCGCATCAAGCACTCGCCGTTGCGTGATGTCGCGGGGATGCTGCGCTCATTCGATTACGCTGCTCACACCGCTTTCGCGCAGCGAACTGAGCGGGCGGAAGCATGGGTGGAGGGTGTCAGTGATGCTTTCCTGAGCGCTTACTTAGCCACGGCAAAGGGAGCAGCCTTCCTGCCCGCAAGCGAGCAGGAGCTGCGCATGCTGCTCGATGCCTGCCTGCTGGAGAAGGCGGTGTATGAAGTCTGCTATGAACTGAACAACCGTCCCGACTGGGTTGGCATTCCTTTGCGTGGCATCACACGCATTCTGGATCGGAAGGCAGGGCGATAAGTCAGTTCTTTTTAGGCTCGTCCTTTTTCTCTTCCTTCTCGTCTTTCTCCGGCTTGGTGAGTTCGCGCATGGGATTGGCGGGCTTCTCGTCTTTGAAGAGCTGGAATTTGCTTTTCACTGGGCGGCGCGGCCAGTAGTTGTTTTCGATGTCGGTATCTACGAGTTCCTGGCGGGGATCGAAGGTGACGGATTTCAGCTCCTTTTTGGTGAAGAGGAGTTTGGCGGATTTCTCGGTGTTGAAGCGCCAGATTTCGGCGGGGAGCTTGAGTTCTTCGCTGCTGCCATCGGTGTAGTCGACTTTCAAGATCACCGGGGTGACGAGGCCGCCGACGTTGCTGAATTCGATGAGGTAGAAGTTGTGCTTCGTCTGTAGGAGGGCTGGGTCGATTTTCTCTTCCTTGAGTTCCTTGATGAGCGATTCGAACTTTTTCTTTTCGCTCGGCAGCACGGTGGCCTTGTCATAGCTGTCGTAGAAGTCCTTCAGTTCGGGATAGCGGTCGATGCGCTTTGAAAGCGAGTAGTTGCGCTCGCGGGTGAGGGTTTTGGGCAGTTCGTCCTCCTCCTTTTTCTTCTTGGGTTTTTCGATGGCGGGATCGCGTGAGTCGAGCTGCAGCCACTTCACTTCATCGATGGAGACATCGACATGATCGGTGCTGTAAAACCAGCCACGCCAGAACCAGTCAAGATCGACGCCGCTGGCTTCTTCAATAGTGCGGAAGAAGTCGGAAGGAGTGGGGCGCTTGAACATCCAGCGTTTGGCGTAGGTCTTGAAGGCGTGGTCGAAGGCTTCGCGGCCGAGGATGTGCTCGCGCAGGATGTTGAGCGCCACGGTGGGCTGGCCATAGGCGTTCGGGCCGAGATCGGCGATGGATTCGGAGTTGGTCATCACCGGTGCGCGGTCCTTGAGGCGCATGTAGTCCGTCATGCCGCGTTCGTTGCGGCGGTGCTTCCAGTCGTTCTCCCATTCTTCTTCGGTGAGGAATTCGACGAAGGAGTTCAGCCCCTCGTCCATCCAGGTCCACTGGCGCTCGTCGCTGTTCACGATCATGGGGAAGTAGTTGTGACCGACTTCATGAATCACCACACCGATGAGGGCATATTTGGTCTTCTCAGGGTAGGTGCCGTCTTTCTCAGGGCGCGGGCCATTGAAACAGATCATTGGGTATTCCATGCCGCCGATGGGGCCGTTGACGGACCATGCGACGGGATACGGATACTCGAAGGTGTAGCGTGAGTAGACTTGGATCGTGTGTGCGATGGCGTGCGTGGAATACTTGTCCCAGAGCGGCATGCCTTCTTTGGGATAGAGAGACATGGCCATCACGGGCTTGCCGTTCACCTTGGCACCTTCGACGGCCATCGCATCCCAGATGAATTTGCGTGACGAGGCGAAGGCGAAATCGCGGACGTTGTCGGCCTGGAAGATCCAGGTCTTCTTGCCTTTGGGCTTGGATTTTTCTGCCGCTTTGGCCTCGTCCGGTGTGACGATAAAAAGAGGTTTTGTCTTTTCGCTTTCGGCCTGCTTCAGGCGGTCGCGCTGGGTTTTCGTCAAGACAGCGTCCGGATTTTGCAGTGTGCCCGTGGCGGCCACGAGGTGATCGTCCGGCACGGTAAGGCGCACGGTGTAGTTGCCGAACTCGAGGGTGAATTCGCCGGTGCCGAGGAACTGCTTGTTGATCCAGCCGGCGTAGTCTGTGTAGGCGGCCATGCGTGGGAACCACTGCGCGATGGTGTAGATGGTGTTGCCGTCCTCTTTGAAGTGCTCATAGCCGGTGCGTGCATTGATGCGTTCGCAGTCGTTGATGGGGTAGCTCCAGGCGATCTTGAAAATGAAATCGGCGCCTGCCGCGAGAGGTTCGTTCAAATCGAGGCGCAGCATGGTTTTCACCACGGCATGGGGCAGGGGATTGCCCTTGGCATCGGTGAGCTTGGTGATCTTCATCTCGCCATCGTAGTCTTCATAGGCGAGCAGGCGGTCGAGTGCGGAGTAGGTGATCTTGCTGGGATCAATGCCGCGCTTGGTGTTCGGCACGGCGCGCGAGTCTGCCGTGTGTGACAGGAAATTTTGATCGAGCTGCACCCACAGGTAGGTCAAAGGATCTGGCGAGGCATTGTGATAGGTCACTGTGGCCTCTCCCGTGATGGTGCGCTTCACATCGTCGAGTTCGACGCTGATGTCATAGTCGGCGCGGTTTTGCCAGTAGGCTGTTCCGGGTGCACCGGAAGCATTGCGCTGGGCCGAAGGCGTGGGGATCGTGGGATCGAGCTGCTGAAACTTGCCGACAGGTGCGCCGGACTCAGCAGCGGAAAGGGTGAGGGCGGCGAAAAAGACAGGAATGAGCAGTTTCATGAGAAGGGCGATTCTCCAAATGCCGGAGCCAAAGGCAAGCGCATCCTGATCACTTGATCTTGCGGGGCATGGCGAGTTTCTTCCACTTGCCTTCGTTTCCTGCTTCTGATTGCATCAAGCCATGAACCCACCTGCAGACTCCCTCTCTCGCCGTGACGCCCTCAAAGCCACCATTGCCTCCGTGGGGCTCAGCGCCCTGGCCTTTGAGCCCGTCCGTGCGGCACCGGCAGCCGCGCCCAATGCGCGACGAGGATCGGTGAAGAAGTACAAGATGCTCAAGTCCATCAATCAGTGGGCCTTTCCTTATCCGGAACGCATGACGCTGCGTGAGTGCATGCAGCTGGCGAAAGATGCAGGATTTGACGGCATCGAGTTGAACTACGATCTCGACAATGATCTCTCGCCGAAGCATGGCACGGCGGATTATGTGAAAATTCGCAAGATGGCGGACGAGATCGGCATTCAGATCAGCGGGCTGTGCTCCTTCCTATTCTGGCCGTATCCGCTGACGAGCAATGATCCTGCGAAGCGTGCGCAGGGAATGGAGCTGGCGGGGAAGATCGCCCAATGTGCGCATGATCTGGGAGTGGAAAATGTGCTCGTCGTGCCGGGTGCGGTGCACATTCCGTGGCGCACGGATCACGAGCCGGTCGCGAATGATGTGTGTGACCAGCGTGCGCGCGAGGCCGTGGGACAGCTGGCGAAGCAGGCGGAAAAGCTGAAGGTCTGCCTCAACATCGAGAACATCTTTTTCAATGGCTACCTGATGACGCCGATGGAGATGAACGCCTTTGTGGACAGCTTTGGCAGCGAGCATGTGCGCGTGCATTTTGACACGGGTAACATCAGCATGTTCCAGTTCCCCGAGCATTGGGCCAAGGTGCTGGGCAAGCGCACGAAGAACGTGCATCTGAAGGAGTTCACCAAAAAGGGCACGGACTTCAGTCTCGAAACTTTCCGTCCGCTGCTCGACGGAACCACGAACTGGCCTGCGGTGACGGATGCGCTCGCAGACACTGGCTACGAGGGCTTTCTGACCTTCGAATACTTCCATCCTTACCCTCATTATCCGGAGGCGCTGATCTACCAGACCTCGGATTCGCTGGATCGCATCCTGGGCCGCAAAGCATGAGCTGGGAAACGATCGCGCTATTGTTTGTCGCCGGGCTCAGTGCTGGATTCATCGATGCTATTGCGGGTGGCGGCGGACTGATTTCCGTTCCGGCATTGCTGTGGGCGGGGCTGCCGCCGCAAATGGCGCTGGGGACGAACAAGATGCAGGCCGTGTGGGGCACGCTGATGGCGGTGCGGAAGTATGCAAAGGCGGGGTTCGTTTCGTGGTCGCAGGTGAGGCTCACGGTGCTCATCACGTTTGTGGCAGCCTGTCTGGGTACGTGGACGGTGACGCAAGTGAGCAACGACGTGCTGAAAAAGATCGTGCCCTGGATGCTGCTTGGCATAGCTGTCTATGTGCTGCTCAGTCCGGGGCTGGGGAAAACGACGGCAAAGGCGCGGCTGAGGCTCGGAGCTTTTGCGTGTCTGGCGGGCAGCGTGCTTGGTTTTTATGACGGTTTTTTTGGTCCTGGCACGGGCACGTTTTGGACGCTGGCCTGCATTTCACTGCTGGGACTGGAGCTGACACGTGCCACGGCTTTCACGAAGGTTGCGAATCTCACGAGCAACATGGCCTCGCTGCTCGTCTTCGTGGCCTATGGGCGGGTGAATTATGAAATCGCAGCCGCGATGATCTGTGGGCAGCTCATTGGCGGGCGGATGGGGGCAGGCATGGCGATTCGCCATGGGGCGCCGTTTATCCGCATCATCTTCATCAGCGTGGTGCTGGCGATGGTGGCGAAATTGTTGTGGGATCAGTTTGCGTAATTTGCGCGTAGTTCACTGAATCCGACTGAAATTGAAGGGCGTATTTGCCTGACACTCTCCCATGCCTATGATCGCTGCTCCCATGTCAACCGTCCAAACCACTGCCCAAGGGCGTCTGTTTCCTAAATTCGATCTTTCACGCCTGCTTGGCACCGTGTTCAAGCCCACTTTCGGGCGCAAGATCTGCATCCTCATCGACCTGCCAGATCTGGCTGAAGCGAAGGATTACGCGTTCTTGAAAAATCCGGCGCGCCCGATTCAGCAGAAAGCGTATGAACACTTTCATCTGGGACTGAAAAATGGCGTGGCTGAGGAGCTGGCGCTGAAAGGCGGCGAAATCTATGCCTACACGCAGACGACGGGCAGCAATCTGGACATGCCTGATCTTTGTGTCGATATGGAAGGCAAAGAGCTGAGCCTCGAAAAGGATGTTTATCCGAACTACGACATCATCCTGTGCATCTCGACCTTCTCCGCCACCGCGCCTCTGACGGCGTTTGCGAAGCAGTATGGCTTCCGTGGTGCGACGCTGCATGGCGTCAATGATGTCATCCTGAATTCCGGTCTGGCCGTTGATTATGAACTGGTGAGCATCGATGCCGAAAAGCTGCGCAAGGCAATGACTCGCGCTGATGCCGTGGAAATCGATTTCACCGTGGAAAACGGACCCGACATGACGGTGCGTCTTGAATTGAGCCAGCAGGAAGCGCAGAAGAGCCACGGCCTCTGCCAGGGTGATGCGCCAGACATTGCGAATCTGCCGGCAGGTGAGGTTTACTTCGTGCCCACGGGTGCGGAAGGAACCTTCCCTTTGAAATACGAAGACGGCACGCTGGGCAAGCTGACCGTCACGGGCGGTTGTATCATCAAGTCTGAGCTCATTGCGGGCAATCAGAGCACGATTGATGCGCACAATGCCAAACTGGCGGATGACCCCATGACGGGTGTGCTTGGAGAACTTGGTTTTGGCACGCAGGTGCTGCCGGTTTCGGGTGCCGACATCCAGGATGAAAAGGTTCTCGGCACCTGCCATCTGGCCACGGGTCGTGATGATCATCTGGGCGGCCACATCACTCCTGCGCAGTTCAAGCGTCATCAAAACGCGACGCATGATGACATCCTCTTCGCGCCACACAAGACGCCGAATTTTGACATCAAGCAGACACGCATGTTCCGCGATGGCGTGGTCACGGTTTTGAACGAGCACTTCCAGCCGTCGAAGTATTTGCTGGAAGCTCTGGCCGCTGAATAAACTGATTTGATGAACATCTACGAAACCCGTTGCCTGCTCGACGAATACCTGCTCTTTCACTACGGCCAGCCTGCGGAGGTGCTGCCATGGGAGAGCGGGCCGCGTGAGGCGCTGGGGTTTCCAGTGCGCACGGTGATGGAGCTGATTGATCTGCCGCGCACACCTTGTGAGGCGGTCGCGCTGGATCTGGGCTGTGCAGTTGGAAGGTCGAGCTTTGAGCTGGCGAATTTCGGTGTCAGCGTGCTGGGCATTGATTACTCACAGAGTTTTGTCGATGCAGCAGCGGCACTGGCCCGTGATGGCAGCATGAGCTATGAGCGCGTGGATGAAGGCAGTGCTACAACGCCGCTGGTGGCTCGTGTGCCGGAGAATCTGCGGCGTGATCGCGTGCGCTTCGAACAAGGGGATGCGATGAACCTTCGCTGTGACCTTGGAGATTACGACATCGTGCATGCGGCGAATTTGCTGTGCCGGCTGACCGATCCGCTGAAGTTGATCGAGCGTCTGCCAGATCTCGTGCGTCCGGGCGGGCAGCTGCTGCTGACGACACCCTGCACCTGGCTGGAGGATTTCACGCCACGTGGGAACTGGCCGCAGGGATCCACTCGAGAGTGGCTCACCTCCCTGCTGGAGCCGCACTTTGATCTTTCCAAGACCTGCGACATGCCGTTTCTGATCCGAGAGCATGCGCGAAAATACCAGTGGAGCGTGGCGCTGGGGATGAGGTGGCGGCGGAAAGTGGAGGAGGGGTGAGTTTGTGAGATTGATTCCCGCCGGCGTTTACGTCTAGGCTGGGTAATCATGAAAAACGCGTTGTTATTTGCCTCCCTCCTTGCCGCCTCTGTGCAGGCGCAGACTCCGAATTTTAAAGAGCAGCAGATCGATGATGCTGTCGGCATCGGCTATTGACTGGCGGTGGCGGATGTGAACGGCGACGGGCGCACGGACATCCTGCTGGCGGACAGCAATGTGATCGTCTGGTATGAGAACCCGACGTGGAAGAAGCACATCATCGCTGAAAAGCTGACGGAGAAGGATCACGTGTGCATCGCGGCACGTGACATCAATGGCGATGGCAAATGCGAGATCGCCGTGGGAGCCGAGTGGAATCCGGGAGACACGGTGGGGAGCGGTGCGGTGTTTTATTTGATCCCGCCGGCGGACCGCACGCAGAAGTGGGAGCCGGTGAAGCTGACGCATGAACCGACGACCCATCGCATGAAATGGGTGCGGAACCGTGCCGGACGCTATGATCTTGTCGTGGTACCGCTGCATGGGCGTGGCAATGACAAGAACGCCGAAGGCGTGGGTGTGCGAGTGCTTGCCTACCACATGCCGGATGATCCGCACAAGGAGTGGAACACCACGCTGGTGCAAGGGACGATGCACAAGACGCACAATCTCGACATCATTCCTGCGCCGGGCACTGAGGCTGAAAGTTTGCTGCTGTGTGGCCGTGAAGGCGTGGTGCGGCTGGATCAATCTGACAACGGCTGGAAGGAGCACTGGATCTCGACGCATCCCAAAGACTCCACCGAGCTGCTGGGCGCGGGTGAAGTGCGCTATGGGGCCTTTGCGGGCGGGCAGCCGTATGTCACGACGATTGAGCCGATGCATGGGGACAAGCTGGTGATTTACACGCCGAAACCTGAAGGACCCAAAAACGGTGAGTGGCAGCGCCATGTGATTAGCGATCAACTCGTCGATGGGCATGCCATCGCCACGCATGATCTGCTCGGCCTGAACAACCGGCAGATCGTGGTGGGCTGGCGTGCGCAGCAGAAGATTGGCAAGGTGGCGGTGAAGCTGTTCTGGACAACGAAAGAGGACGGCAACGGCTGGCAGGAGGCCTTCATTGATGATGGCGGCATGGCTTGTGAAGATGCGGTTTGCGCGGATTTGGATGGTGATCGCGATTTGGAGATCATCGCTGCAGGCCGTCGTAGCAAGAATATTAAGATTTACTGGAATCAGCGAAACCAGTGAAATGTAAAACCTGCTCTGGGCTCTAGCTGATTGGTTGCATGGGCGCAGTATGTGCTCCTAGAATTGTGATCGCTATGAGAGTCACACGTCTTTTCATTTCTGCCGCCAGCGCACTGCTCCTGAGCCAGTGTGCCGTGCCTGAGTTTTCCTTGTTCTCTTCGCGCATCGAAGTGGCTCGTCGGCCCATGACGATCATGCCGCCGCTTGCATCGCAGCCGGTCATGTATGTGTGGAATGGCAGCAGCAGGCCGGGGCCGCTGAGTGTGAACATCGATCTCAGCGAACAGAAGGCATATCTCTTTAAAGGCGGTGAAAACGTCGGCTGGACTTACGTGGCCACCGGGCGCAGCGGCTTTGCTTCGCCCACCGGTACGTTTCGCATCATGGAAAAAATCGTCGACAAGCGCTCGAACCGCTACGGAATGATTGTGAACAGCAATGGCGATGTGGTGAACAGCAATGCCACCGCTGGTGTTTCGCGCATCCCTCCGGGCGGACGTTTCGTGGGTGCCAAGATGCCCTACTGGATGCGGATCACGGGTTATGGAGTTGGCATGCATGCGGGAGCAATTCCCAATCCCGGATCTCCTGCATCGCATGGTTGCATCCGCCTGCCACGCGACATGGCGGAGACAATCTACCAGCACGCCCCTGTTGGTGCGCGGGTGACGATCATGCAGTGAGGATTGGCCAACCCGTTCACGATGGCTGACCGGCGCTGTTAGCTTCTCACTGCTTCGGCCAGGATCTCTTCGAAGCGCTGCAGCCATGCTTGCGGGCTCGCTTCCCGCAGCAGCCACTGACGTCCTGCACTGCCAATGACGAGACGTTCGGTGCTAGGTGTGGCCTCCATGGCCAGCACATCTTGGACGATGCCATGAACATTCCCCGGCTCATGCTGCAAGCCGGTGACGCCATGCTGGACGATCTCGCTCAAACCGCCTGATTTCGCGACTAGCACCGGTTTGCAATAATCATACGCTTCATAGACCACGAGGCCGAGAGGCTCCCACCATGTGGAAGGCACGATCACCGCGCGGCAGCGCCGCAGGGCCTCGCGTTTGGTTTCCCCGCCCGTGTGGCCGAGCTGGCCGATGTAGGGATTGGTGCGGACGCGCTGCTGCACGGCATCGCTGAGCGGGCCTTCACCGGCGATGTGCAGCAAGGGTGTCTTTTTGCCAAGCTGCGCACGCAATTCATCCCAGGCATCCAGCAATGGAATGACGCCTTTGGTTTCGACCAGACGTCCAAGGAAGAGGTAGTAGCCCGCATCCTCCACCACAGGCGGTTGCGGCATCGCATCCCAGGCGTGGCGCAGGGTGTGGACCCGCGCCTCAGGCAGTGAACCGGAACTGACGAGCTTCTGCCGCATGAAATCTGAAATGGCGATCCACGCCTTCACACTTTTCAACCAGCCACTACGGTGAAGGGCCTTCAGCATGACGGCGAAGAGAGCGCTCTTAACCACCGACCCCTGCCATGCCCCTGAGAAAACTTCTCTCCAGTAGCTGCCGTAGAGTGCGTCCTGCACAATCTTGCCGTCCACCTGCAGAGTTCCGCCGACTGAAAACGGACGATAATTGTGCAGATACTGCACCACGGGAAGACGACGCTGCAAAGCGGCATGGTACAACGATGGTGAGCCAACTGGAAAGATATTGTGAAACAAGGCAACGCCCGCGCCACTGGCATCCAAGGCTGCCTCAAACTGCGCGTGCGATTCTTTGTTGTAAAAGAGCCGCTTTGCCTGCCCGGCAGCTCCTGGGGCGCCTTCGCCTTTCCAGTCCGCGCTGTCGAAGAAGCACCGCGACATGGCATGCTGAGCACTCAGATGATGGAAGATGCGGTCCACGCTCATCTCTTCGCCGCCAGGGTAAAGGTAGCGGTTGAACACCTGTAAAATACCCGGTGTCATTGGTGTTCCCTCATTTCGTCGTAGTGTCGTCGCGCCCATTCCTCCAGCACGTATAGCATCCAAACGCGCTGACTCAATGGCCATGCTGCGGTGGAGTTCAGGCTGCCGCTGAAATATTTTTCACAAATCTCCCTCTTCTGCGCCTCATCCACCCAGCCGCGCTCACGGCAGCGCTGGGAGCCCAGCGTATCGCGGATGCGTTCCTGCCATTTGGGCAGCCGCATCCATTTCATCAGCGGCAGCGTGAAAGTTTTCTTTTGGCGGTCATCATAAATCTGCGGGGGCAGGAGGCTGCGGAAGGCCTCACGCAGCACGCGCTTGCCGCCCAGTGTGTCCAGTTTGCACTCCGGCGGCATCCTTCCCGCCAGCGCAAAGATTTCCTTGTCCACCAGCGGCACACGCAGTTCCAGCGAGTGAGCCATGCTCATCGCGTCATTGTCACGCAGAAGAGTGTTGGCCAGATAGGTCTCCGTTTCACGCAGCAGCAGTTCGTGCAGCCACGAGTCTTGGGACTGCGGTTCGAATACCGGGGGAGATGGCATTTTGAAATCTCCATGCAGAAGTCGTGCCACTTGTTCAGGCGGCATGATCGTGCGTCCAAAGGACTGCCATTCGCGCACGTTGCGTCCGGCACCGCCCAGGGCGTAAAAAAGCATTTTCCATGCCTTATGCCCGCGCGCGCCCTGAGGCAGCCGTGAATCCAATTCGCGCACCCACCTGCCTGCTGCAAGCAGCGGCGACTTCGACGCCACGGCGATGAGACGGTAGTAATTGTAGCCTGCCCACCACTCGTCGGCACCCAGTCCGCTGAGCGTCACCTTGACCTCTTTGGAAGCCAGTCGTGACACCAGCCAGGTGTTCAGCGCATCCCCCGTCGGCTGGTCCATTTGATCAAAATAGCTGTCCAGACTCGACTCCAGCGA
>JAPLUN010000698.1 GCA_026397715.1 Verrucomicrobiota bacterium
TTGGCGCGGATCGGTGCCTTCGGGATCAAGATCCCCGTGAGATATGGCGGGCTGGGGCTGTCGCAGACGAATTATTCGCGAGCTGCCATGCTGCTGGGGAGTCGTTGCGGCAATCTGGCAGCGCTGCTATCTGCGCATCAGTCCATCGGCGCGCCGCAGCCGCTCATCTTGTTTGGCACCGAGGAGCAGAAGGCCAAATACCTGCCACGCTGCGCAAAGGGCGAAATCAGCGCCTTTGCATTGACGGAAAATGAAGTGGGATCAGATCCGGCGCGGATGAAGACGACGGCCAGACTCGACGAGGATGGCGAAAACTACATCCTCAATGGGGAAAAGCTCTGGTGCACCAATGGCACGAAGGCCGGTTTGATTGTGGTGATGGCCAAAACACCGACACCCGAGAAGCCCAACGCCACCACGGCATTCATTGTCGAAACAAGCTGGCCAGGGGTGGAGATCCTGCACCGCTGCCGCTTCATGGGGCTCAAGGCGCTCTACAACGGGGTCATTCATTTCGACAACGTGAGGGTGCCGGTGGCGAATGTTTTGGGCGGTGTTGGACGCGGACTCAAGGTGGCGCTGACGACGCTGAACACGGGGCGCATCACCCTGCCCGCCGCCTGCACGGGCCTTTCGCAGCGCTGCCTCGATATCAGCAAACGCTGGGCACGCTCGCGTGAGCAATGGGGGCAGCCGATCGGCCGCCACGCCGCCATCGCGGACAAACTCAGCCGCATGGCTGCGGACACCTTCGCGATGGAAAGTATTGTGCGCTATGTCTCGGCCATGGTGGATCGTGACAAGCATGCGGACGTCCGCCTCGAAGCAGCCATCGGCAAGCTGTGGGGCAGCGAAAAGTCCTGGCGCATCATGGACGACACGATGCAGATGCGCGGTGGGCGCGGGTTTGAAACTGCGGCTTCATTGAAGGCCCGTGGGGACGTGCCTGAACCCGTGGAACGTCTGTTCCGCGATTCACGGATCAACACGATCTTTGAAGGCAGCAGCGAGATCATGCGGCTGTTCATCGCGCGTGAGGCGCTGGAACCTCATCTCAATCTCGGGGCAGATGCGGTGAATCCGACCCTGCCGTGGAAGGTGCGAGCCAAAGCCGGGATGCGTGCCGCAGGATTCTATGCCACGTGGTACCCTCTGAAGTGGCTGCCGCTGGGGGCGGGAGACGCGAGGGATTTGCTGCATCCCTCCCTGCAGTTTGAGCTTGATGCCATTGCCCGGCAGAGCCGGGTGCTGGCGCGGCGGCTGTTCCTTGCGATGGCACTGAATGGTCCCAAACTGGAAAAGCGGCAAGTGCTGCTTGGCCACTTTGTCGATGTAGGGGCCGAATTGTTTGTCTGGGGCTGCACGCTGGCCCACGCGCAAAGCAAAGTGAACGACTCATCCATGGCCGAGGTGGAAATCGACAAACTGGTGAGGCTGGTGCGCTTTTTCGGCAAGATGACGCGTGAGCGCATCGCCAGCAGTTATCGGCACCTCAAGGAGAACCTTGATGCCGAGAGCTGGCGGGTTGCGCAGGAAGTGTGAGCGCATTTTGTGCTGGCCTAGCACCTGCTGATGGGTTTAGAACGTGACCGGTTCCCAGAACTGGTCACATTCACCTCATTATTCCTAAGCCATGCTCAAAGAATTCAAAGCGTTTATCCTCAAAGGCAATGTCGTCGATCTTTCCACCGGTGTCATTATTGGCGCTGCTTTTGGCACCATTGTCACTGCCTTTACCAAGGGCATCATCGAGCCCCTTCTCAAAGCCATTGGCGGCAATCCGAACGTCTCCCTCGGCATCAAGATTGGAGAGTTTATCAATGAAAAAGGTGAGAAGACGGCCAACATGCTCGACATCGGCATGATCATCAATGCGATCATTGGCTTCCTGATCACCGCAGCGGTCATCTTTTTTGTCATAGTCAAGCCGGTGAACACCCTGCTGGCGAAGATGAAACGGGAGGAGGCTGTTGCTCCTCCGCCTGCTCCGGCAGCCGACATTGTGCTGCTCACAGAAATCCGTGATCTGCTGAAGAAGTGATCAGTTGGAGCCATTTCCGAAAAGCGCGTTCGGGGCCTCTTGACGGCGATCGGAGGATCAAGCGCCCTGCACTGATGATGCAGGTTGCGGTTTGCCACTGAATACAGGTGCAATCAAGTGATGTGCAGTCGGGGGCCTTCGTGCGGCCCCCGACCAAGGTTATAGCCATCTGAACTGCCTAGTGTGCCTGCCTCATTTTTCGTTGCCTGCCATCAGCCCAAGGGCTGCAATCGCAACTGTCGCAGCGTGTAGAAAGGTGTATCCGACTCGATCATGCGCCGCGCGCCCTTATTCCTCTTCGGACCGAAGTGCTCTCTGTGTGCCTCAAAGATACCTTCCACAAACTCCTTGCTGCCCAGCGCCACTCCATCGGTGAAGTAGCGCACGCGCAGCCTCACCAGTTCCGCTGGGCTGAGCTTTCCTTTCTCCGCCAGCACTGCTAGTGCCGACTCCGCAGTCACGCCGCGTTTCACCACCTTCTCATTCTGCGCATCCTTTACCTCCCGGCCCTCTGAATGCAGCAGGCGGCGATAGGCCTCTGCGGTGCCGGCACTCTTCCAGCCGTCAACCGGCTTGCTCTGAGCCTTGCACAGTCCGCGTTGCGCCCTGCGGCTGCCACCCAGTGCCTCGGCGTAGCCGCACCAGCGGTAGTCCTTGGAATCTTTGACGAGACCGGCGCGCACGGGGTTGAGATCGATGTAGGCGGCCATAGTGCGCAGAGGCTCGCCTTTGCCTTCGACGAGCACGCTTTTGAAGCGGTCCATCCACAGAGTTCCCCGGCGCCCGCGCCGCTTGTTGAACCACCGGCTGAAACGCTCCTTCACTTCTTTGACGAACAAGGACAGATCGCAGAAGCGCTTCTTGAGCGTTTCGAGCTTTTGCTGGGCCTGTGCGACCATGCCGCGCGTGCGCAGATCTGACAGTTCATCGCGCAGCAGTCCCAAGTAGGCGCGGCTGTAGAGGGTACGCAGGTGATCGAAGAGCTTTGCTTCGCCCTCGGGGCCCTCGAAGCGCTGCAGCCATGTCGCACGATGGGGAACTTCAGCTAGCAGATGGAAGTGATTGCTCATGAGGCAGTAGGTCACGATCTTGATGCCGGAGAACTCAGCCATGCGCCAGAGCACGCGGCGCAGAGCTTCTTTTTCAACATCGTCAAAGAATACCTCGCCGCCGCATGTGCGTGACATGACATGGTAGCAGTAGGACTCCAGCGGTCCCTTGCCCAGGATGCGAAACCTGCCACCCGACCATGAACGCGCGCCGGGATACAGCCCAGTTTTCGCATTCACGCCGACAAGCTGCTCTTCGAGCGGGGGAGTTTGAAAATCAGGGGAGTAGACGGTTTTCATGGGTTAAAAAGTGTTTGAAAATTCTGTTTGGTCAATTATAAAATGCCTGGCATTATTATGTCTTGCAGGTTAGACAGCACCTGGCGCTGGTTTTTGAGGGATTCGACGGAACTCCTTGGTCCAACGATTGATGTGCTAATCAGTCGGGTGGGAATTCGAGTTTCAATTCCTTGTTTAGCCACGGGTCGAGCACTGCGATACCGAAGAAAGCAAGGCTTAGCCAAAGAAGCAGCAGGTCAGCCGGGCGGACGAAGATGATTAGCAGGCAAAGATAATGGCCGGTGGAGCCCAGATAAAACCATTGGATATAGAGGCGTGTTTTGAGGATGTCGAAGCTGTACGGGTTGAACAACAGCGGGGAGCGGCGGCATGTGCGTTGAAGGAGTATCTGGCCGAGCTTCCCAACCGCGCAAAGCACCAAAAAGAAGGGGATGCTGAAGAACACGATCCAAGGGACGTTGGACCATGTCACCTCTGCGATAAGGTTGTTGAACGACGGGATCCAGCGGAGGTCAAAGATGAGTCCTAGCGTCGTCCACAAGACGATCCATTGCCTTGGGGCTGTCATACTCAGGGGTGATGGGATGCTGCGTGGTTTATTTGCGGCGCTCCAGATGGGCCATCCAGCGGGTAAGGGAGATTAGAGTGGTGCGGCGAGGCGGGGCTGACCTTGTTCCGCAGGAACAAGGCTACTTTAGGAGCCGCCGCCGCCCTCTTCTTCGCTGCGCTCGACGAAGCGCATGGCGTGGTCGATGAAGCGGAGGAGGACGTCGTCGGTGGGGCCGTTTCGGTTTTTGGCGAGGATGAGCATGGCTTCGCCTTTTTTCTTTTCTTCGGCTTCTTCGTCTTCGACTTCCATCTTGGCACCGGCGTAGTCGGAGCGGGTGAGGAGACCGACCATGTCTGCGTCCTGTTCGATGGAGCCAGACTCACGCAAGTCTGAGAGGACGGGGCGCTGGCCTTTACGGGATTCGACGGCGCGGTTGAGCTGGGCGAGGACGATGATGGGGACGTTGAGCTCTTTGGCGAGGCCTTTGATGCCGGCGGAGATTTCGGCGATTTCGATCTGACGGTTGTCTTTGGCACGGCGGCTCTGGGAGGTGACGAGCTGAAGATAATCGATCATGATCATCTGGATGCCGTGCTGCTTTTTGAGGCGGCGTGATTTGGCGCGCATCTCCATGATGTCGAGACCGGGTGTTTCATCGATGAAGATCTGAGCCTTCTGCAAATCGCGTGTGGCCTTGGCGAGGGCGTCCTGCTGAGCGCGGGAGAGGAGACCGCGTGAGAGGTCCTGCATGCTGAGGCGTGCGCGGGAGACGAGGAGACGACGAACGAGCATGGTGGCGCTCATTTCCAGACTGAACACGACGCAGGGGGTATTGCAGTCCACGGCGATGTGCTCGACGATGTTCATCGCGAGGGAGGTTTTACCCATCGAAGGACGTGCGGCGATGACGAACATTTCCCCGCCCTGCAGGCCGGAGCTCATCTCATCGAGTTTGGTGTAGCCGGTGGACAGGCCGCGCAGCTGGCCGGGATGCTCCAGCATGTACTGGATGCTGTCGATGGCATCCATGACGTGGGTGGAGAGGGTCTTGATGCCCTCCTTGGAGCCGGTGGATTCGCGCACGGCGAGGACGCGCTGTTCTGCGTGGTCGATGAGCGTGTCGATGTTCTCATCCATCTGCTCTTTGCCATGCTCGTAGGCGTGATGGATGTTCAGCGAGCTGGCGTGGATAAGCTCCCGCAGGATGTGCTTATCGAGGACGATCTTCTTATAATACGGGAAGTGCGAGGGGATCGGAACGAAGGCGAACAGTTCCGAGATGGCGGCTGCACCACCGACTTTGTCGAGGAGGTTTTGCTCACGCAGCGCATGAGTGACCGTGACGGGATCGATGGGGAGGTTTTTGTCGTAAAACTCCAGAAGCTTTTCGTAGATAGTGCGATTGGCGTCGTGATAAAAAGCCAGGGCAGGGAGATTGACGCGGCAGTCGCTGAGGCGTTCGAGGGGATCCTGCAAGAGACAGGAGAGGACGCCTTTTTCGGCCTCATCACTGAAGGGAAGAGCGCGATTGAAAGAAGCAAGGAGCTCCTCTGCGGTGGGGATTTCGTTTTTCTTTTTGAAGTTCTCCCGTTTTTTTGCAGGTGCGGCATCACCGTTTTGAGGTGTGTCTGCTGTCGTGTTGGGAGTGGAATTTTCGGCCATGGAGGACGTTCAGGATGGAGGGCTGCGGATTTGCGTCAATGGCGTGCTCAATCGTGATGCGGTCGGATTTGGCGTCTTTTGGGGTGATTTCGGACGATTTGGAAAAACCGCGTCAACGGCACCCCCTCAGAATTTTGTGTGTGAGTTTTTGTGATGACCGAAATTATACTTTCATCAAAAGCTTGATGTGTCTTTGGTCGTGTCGAAAACTGAACACATCCGGAACGACCGGATCAAACGCCCCCTCAAATCACAACCACCTATGTTACTTACAGCACTCAAACTTAAACTCGCGGCTCTTGTCGCGGTCGCTGGCATCGACACTGCCGAAATGCCAGGAGCTTCCAAAGAGTTCACCGACATCCTTACAGCTCTCAAGGCTGATCAGGACAAGGTTCAGGCGAATCCTGGCGCTGGCCCAGATGTCAACAAGTCCTTCAATGACGCCGTCGCGAAAGTGCGCGAACTGGCGCAGAAGGATGACAAAGACGCCGTCTATGCACTTGCCCATTGGGGAGTGCTCAGCGGTGCGAACATCAACGAAGTCGCCGCTCTGTTCCGCAAGGCTGCCGACAAAGGACAGATCCTTGCCAAATCCGAACTCGCCCAGGTGCTGATGCAGGCTGGTGCGCAGAATCCGGATGCCGTGAAGGAAGCGATCAAGCTGATCAAGGAAGCTGAAGCTGCC
The DNA here is from genome assembly GCA_026397715.1 of Verrucomicrobiota bacterium. Taxonomy (GTDB): domain Bacteria; phylum Verrucomicrobiota; class Verrucomicrobiia; order Verrucomicrobiales; family Verrucomicrobiaceae; genus Prosthecobacter. Next base: position 6,291 of record JAPLUN010000698.1, read on the forward strand.
GACAACAAAGTGTCCCGTCGCATGCTGGCCCAGCTCCATCTGCAAGGCGTGACCGAAGGTGAAAAGGGTCTTGTGGTAGTGGAGAAGAGCCCAGCGAAAGCCAAGGAGCTTCTGGAAAAAGGTGAAAAGGCAGGAGACGGCGAAGCCACTCTCGGCCTGGCACAGATCTACTCCGCTGGAGTGGAAGGCGTCCCACAGGACCAGCAGAAAGCTCTCGACTACCTCATCGAAGCCGGCAAGCAGGGCAGCGCAGTTGCCCTGAGCACCTATGGTGCCCGTCTTCTGAATGGTGATCCTGACACGAAGGAAAGCCCTAAGCTGGTGAAGAAGGATGTGCCTGCCGCACTGAAGATGTTCGAAGAAGCTGCCGGCAAAGGCCTTGCTGCTGCGAACCGCATCCTCGGTCAGATCTATGAAAACGGTGTCGGTGCTGATGGTGCTGATGTGAAACAGGACGTGACCAAGGCTTTCGACTACTACACCAAGGCCGCCAATGGCAACGACCCTCAGGCACTCTTCCGCCTCGGCAATGCCTTCGAAACCGGCATCATCAAGGACCCTAAAGGTGCTCGCGACAACAAGGACAACATCCTGATCCAGCCAAATCCAAAGAGCGCCCTCGACCTCTATCGTCTTGCCGCCCAGAACAACCTTGCCGAAGCTTTCTACAACGTCGGTGTGTATTATGAAACCGGCACGGTGGTGGACAAAGATCCTGCCAAGGCATTCACCTTCCTCATGAAGGCTTCCACGGCTGGCATCGCCCAGGCCATGAACCGCCTTGCTGGCCTCTATGCCAACGGGACCGGAGTCGCTCAGGACGTGGTTGCAGCAGGTGGCTGGTATCAGCGCGCCGCAGACATGGGCTTCGCCCCTGCGCAGATTGCTCTCGGCATCCTCTATGAACAGGGTGCAGGCGTGCGTCAGAGCCGCCTGGCGGCCGCAGGTCTCTATGCCGATGCAGCCCAGCAGGGTGTGGCCCTGGCCATGCTGCGCCTCGCCAACCTGTATGCCGTCGGTGTGGTTCCCGGCACTCCAGAACTTCCCCGTGCCTGGGCTTATGCCAGCCAGGCAGATGAAGTCGCCAAGAAGAGCGGCAACAAGGCCGACATTGACGTCACTGCCAGTGTGCTCAAGCAGCTCGAGGGCAAGATGAAGCCTGAAGAGATCACCGAAGCGAAGAAGATCTTTGAAAAGCTTCCGAAGCCACAGGCAGGCGCCGCCACAGGAGCCGCGCCAGTGCAGGAACCCGCCGCGACCAAAGGTGGCGATAAGAAGAAATCGACGCCAGCGAAATAGCACTTGTCAAAGCAGAGCTCTTTGCTAGTCTCCGGCTCCCCAAATCAGGGGAGCCGGTTTTTTTTAATTTCCGGGGCATTAGCTCAGTTGGTAGAGCGCCTGCATGGCATGCAGGAGGTCAGCGGTTCGAACCCGCTATGCTCCACCAAACCCCGTGCGGTTGAACTGCCTGGTGATAAATTTAACCGAAGTCAGCCATTTCCAAAGTTTGAAGCCCGACGGCTCTGGAATGCAAACAGAGGATTGACGAGCCTTAAAAGCGACTCGTAGTTCAGACAACGTCGCCCAGAGCCGTTTGGCAGGGTAAAACCGGTCTGAATATCCACTTCACCACGAAAATGAAACGCGCCACGAAAGTGAAGGAACTCAGATTGCAGTTAGACACCCGGATTTTTCCGCTCAATATCCTTGCCGTTTCATCGGGGTTTGTTAACAAATCGACCCACAGCAGGCATTTTATATGAAGTTCACCATCAGCAAAGAATCCTTCCTGGACGCCATCAATCAGGTTCAGCATGTGGTCAGTTCGCGTACCACGCTCGCCATCCTCTCCAATGTGCTGCTCAAGGCGAAGGATGGAAGGCTTGAACTCACCACCACCGACCTTGATGTCGGCGTGACTTGTTCGGTTCCCTGCGAAGTCGATGAGCCAGGGGCTACCACACTTCCAGCGCGTCGTCTTGCCACCATCGTTCGCGAATTGCCTGCGGAAGAAATCGAAGTCAAAGTTGATGAGAAAAACGTCGCCTCCATCCGCAGCGGTCCGAGTTATTTCAAAGTGCTGGGCCTCACCAGCGAGGAATTCCCCGCGCTGCCCCGTTTCGATGATGCGCGTGAATTCCGCATCGAGCAGCAGGTGCTGCGCGACTGCCTGCGCAAGACCAGCTACGCCATCTCCACGGATGAAACGCGCTACGTGCTCAATGGCATCCTGTTTGCCTTCAAGGACAACGCCCTGACGATGGTCGCCACGGACGGCCGCCGTCTGGCCATGGTGGAGCAGGAACTGGAGTTCCCCCAAAGCCAGGAGATCGACATCATTGTGCCTACGAAGGCTGTGAATGAGCTTTCGCGGTTGTTGGGAGATTCTGGCGAGGTGGCCATTCGTGTCACTGGTTCACAGGTCGGCTTTGACCTGGGCGAGAGCCTGCTGGTCAGCAAACTCATCGACGGTAACTACCCGAACTACCGCCAGGTGATTCCTGGTGAGTCTAAGGAACGTATTCCGCTGGAGAGGGAAGCCTTCCTCCGGGCCATATCACGTGTCTCCCTGCTGGTCACCGAAAAATCCAATTCGATCAAATTCATCTTCACGCCGGGCAGCGTGGAAATCGTGGCCACTTCTCCGGATGTCGGCGAAGCGCGTGAAACGGTGGCCATCAATTACAAGGGGGCCTCGATCACCATCGCGTTCAATCCAGAATTTGCGATGGCACCGCTGCGCAATCTGAGCGCGGATGAAGTGCACCTGCACCTCATTGATGAAATCAGTCCCGGAGTGCTGCGCAGCGGCACGAATTTCCTGTATGTGCTGATGCCGATGCGCGTGAATGCCTGATCCTGTCTTTCCTTCAATCCAACACGCCATGAAACGACTCCTGCAGGCATCTTTGCTGATCGCGACCGCCACCAGCTTCACCGCATGCTATGGCCCCAATCCGCCGCCTCCTGGTGGGCGCGGAGGACGTGGGCGTTCTTTGGATGTCCCGCCCCGCTATGGAGTGCCGCAGGAGCAGACGCAGTATTTTGACGGAGTCGATCTGACCAATCCCAATGCGGCGGCGGTTCAGCCCCCTGATCCCAATGCTCCTGTGACCGGTGACAATGTCACCCCGCCTCCAACCAACGGAAATACGACGGCACCGCCACCCGTGTCTGTGACGCCGCCGGGCAGCACGCCGCCCCCTGCTGCTCCGGCTCCTGCGGAGATTCCCTTTGCCACCCGTATCACCGGCAAACCGGGCTTTGTGAAAAGCCCGTTTGATCCGAGTGGTCAGGCCATTGACGTGCGCGACTTCCAGTCCGGACAAAAGGCACGCTGCCCCTACACAAACAAAATTTTCCGTGTGCCTTGATCTTCCGTGCCGCCTGCTGCCTCTCCTGACCTAGGAGCGGGAGCAGAGTTGGTGCATGCCGGGGTTTTACTGAGCCGTGTCTGCGGCCATTTCGGATTTGTACAGTTTCCATCCCTTTAGTGTCCGTCGAACGTTCCATTGCCATCTTCAGTCCCGGCCTGCTAGGCGGATCACTGGCTAAAACGATCCAGCAGCGCATGCCTGGTCTGGAGGTTCGTGTCTGGGCCAGACGTGACGAGGCTGTGGAGGAGGTCAGGCAAGTGCTTCCCGGGGTGATCGCCAGCATCGACATTCAGGAGGTCATACGGGGTGCATCGATCGCAGTACTGTGCATGCCGATCCAGCACATGCCGGGTATTGCACGGCAGATCGCCGGATGCGAATTGTCGGATGACTTGATCGTCACGGACGTCGGCAGCGTGAAAGGTGGAGTGGTCGGAGACTTGGAGGGCATTTTCTTGCCCAGCAAGGCGGCCTTTCTGGGCAGCCACCCCATGGCAGGCTCCCAGCGCACCGGGCTGGCGAACGCACGGGGGGATCTGTTTCACCAAGCGGCCTGCATTTTGACGCCGACTGGGCATACCAAGCCGGAGCATCTGGGGAGATTGCGCACTTTTTGGGTCAAGCTGGGCTGTCGCATCCAGGAAATGACGCCGCAGCAGCATGACCACTGTGTGGCGCGCATTTCGCATCTGCCGCACAGCATGGCGGTGCTGACGACGCTGGCGGCCCTGAGCCAGGATACCCGGGTGCTGGACAGCTCCGCCGGCGGATTTCGTGACACCACGCGTGTCGCTGGGGGAGACCCGGACATGTGGGCGGGCATTCTGATGCAAAACCGCACGGAGGTGATGGCCGCGCTGCAAGATGCCTCATCTGTCATGCGAGAGCTTCTTGAAATGCTCCAGAGCATGGACGAAGTAGCCCTCCGCCGATTTCTCGCCCAGGCCAAAGCCCTGCGCGACCTCCTTCCGGCGGTCTGAAGATCATGGCCAGCCTCAAGTCGAAGAAACTCAAAAGCATTCCCGCCGAAATCACCGTCCCCGGTGACAAAAGCATCTCCCACCGTTCCGCGATGTTTGCCGGACTCGCGAAGGGCACGACCATCATTGATGGCTTCCTGCCCAGCGAGGACTGTCTGTGCACCGTGCATGCCATGCAGGCGCTTGGCGCCACCATGGAGCCATTGGAGGAAGTGGAAGGCGTGGGTCTCGTGAAACTGGCGATCACCGGCAACGGCATGAAGCTGAAGGCACCGGAAAAGCCCGTCGATTGTGGGAACTCAGGCACCACGATTCGCCTGCTCTCCGGCATCCTTGCCGGGCAGGCCTTCA
>JAPLUN010000221.1 GCA_026397715.1 Verrucomicrobiota bacterium
CGAGACGCGCGCGATGGTGCCGGCTGGCTTCGGGCCAGGTCCAACTGGCGCCTGGCAAGTTGGTGCTGGTGAGCCCCTCGATATTGCCATTCATTTGAAACTTGCGATGAGGCAGCTGGGTGCCTCGGCCGAAACGTGTGACGCGGCCGCTGGCGAAGTCGTCGAGAATCGGAAGATAGTCGGGAAGATGCAAATCGTAAGTGGAAGGCTTTTCAATTGACACCTTTTGCGCTGGATCGTCGGTAAAGATGGAACGAGCACAAAAGGCCTGAATGGCAGGTGAGGCTTCTCCGCTGTCTGGCGTTAGAATCTGTTGCCCTGTGCGCCAGTTCATGTAGTGGATGCCAGCGAAGCGCTCGCCATGCTCGGCGCGGCTCTCGCGCCCCACACGGTAAGGCACCTTAGCGGCGGCGGCGAGATCGCCTTCGTAGGTGCCATCGATGAACGTACGGGCAGTGATGGTGAGTTTGTTGTTATCGGGGGCGTCGAGTTCCACACTGGTGATGCGGCGGCCATTGAGGGTGGCGCTTGAGAGGTGGTGGCCGGGAAGCCAACGCAAACTCTTTTCGCCTTGAAGCATTTGGTCAAATGCGGCTTCTGCCACCGAGGGCTCGTAGAACCAGCCGTCCTTTGTGCGGGCATACTCTTCGGGCTGATTGGCGAGGGTGCGCTGGTAGTGAGTGCGAACCAAAGCAATGAACTCAGCCACCTGACCGCCGAACAAATCTGTTCGCACGGCATCGGTGGTGGAGAGTCCGCTGGCGGCCATGCCGCCGAGATGGCGTTGGGGACAAGCCAGGATGACACGTAGACCACGGCGAGCGGCCTCTACGGCGGCGGTAACGCCTCCGGGCGTAGAGCCGTAGACGAAGACATCGCAGGCAGTGGGTGGAGCGGCTGCCAATGCGGCCATGCTGGTGGCTAGGAATTCTCTGCGGATCATGTCAACTCCTTTTCGATTTCATCCATCAGGCAGTGTAAGAGAAACTGATGGGCTTCCTGAATCCTTGCCGTATCGTGGTGAGGAACAACGAGGGCATGAGTGGCGAGGTGGATTGCGGCTCCACCATCGCGGCCGAGAAAGGCCAGTGAGGCAATGCCGAGAGATTTTGCGGATTCGAGCGCGCGGAGAATATTGGGTGAGTGGCCGCTGGTGGTGAAGACGACGAGCAGGTCGCCGCGTTGGCCTATTGCTTCGATTTGACGGGCAAAAACATCTTCGAAGCGATAGTCGTTACCGATGCAGGTGAGCACAGCACCGTCAGAGTTGAGGGAGATGGCCGCCAGAGCGCGGCGATCGTGTTTGTAACGACCGGCGAGTTCCCCGGCGAGATGCTGTGCTTCGCAGGCACTGCCGCCGTTGCCACAGATGAGGAGCTTGTGGCCGGCGCGCAAGGTGGAGCAGGCAAGATTTGCGGCGTGTTGAAGGCCGTCACTCAGCTCGTTGAGTCGAGAGAAGACGGAGAGGGCTTGGGAAAGTGCTTCGGTCATATGGTCTTTCGGAGTGCCAGTCTCAGGATGATTGCTGCTATCGGATGGAGTAGCGCGGCGAGGCAGAACGCTGCGGGGTATCCGAAGGTCTGAATCACGAAGCCTAGAATCTGGGCAAAGAAGGCACCCGCGAGGCTGCCAGCCATGCCCATCATG
>JAPLUN010000236.1 GCA_026397715.1 Verrucomicrobiota bacterium
TTCTTCCCATTCTGACCCTGCTCCACCTGTGGCATCCCGGACTGACCCGGCAGCACCTGCGGCCCCGAAAGCTTCGGTGGCGTCGGCAGCACCGTGCCATCCGGCGCACGATCCAGCACAAAACCGCTGAAGTCCGCAGGCAGCGGCAGCAGGCGGCCATCCGCCGCCAGCACCTTGCCCTCCGGCACCACCGCGGCACTCACCCGCGTCATGCGGCCATCGCGAATCAAATACGCCTGACCACGAATCGCAAACAGCCCCTCCCTCACCGTCGGGCTGATATCCTCCACGAAGTCCGTCGGCAAAACCACCAGCCGTCCCTCCGGCGTCAGCACCTGCCCCTCAGGCACCAGGATCGCATCCACCAAAGCCGCCCGCCCATTGCGAATCAGGTACGTATGGCCGAGATAAAACACAACGCCATCAGGCACCACATTGATCCCCAGAGCCGTCGTCGTGACCTCCTTGGCCGGAGGGCTGCCCGTTTGAGCAGACACAGAACAACAACAAGCCAGCGTTGCCGCAAAAAGGAAGAAGGGGAGGGGTTTCATGGTGAACACACTCTAAAAGGCCCCCCTCGCATCCGCTATGGGGTGTCCACCCTAGGCCTGGGTCACATCATCAGCCGCAGTTGCATCTTCAATCTGCTTTGACCATCCAGCGTCCGGCGCGTGCGAATGTGATCAGGTCACGAATCCGAACGGCCTGCAAGTTTGACTCCTCCTCTGAAGTCCGCTTCTGGCGAAACGGATGGCTAAGCACCATCCATAACAAGCAAAGCGGCGCTAGGATGCTCAATCCTTCGCTGCCAAAATGGCGCGTGGATTGGAACTCCGTCAAATCCACTTGGAATTTCTTCCCATAGGCTTGGATCAACTCCAAGCCATCATCGCCGGCGACACCGAGATCGCCGTACAACGTTGTGTGGAGGTGAATGCGCTCAGCCTTGAACCCCGTGAAGGCGGCCACAAAATCAATGACGCTTTCTTCCAAATTTTGCATGAGCCCCGGCTACTTCAGCAGCCACTCCACCAGCCCTGCCTCCGGATCCTTGCCCTCACCACGCACCCAGCTCAGGTAAGGCCCCTGCACTTTGATCATCCCCGGCAGGTCCAGGTACTTCGCACCACCTGGCAGAAACATCGGATCACGGTAATCAAGAATCTTCCCAAAGCGGAAGCCATGCGTGTCATACGCCGCCCGGTCGATCGCCTCACCCGCCACCGCACGCGCAGCGAGCGCGATCGGCCCCGTCTGTTCACCCAGCGCCGCGATGCACACCGACTTCGGACTCGGGTGCGTTCCCACCTTCGTGTTCCGCAGGAAACTCGTCAGCGTCAGCACATCATGCGCACGCTGCGCAAACAGCGCGCTGTTGTAGCCATACGTGTAGCCCGCAAACTCACGCGGATTCGCCACCAGCCGGTTCTGCTTCGCCAGTTCGCTCCCTTGAAACAGCAGATCCACCCCCAGCACCGCCGCGCCACCCTTCACCAGCGCCTTCACATCCTTGTTCGCCAGACCCGCTTTGCCCGCGTCATCCAGCCAGATCACCACCCGCCCGTTCCACTCCTTCGGGTACAGCCAGGCCACGCTCAGCTCCTCGTTATAGGTCTTGTTCGTCAGCGTGCCCGTCATTTCCAGATGGTCACCACGATCCTGCTTGTCCTTCAGCGTCCACTCCACCTCGCCCGCCTTGTCATACGTCCGGCCGATCACCACTTCGATGCCCTCGCGCAGCACCTTCGGGTCCGCCTCGCTCAGCACCTTCTCCGCATCCGCAGTCATATACTTCAGCAGCTTCCGCTCAAACTCCGGATCCGCCGCCTTCGGGGCAGGGTGCTTCTCATCCCAAACCGTCAGCTGCTCCCGCGTCAGCGGCTCATAGTCCTTCTCGATCACCGGCGCTTCCTGTCCCAAGTTGAAGTGCTTGTTCACAAACGTGTAAAAGGCACTGCGCGTCACCGCATTGTAGTTATGTGGAAAATGCTCCCCGCGCAGCAGGAACACATTGTCCTTCTTGCCAAAGGTCGTGTACAGCTTCTGCAGATCCGGGAAGCCCTTCGTCGCCATCTCCTTCGTCCAGTCATTCGCCGTGTTCATCCCCTGCGGCTTAGGCGCAAACAGCCCCGCGAATTCCACATTGCCAGTGTTGATCCGCAGCAGCGAAGTGTTCTCGCATGTGCAGCCCCCCTGCATCGCCGTGCTCACCATCACACATGGAAAGGAGAGCTTGATCCGGTCATCAATCGCCGCCAGCAGCATCGTCTGCGTCCCACCACCGCTAGCCCCCGTGATCGCCGTACGCTCCGGATCCACTTCAGGCAACGACAGCAAAAAGTCCAGCCCCCGCACCGCGTTCCACGTCTGCAGCCCCATGATGGATTGCAGGTGCGCCTCCGCCTGCGGGCTGTA
>JAPLUN010000682.1 GCA_026397715.1 Verrucomicrobiota bacterium
CGGCGTGAGCTGCTGCGCCTCATCCAGGATGAAAAAGCGGTCTGGAATGCTGCGGCCACGGATGTAGCAGAGCGCCTCCACTTCGATCACGCCCTGCTGAATGAGTGGGTCATACGGCGCAGCCGGAGCGGAAACCTGCTGCGGCTCGGGCATGAAGCGGTTCTTTTTTCGTGCCGGTCCCTGCTGCGTGCCTTCCATGGGTCGCATCAGGAGATCCAGCGCGTCATAGACGGGCTGCAGCCAGGGGCGCATTTTTTCCTGCAGAGATCCGGGCAGGAAGCCAACGGTCTGACCCATGGCAACGATGGGACGGCTCACGGTGACACCATGATAGGTGCGGTTAAACACCTGCTGCAAGGCGGCTGCGACAGCGAGCAATGTCTTGCCCGTGCCTGCCTGACCGTAGCAGGTGACGAGGCTGATCTCAGGATCGAGCAGCGCATCCAGGAAGCAGGCCTGACCCAGATTCATCGGCTTGATGGCACGGCCCTGACCGACCTTGATCGACTCCGGCGTGTGATGCAGCCGGACGAATTCACCATTGGTGCTCAGCTTCGCAGGCATGGTGGCTTTGTCTCCGGCGGTGAGCAGGGCGTAGTCGTTCACCACCATCCCCACGGTGCGGGTCTCTGGCACGGAAAGACAGCCGCTGCTCGCAAAGCGCTGCAGCTCATGCTGGCTGACTTCCACACGGGCGATGTCAAAATTCGCCACCTCACGCGGCTCCACTTTGTCATGCAGGTAATCTTCACACTCGATGCCCACGGCGCGTGCCTTGAGCTGCATGTTCAGGTCTTTGCTGACGAGAATGACCGGCGGTGAAACCTGCTCACTCAGCCAGAGCGTGCAGGCCAGGATGCGGTGGTCAGCTTTGTCCAGATCGTGAAAGATGCGCTCAAATCCCTGCACGCTGGCGTGCTTGCGCGCCTCAGCAGGATCATAAACAGCGACGCGGATGCTGCCGCCGCCGTCAGTCGGCACCCCTGTGGTGACGGACGCGCCCTTGTTGGAGAAAATTTTCATCAGCGCCCGATGCACTTCGCGGGCGTTGGAGCCGCGTTCAGTCATCTCGTTTTTGAAGCGGTCCAGTTCGCTCAAGACATCGACCGGAATGCAAATGTGATGCTCGGCAAAGCGGTGAATGCAGGCGGGATCGTGAAGCAGGACGTTGGTATCGAGAACGAAAGTCTTGGTGGCGGTCGGGGCGCTGGCGCGGCGGCGGCGGGAGGAGGAGGGAGAGGCAGAATTCACAGAAACAGGACCAGGGTCAGAAGCGCGAGTGGAAATGACAGAAGAGATTACCGATGCTGGGTGGTCGTCACGGTCCATGGTGTTTTAGTGGGTGTAGTGGTTGCCTGCGTTGAAAAAGGCGGGGACAGCTTTTCGTTGGCGCGGGGGAGAGCCAAACGTACCGATCCCGATATGTGATTATTTGAATGAATCACGGTAATTGCTGGAGAGTGTCAGAACGTGGAGTGGCTGGCAAGAACTTATTCACAAAGACGAAGTTATTCACAGTTGGTGGCACGTTTGTCACTCCACGACATGAACGCACAGCTCAGGCCAACGCGTGTATCAACTTTATGAATGTGCCGAAAAGGGCACTTCAAAATATTCCAAAGCCCACTCCCGCATGTAGCGCACCTGGCTGGGGACGAAGCGGTAGATGATCAATTCAGGATTGTCGATGCTGCCGAGGTAAGCCCTCAGCAGTGGGTTGGATCCCCAGATTTCCTCCAAGAGCGGACGTTCCGTGACGATCTCAGCCGCAGCGGTGATCCGCACCTGATTGTCTTGGTCATCCTTGTAACACAATTCAGCCTTCGGATTGCACGCCAGTTCGTGCGTCTTGCCATAGCGGCGCAAATTGGCGACATAGACCGTGAACCCGTCTGTACGCACCGGTGAAACAGGACGCACCCGTGGCTGATCTCCATCCACTGTGGCAAGCATGGGAAACTTCGCAGCACGCATGGTGGCCTGCGCGAGTTGCGGCAGTTCGGCGGGATCAACGGGCTGAGGCTGAGGGCGGGACATGGTGCGCGATGATACTCATTGAGCCCGAGCTGTCCAATTTGCGGCTATCTTTGGAGTACCCAAACCTCACTGAACGGCTAGTCTGCGCGCCATTCTCCCTATGAAGAATCTTCCCACCGTCTTTCAGCGCAATGCGTTATGGGCAGCCATCACCGCCGTGTCGATCACCATCATCGGTGCGCTGGCCATCGGGCTGATCTACCTCGCGACGCAGGTGATGGCCTTTCTGCAGCCCATTCTCGTACCTTTCGCCGTGGCGGGCGTGCTCGCCTACCTGCTGGAGCCCGGCGTGGAGTGGCTGGAGCGGCGTGGCTTAAATAGGCAGCGCTCTGTGCTGCTGGCCTTTGCGGTGTTTACGCTGGCCATGGGCGGTCTGGGCTGGTGGATCGTGGTGAAGCTGAATGATACCGACCTGCATCTGGCAGATCGTGTGCCGGTCTATTTTGAGAAGGCTCAGAAGGCGGTGATCGACTTTTCAGCGAAGATCGAAAAGGACTACGACATCAAGCTGCTGCCCCGCACAGACTCGACCGTGACTCCTGCTCCTACATCTGAAGCAGCACCCGCAGGGCAGGGGACAACCCCGGCCGTTAAAGAGGGCAACGAAGCACCGGACGCCGATTTTCAGGCCTTGCTGCGTGGTGACTGGGTGAAGACAACGCTGCCCAAAGTCCCCGGCATCGTCTGGACCTTCCTCAGAACCAGTGTGGGCGGTTTCCTCGGTGTCTTTGGCTTTCTGCTCTCCTTCATCATCGTGCCCTTGTACCTCTACTATTTCCTGATCGAGAGTGCCAATATTCAGGAGCGGTGGTCAGACTACCTGCCACTGAGGGCTTCGGCCTTCAAAGACGAGCTGGTGAGCTGCCTGAACGAGATCAACAGCTACCTCGTCGCCTTCTTCCGTGGCCAGCTTTTTGTCAGTGTGATCAATGGCATCGCCACGGGCATCGGGTTGATGATCGTGGGGTTGGATTTTGGTCTGCTCATCGGTCTGGCGCTCTGCCTGGCAGGGATCATCCCGTATCTTGGCATCATCCTCTGCTGGATCCCGGCGGTCATCATCGCCTCAGTGCAGGGAGGGAGCGCGTGGATTTCTGCGGACCCTTGGTGGGTCATGCCTCTGGCGGTGACCGGTGTCTTCGCTCTGGTGCAGCAGGTGGATGCCCTGTTTATCACTCCGCGCATTGTCGGTGAGGCCGTGGGGCTTCACCCTATGACGGTGATCGTTTCCGTGTTTGTGTGGGGCCTGCTGCTGGGCGGTCTGCTCGGTGCCATCCTGGCGGTGCCACTCACAGCCTCGGTCAAGGTGCTCTTCCAGCGCTACGTGTGGCGCGCGCGCATCGCTCCGCAGACGATCGGCGGCTCCAGACGTGAGCAGGCGGTGGGGATATGATCACAATCAGCAACATCCTATGAAGAACATCCTGCTGATCTTTCTCGGTGGCGGCCTCGGTTCGGTGCTGAGGTATGGCACGGTCGTCGGCATGGCGCGCCTGCTGCCAAAGGCCGTCTTTCCTTGGGGAGTGCTCGCGGCCAATATCCTCGGCAGTTTCATCCTGGGCTTTCTGTTCGCCTTGCCTGCCATGAAGGAAAAAGGCAGCGGCCCGTGGCTGTTCGCCGCCACAGGCGTGCTCGGTGGCTATACGACCTTCTCCACGCTCGCGAATGACTCGTGGCTGCTGATGTTGAACCAGCATTCCTGGCTCGCGCTGCTCAATGCCATTGGCAGCATTCTGCTGGGTATCACCGCCGCAGCCGTCGGCTGGTGGGCAGGCAGCAAGCTGGCCTGATCAGATCAGGCTTCAGCCTGAGGCATCTCGAGGGCTGCTTCCGCATCGTCTTCACGTGCGGACCCTACTTTGAGGGAAATTTTGATCCCATGCTTGGCGGCCGCTGTGTTGAGCAAGGAGCGGATCGCACTGATCGTCATGCCATTCTTGCCAATGACATGACGCACATCTTCCGGTGCTAGTTGCACACGATAGGCCACGGCACCGTTGATATTAGTGCCGATGGCAATGGTTGCCTGCTGCGGGTGGTCGATCAGATTCGCCACCACATACGAAAGGAACTCGCGGAGGGCTTCCGGCGCGTCCATGGCAGCTTATGCTGGGACTGCTGAAGCGGCGTGCTTGATGAGGCTCTTGACGGTGTCAGAGGGCTTGGCTCCTTGGGAGATCCAGGCATTGACGCGATCAAGCTTCACGACAGCACCTTTGACGCCCTTTTGAGGATCGTAGGTACCGAGGATTTCGAGGAAACGGCCTTCTTTTGGGAAGCGTTGGTCAGCCGCAACAATACGGAAGACTGGACGGCCTTTTTGGCCTTCTTGACGGAGACGGATGACAACTGCCATGGTGCGGGTACGGGAATGGGGTCAGGTTTTGGGGAGGCGCATGGTGGAGACTTTGAGAAGGAAATCAAACGTTTTTTCCCCCTCATTCTCAAGCGGGCTCATACCAGCACGTCTTTGAGCACATGCCCATGGACATCCGTCAGCCTCCGTTCGATGCCGTTATTATAGTAGCTCAGGCGCTCGTGGTCGATGCCCAGCAGGTGCAAAATCGTGGCATGCAGGTCATGCACCGAGGTGACGTTCTCTACGGCTCTCATACCGAGCTCATCGGTCGC
>JAPLUN010000247.1 GCA_026397715.1 Verrucomicrobiota bacterium
AGCACTGAACTTCATTCGCACGCTGCTTACTCCCTGATTTTCTTTTTAGCCAACCATAAACCGACCGGTCTATTCTAAACCAAACTCACCCCTATGAAACCCATCGCCCTCACCACTGAAACCTTCGACACCACCCTCGCCAACACTGACCAGCCCGTCCTCGTGGACTTCTGGGCTGAGTGGTGCGGCCCCTGCAAAATGATGTCGCCCATCCTCGATCAACTGGCCACTGAACAGGCCGGACGTGCGACCATCGCGAAGGTGGACATCGACGCCTTCCCTGATCTCCAGGCCCGGTTTGGCATCCGCGCCATCCCCACGCTCATCGTTTTCAAAAACGGCCAGCCCGTGAACACGATCACCGGCGTGAAGAGCAAGGGCTTCCTCGAAGCTGCGCTCGCCGCCTGATCTTCCAATCTCCCCGAAACAAAACCAACACACATACCAAGCCCATGTCCATCGACCTCACTCAACGTCCCCCACGCAGCCCACGCGTCCGCCTCGGCGGTTACGTCCTCCTGCCACGCATGCTCGACAAATGCCGCGCTGAAATTGCCGGTAAAAACGGCGAGTATCACTACAACTGCCCGCTGGATCAGCGCTTCCTCAGCTTCACCGGCATCGATCATGAAGCCCTGAAAACTGAAGTGGCCAAGGACCTGGGTGATGCCGACATCTTCGCCTGGATCGAAAAGAGCGCGCTGCACAAACGCAGCGACTATGAGATCGCCCACTGGAGTGAATACCGTGAGGCTGCTGTGCCCAGCGATAACGAAAGCCGCGAGTACATCAGCGCGCAGATTGCGAAGGCGGGAGGTTCCGCGCGTGAAGACATTGGCACGTGGTTCGATTTCCTCGATTTCGACGACCATATCTCCTTCGGCGGCAAAGCCTGATTCAATCCCCCCCCTCAACTCAATCCCTCAATATCTAACTCCCATGCAAACCTCATTCCAAAACAAAGTCGTACTCATCACCGGAGCCACCAGCGGCATCGGCAAAGTCAGCGCTCTAGCCTTCGCCAAAGCCGGGGCGAAAGTCATCGTCAGCGGCCGGCGTGAAGCCGAAGGTCAGGCCGTCGTGGCTGAAATCAAAGCCGCAGGTGGTGAAGCCACTTTTGTGAAAGCGGACGTCGCCGTGGAGGCTGACGTCGCGGCGCTCGTGGCCAAGACAGTGGCAACGTATGGTCGACTCGACGTCGCTTTTAATAACGCGGGCGTCGAGCTCACCGGTGCCATCGTGGATGCCAATGAGGCAGAGTACCGGCGTGTCTTTGACATCAATGTCTGGGGTGTGATCACCTCCATGAAGCATGAAATTCCCGTCATGCTCAAGCAGGGCGTAGGTGTCATCATCAACACCAGCAGCGTGGCAGGACATGTGGGAATGGCAGGTGCGAGCATCTACGTGGCCAGCAAGCATGCGGTGGAAGGCCTCACGAAAGCGGCGGCGCTGGAATATGCCAAACTGGGCATCCGAGTGAATGCCGTGGCACCTGCGGCTATCGAGACTGACATGATGAACCGCTTTACGGGTGGTGGAAATGAAGAGACACTCAGCTACATGCGCTCTCTGCATCCCGTGGGCCGTTTGGGACGCTCCGAGGAGATCGCCAATCCGGTGCTCTTCCTGGCCAGCGATGCGGCTTCCTTCATCACCGGTGCCTCGTTGAATGTGGACGGTGGCTTGCTTGCGCAGTAACAATAACGCGTCATGACCCCGCTCGAAACCATCCGTGAAATGTATCGCGCCATGCGAGCGGGAGATGATGCCTCCTTCACCGCGCTCTGCACCGACGATCTCATCTGGCAGCAGAGCGCGGGTTTTCCCGGCGGCTCCACCTGGCACGGTGCTGCGGCGGTGATTGAGAATGTCTTTCGTGCCAACGGCAAACGCTGGACGGGATTCGCTTTCACGGAAGAAGAAATGTTCGCCGCTGGTGACCGCGTCGTTGTCCTCGGTCACTATAGTGGATCTGCTCCCGACACCGGCAAAGCCATGAGAGCCGCCGTTGCCCACGTCTATGATTTGAGAGATGGCCGGATCGCACGCTTCCGCATGTTTGCCGACACGCAACCGATGTGGGAGGCGATGGCGAATTAGAGATCAGTGCAGGATCACTGCGCCCGCTGCCTGCATCTCATTCAACGCGTGCTCCACATCTCCGGGATGCAGATTCACACCCCGGCATGCCTGAGCGATCAGGTTTACCCGGAAGCCTTCTTTCAAGGCATCGAGCACGGTGAACTTGACGCAGTAGTCCGTGGCCACGCCGGCGATGGTGAGTTCGCTGACGTTTTGAGCCTTCAGCCATTCGCCCATGCCGGTGGGTGCACGATGGCCGTTGTCGAAAAAGCCACTGTAGCTGTCGATGCATGGGTTCAAGCCTTTGGTGAAAACGCGAGCGATGCGCCGGGTGTCGAGTGCTGGGGCGAACGATGCGCCATCTGTGTTTTGCACGCAGTGAATGGGCCACAGTGTCTGCGGCAGGCCGTCGAGATCGATCTGGTCATAGACGCTTTTGCCAGGATGATTGGTGGCGAAGCTGCCGTGATCCGCAGGATGCCAGTCTTGTGTGGCGACGATGAGATCAAACTGCGGCATGAGGTCATTCACGATGGGAATGATTTCATCCGCACATGGCACCGCGAGAGCGCCTCCGGGCATGAAGTCGTTTTGGATGTCGATGAGAAGGAGGGCTTTCATGGAGAAGAATTGTTTGAGGCCACTGCGGCTGGAGCGCCGCTGCGGCAGAGCGAATCCACACTTTTCAGCAGGGTGGGCAGGCGAAAGGTGCCATGCATGGACTCGATGTGACGTGCTGCGTCCTGCTGGTCCATGCCGGCAGCTGTGACAAAGAGGGGCTTTATGCTCTCCCCACGGAACACATGCGCGGCGTGCGGAGATTGATCGAAGGAAGTCTTGGCGACACCGATGACAGGGATTCCTGTGGCTTCATGCAGATGCCATCCCAGGCCGGGCTCGCCGGGCCGCAGCCACACATGGCCATCGATGACGATCACCGCAGGCGCCTGAGGCAGCAGTTTCAAAACCGCCAGCACACAGGGCAGTTCCCGCAGGTAAAACTGCCCGGGCTGATAGTCGGCGACCTGAGCAATGTGGCAGAGGTGCGGCGACTTGGCTTGATCATCCGACCAGTTTTCAAATAGAACGGCGGCAGCCGTTGCACCGTGGTCGTGGTAGCACACATCCACGGCGGCGATCGAGAGTGGCGGGGCATTTACAGACGCACTCACAGTTTTGCTTTCTGAATGAGCTGCAGTTTCCGCTCATTGAGCGTTCTTTCCACGCCTGCCGTGTATTCGTGAGGATGTTCGAGACGTTTCACTGTGGCGTGAAGATGTGTGAGCTGTTCGCGGCAGCGGCTTTGGATCTGCGGCAACGTGGGGAGTTCGGCGACGAGTTTTCCAGCACGAAACACCGGTTGCAGCAGGTCTTCGTGGGTCGCGCCCTCGGGAATGGGTTTGCTGCGAGTGGGATCGCTGGGGTGCATGATCTCCACGGGGGCGGGGCAGCCGTGCTCCTCGTCGAAGATGGCATCGCCACGGAATTCGCCGTTCAGGGTGAAGCGACGCACCTGCTGGATGCCGGGGTTGCTCACTTTGATGGCCTGCTCGCTGAGCTTGGTCTTGGGCTCCCATTCGCCCGCTGCATTGCGGATGGCACCGAGCTTATAAACGCCGCCGAGCGCGGGCTGTGAGCCGCCGGTAACCATCTGGGTGCCGACACCCCACACGCCAATTTTAGCTCCCTGATGTTTCAGGCTTTCGATGAGATGCTCGTCGAGATCGTTGCTGGCGACGATGAAGGCGTTTGGAAAGCCGCCTTCGTCTAGAATGCGGCGCGCCTCGATGCTGAGCCAGGCGAGATCTCCTGAGTCGAGGCGGATGCCTGCGAGTTCGTGTCCGCGATCGCGCAGACGTTTGCCGACTTCCACGGCATGGCGCACGCCTTCGAGGGTGTCGTAGGTGTCCACGAGGAAGACGCAGTTGTTGGGAAGCGCTTCGGCGTAAGTCTCAAAGGCTTCGAGTTCGGTGTCGAAGGACATGACCCACGAATGGGCATGCGTGCCGCGCACGGGGATGCCGTGGGTCATGCCTGCGAGAACGTTCGAGGTGGAGGCACAACCGCCAATGAAGGCGGCGCGACTGGCCATGACTGCACCATCCGGTCCCTGCGCACGGCGCAGGCCGAACTCCAGAACGGGCTCGCCTTGGGCTGCCAGGCACACGCGCGCGGACTTGGTGGCGATGAGCGTTTGGAAATTGATCATGTTGAGCAATGCCGTCTCCACGAGCTGCGCCTGGATGAGAGGGCCTTTGATGCGCAGGAGGGGTTCGTGGGGGAAGACGACGGTGCCCTCGGGCATGGCATCCACATCGCAGCGCCATTCGAGGGTGGCGAGGTAGTCGAGAAAGCCGCGCTCGAAGAGCGGCTTGCCATCCCGCCCCGGCAGCGTGGCGAGATAGTCTAGCTCTGCAGTGCTGAAACGGAAGCCTTGCAGCCACTTCACCACATCCCCCAGTCCGGCGGCGATGGCATAGCCGCCGGAGAAGGGCAACTTGCGGAAAAACAAATGGAACACTGCCTCCTGCTCTGCCTTGCCGCATTTCCAGTATCCGGCGGCCATGGTGAGCTGATAGAGATCGGTGAGGAGGGGGCTGGTGGTCATGGATTAGTATGGAGGCAACATTCGACGGAAGCCGTGCAGGATGACGATGACAAGAAAGAACAGGTTTCGCAGCAGAACAGCGGGCCAGAAATAGCGCGGAGCATGACGATTTTCTGAGACCAACACTTGCGCGACTCGGCGGATGTAATTGACCGAGCGTGGCCATTCGAAGATGCCTTCGATCCATTCACGCGGGATGCCAGCCTCTCCGGTTTCGGCACCACAGATGGCTCCCGTGATCGCCGCCACTGTATCCGTGTCTCCGCCGCACTGGATGACTGAGCGAACAGCTGATTCGAAGTCACCGCGATGCCGCAGCCATGCGAACAGTGCCACTGCAACTGTGTTGGGCGCAAAGCCGCTCACACCGTATCCACAGCCAATTTCCTCCGCATATTCCAGCACGCTCTTCTGTGTGCTCAACGCCGTCTTCAATGCCGCAAAGCGCTCTTTCATCTCGTTGCTGAAGATGAGCTTTTCCAAAACGGTCAGCGCCTCATGCGAAGAGAGGTACTGTGAGGCCATGGAAGCTGCTTCCGCCACCAAGAGCGCGGATTCTTCAGCACGCGGATCCGTGTGAGTCAGACGGCATGCGGCAAGAGCGAATGCCTGGCGTTTCGCAGCATCATCGCCAAACGCCACACCCATGATCGCGCTGCGCATGGCGGCTCCATTTCCCGCTGAATGAACCCCGGCTTTCGCTGCGGGGAATCCGATCCACAGCCGCAGGATGGCCTTTGCTGTGCTCAAACCGACGCCAGCGGGTAAGGCCAGGAACCACCAGCGCAACTTCCAGCCGAGTGCGCGTTGCATTGCTGCAGGATCGTTTGGGTGCTCTATCAGTGCAGCTGCCAGCATCAGCGTGTGCTCCGTGTCGTCGCTGAACATGCCGTGTCCGAAGATGAACCGATGGTGCTCGCCGAGTTTCATCGCCGCCACACGCTTGCGAGACAAGCGCTCAGACGGAAGACCAAGAGAATCGCCCACCGCAGTGCCGAGCAGGCAGCCAAGAATGGCTTGCTCTTGTTGTGATGAATTCATGGCAGCTCTGAGTTGAGATACTCCTTGATTCGAGGGTTGAGCTGTTCTGCGAAGATGCCGTGATACCATGGCGAACGCATCTGCCATGCAATGACGGCCACCGTCACAGGAGTCTGCCAAAGCAGAGCGGGCAATGGATCCAATTCGCCGGAAAAGACATGCGCGGCGACATTGAGTACGAACGCCATCGCCCACAGCAGTTCCAAGCGCCGCCATACGAGGAAGACATTGCAGAAGAGAAAGAAGTGCCCGAGTGCCGCAGGAACGATCCACCAGTGCGGAAATGACTGGCTATGGAGCCACCAAGACAAGACCGCTCCAACTATGAGAATTACCGCGTCGAGCCATGACAGGCGGAAACCGTATGTCAGGCTCGTGGGTGGAGTGGCATTCATAGAACGAGCTTAGTTATTGTATCAGCGCTTCATAACGCTGCCGATCTGCCGCCGCGAAGCAGCAGAAGATGATCTGTTTTAGAGAAGATGGTTTGCTGATGAATTCGCGTACCGTTTCCACGGCGATCTGAGCCGCCTGATCTGCCGGGAAACGATAGACGCCGGTGGAGATGCAGGGGAAGGCGATGCTGGCCAGTTGGTGCTCTGCGGCGATTCGCAGCGAGTTGGCATAGCAGGAGCGCAGCTTGTCGCACTCTCCATTTTTGCCGCCATTCCAGACGGGGCCGACGGTGTGGATAAGGTGACGGGCTTTGAGGTTGTAGCCGCGGGTGATTTTGGCCTCGCCGGTGCGGCAGCCATTGAGCATGCGGCATTCTTCCAGCAGCTCTTTTCCTGCGGCACGATGGATGGCACCGTCCACGCCGCCGCCACCCAGAAGGGAGGAATTGGCTGCATTGACGATGGCATCCACATCGAGGGTGGTGATGTCGGCCTGAATAGTTTTGAGCATGGCATTCATGAAATTCGAATGAAGCTGGCCGGCACATGTTCCACGAGCCAGACGCCGTTGGTGCTGAGGTAAAAGGTGTGGCCTGCCTGATGCATCTCCGTCGCCAGGATGGTGAGGAGAACGGGGTTTCCATGACGCGCTCCGACCTGCATGGTCATTTTTGTTTCTGCGGACAGGTGGACGTGATGGCGCTGCATTTTCAGCAACCCCTGCTCACGAATACTTTCGAGAAAGCGCGTGGCGGTGCCGTGATAGAGGATCGGAGGCGGTTCCTTGGACTCATAGTTCAAATCCACCTCCACGGAATGCCCTTGGCTGGCGCGGATGCGCGTTCCATCTGCGCTGAATTCGAATCGCTTTTTAGCATTCGTGGCGACGATGTGTTCAAGGTTTTCACGGCTCAGGGTGCGCCGGGCTTTGGCGCAGCCGGAGAGCAAATCTTCGACACTCACCCAGCCTGCGGCATCGAGGGTGATGTGGGCGGTTTCGGGTTGATGCCGCAGGACCAGACTGAGAAACTTGCTGGTGCGGGTGGTTTGGGCTGGGTTCATTTGAATTTCAAATTGAGAGGTTCACGCGATTCAAGCCAGTCGGCAGGAATGCCGTCATGGCCGGTGGCGAGGGCGACGAGGCTTCCGACAATGGCGCAGTTGGTGTCCATATCGCCATAGACCGAAACTGCTGACCACATGGCTTCTTCATAATCGTTTGGATGGCGGCATGCACACCAGAGGCAAAAGGGCACGGTGTCTGAAGAGATCACCTGTGAGCCATTGCCAAGAATCAAGGCGGCCGTTTTCGGCGAAAGCTCCAGCGGGAGCGTCAGCGCCTTCTTGATGCGCCAGTAGGTTTCAGTTTGGGGAAGATTGGCGAGGACAAACCTGATCATCTCATGCCCCTGCGGCACGGATGGATCGCGCCGAGCGGCCATCCATGCGGCAGCGAGTGCAACAGCTATCGCGCCGGTCTGGCCATCCTCATGGGCATGCGTCACCTTAGCGGAATCTCTGGCATTGGAGATCAGAAGCTGGAGGTCATCCGCAAAGTAAGCTCCGATCGGTGCGGCACGCATCGCCCCGCCGTTGCCGCAGGATCCCTCGCCATCAAAGACGCGGCCTGCCGCTTCCTTCCATGGGATGCCTTCACCAATGGCCTGCAAGATTCCACGGGCGGTTCCGCCGTAGCCGCGATCAGGCTCTTTTTTGTATTGCGTGGCAAACTCCATTGCAAGCCAATCGGGCATGATTCCTCCATGCTCTTGCAGGCTGCGTACAATGGCGACCGCCATCACTGTGTCATCCGTGAAGAACCAAGGCGGCGGAGGGATGAAGCGCCCCTCCAAACGCTGGTCAGCAGTGACTGGCGTGACAAAGAAAAAACTCTGCCCAAACGCATCCCCGACAGAAAGGCCATCAAGCGAGAGCTGGGC
This sequence comes from Verrucomicrobiota bacterium, assembly GCA_026397715.1. Classification (GTDB taxonomy): domain Bacteria; phylum Verrucomicrobiota; class Verrucomicrobiia; order Verrucomicrobiales; family Verrucomicrobiaceae; genus Prosthecobacter. The sequence goes on from JAPLUN010000247.1 coordinate 8,070, forward strand.
GCGTTGAAAGCGCTGGTTGTGATCTTCGTGAGTATTGAGATTCATGAGAGTGAAAAGCTTTTTTCAAATTTGGAGAAAAGGTCCCGCAGTTCCTGCTGCCGAGGAAGGGCCTGACGCCATTCGGCAGGGATGACATCAAGAGCGTAGACCACCCCTGCGAGACCGCCGGCTACGCAGCCGGTGGTATCGGTGTCGTCGCCGAGGTTCACCGCTTTGAGAACGCAGTCAGAAAAATTATCGGTGGTAAGCAGGCACCAAAGGGAGGCGGTGAGGGTTTCCATGACATAGCCACCCGAGTGGATGTGAATTTCAGGCAGGGTTGCGAGGTCGCCACGCAGCACGTCGCGAAAGGCTCCTAACTCTTCGTTATCGGCGTAAAGTCGTTGGAAGATTTGCTGCGCCTTTTGAAGGGCTTCGGGCGGAGATGCTTCCTGCATCAGTTCCCGAACCATGAGGCCGTGGAAGACGCAGGCCATCTGTGAACGAATGTGTCCATGTGTGATGGCGGAAGCCTGAGCTATGCGGGTGATGAAAGTGCTTTCGTTCTGATGGAGATTGGCAAAGACCACGGGCAGGATGCGCATGAGCGAGCCATTGCCGTTGTCGTAGGGTTCGCGACCTCCTGCGTCTGAAGCTGGAATGCCATGGCGGATGCGGAGCAAGGCCTGGCGGGTGGCGTTGCCGATATCGAAGACTAGCCCATGTGCGGCCCAGTGTCCGAGCTCGAACCATTGCAGGAAGCGTTCGCCCATGTCTTGGAGGTCGAAGCTTTTTTCGACCAGGCTTTCGACGGAGCAAAGGAGCAGAGAACCATCGTCGCTCCAGGTTCCGGCGGGCTGGCCATGCGCGCCGTGGCTGCGCATTCCGATGACGGGATCGAGCTTGCGTTTCTCACGTGATGCGAACTCGACTGGGACGCCGAGGGCGTCTCCGACGAGTGAGCCGTAGAGGCCCCCTAGTATTCTTTTTTCTTGATTCATAAGTCGATGCCGACGGCACGAGCGGCGGTGGTTGAGTGTGGGCGATAGATCTCTTCGCAGGGTGTTTGCAGCCCTTGGAAGCCTTCCTTCAGGTTCTCCCGTTGTTCGATCACGAAAGGCGTGATGTCTTCAATGCTGACCAAATCACTCTGGCCGTACCGGCGCAAAGTTTCGCCCCGCAGCCCGAGCTGGACAGCGCGTCTTTCGAGACAATTGCCGTTCGGGTCGTGATCTGGGTCCCACTGAAGGCGGATGTCGGATTGCGCGACAGCTTCCTGCCACTTTTCGTGACTGTCATAGCGGCTGGCAGAGAAGGATGAAGCGACCGAAGTTTCGAGAACTTCATCAAAGAAGGAGCGCTTCAAGCGCACGGCCAAAACGTGCTCCTGCCCTTCTTTGGATGCCCAGCCTGAACGGAACATCATCCAGAGAAAGTTGGGTTTGATCCAGCTCATGCGCGAAAAACTAAACTCACCGCCAAAACGCTGATGTTCGACAGCGAAGCGAGCAATCGCAGGCCGGTATGCCTGATAGACGACAATCGTATCGGCATCGAATTGTGCCATGATGTGGCGGCCTGATTGCGGCCAGGTCGGTGCCTGCTCCGCATAGGGTGTGATTTTCAAAGTGGTGTTCATATCTCGAAAAGGAATCCCTTCTTTTTCAGGCGCTCGTACTTCACGGGATCGAAGCGGAAGAGCTGGGCGGGGCGGTGGGGGCCTTCGCGGTGTTGTTCTTTGAGGGGGATGAGGAGGTCGTAGCTGAGGACTTTTTTGCGAAAGTTGCGTTTGTCGATCTCGGTGCCGAGGACACTCTCGTAGAGACGCTGGAGCTGGGTGAGGGTGAACTTGGGGGGGAGGAGTTCGAAGCCGACGGACTGGTAGGTGAGTTTGCCGCGGAGGCGGGTGAGGGCGGCGGCGAAGATTTCGGCGTGATCGAATGCGAGCGGAGGAATGTCTGTCACGGGGAACCAGCGGGCCTCGGCGGCGTCTGTGGAGGCGGCGGTGGTGTGGTCTGCGGGTTTGGTGAGTGCGTAGTAGGCGACGCTGACGACGCGCTCGCGGGGGTCGCGGTTGACGGTGCCGAAGGTGTAGAGCTGCTCGAGGAAGAGGTCCTTGAGACCGGTTTCTTCCTCCAGCTCGCGACGGGCGGCGTCATCAAGGGTTTCCTCCACACGGACGAAGCCGCCGGGGAGTGCCCAGTGGTCTTTGAAGGGGGCGAGGCCGCGGCGGATGAGGAGGACCTGGAGGGCGCCGCCGTCGAAGCCGAAGACGACGCAGTCCACGGTGAGGGCGGCTCTTGGGTATTCGTAGGTGTGTTTCACACACGAAGTAATGTGTATTATTCACACGAAGTCAAGACGAGAGTTTTTGGGGAGGTGGATTGAGGACGAATCAGAGCGGGCTCGACAGGCTGTGGGTGGCTAGGGACGTTTGTCCGGAACCGGCTGCTGCGAAGCCGCGAAGCGAACCCGGGACTACAATACGAAGAGCCGGAACCGGACAGGCTAAATCCCGAACTATGCACGGGGAGGCTTACGCGGGTTGCGGAGCCGCTTGATGTTTTAAATGGGACGTTTTGATCGAGTACGATTCAATTGAGCGAAGGTGCAAAAAAGGCTCGAACCCGCAAGGTGTGGCGATGCGGTTTGATCGAGGACGAGTAGGAGAACGAGTACGAGGACGATTTTTGGAGGCACACAATGGTGCAAGGGAGGCTTCACCCCTGTTTACCCGTCCTTGCATCCGGCGGGTGAGGCCTTACTATCGCGGCCCCTTTGAACCAACCCCCCCCCGCTAGTAGAATACCATGAGCACCCTGAAGAATGTCGCCATCGTCGGAGCCACAGGCGCTGTGGGCGCGGAGATGATCCGCTGCCTGGAAGAGCGCAAGTTTCCCGTCGGCCAGCTTACCCTCCTTGCTTCCGCACGCAGCGCGGGGAAGAAGCTGAAGTTCAAGGGTGAAGACATCACCATTCAGGAGCTGACCCCGGATTCCTTCAAGGGGATCGACATCGCGCTGTTCAGCGCGGGTGGCGGTATCTCGCGTGATTTTGCGCCGCATGCGGTTAAAGCCGGAGCGGTGGTGGTGGACAATTCCTCCTTCTTCCGCCAGGACCCGAGCGTGCCGCTGGTGGTGCCGGAAATCAATGCTGAGGACGTGAAGGGCCACAAGGGTATCATCGCGAATCCGAACTGCACGACGGCGATCTCGCTGATGGCGCTGTATCCGCTGCATCAGGCGTTTGGCGTGAAGCGCATCTTTGCCTCCAGCTACCAGGCGGTGTCTGGCACGGGCGCTCAGGCGATTGAAGAGCTGGCCAACCAGTCCCGCGAATGGGCGAGTGAAAACCGCGCTTGGGACGCAGCGAAGCTGGACAGCAAGCCGCACGTTTACCCGCACCAGATCGCCTTCAATGCGATCCCGCATGTGGATTCCTTCCTCGATTCCGGTTACACGAAGGAAGAGATGAAGATGGAAAACGAGGGGCGCAAGATCATGCACCACGACAAGTTCCGTGCGTCGGTGACCTGCGTGCGCATCCCGGTCTTCCGTGCGCACAGCATCGCCATCAGCGCGGAGTTTGAAAAGCCTGTGACGGTGGACGCGGCGCGTGAAGTGCTCAGCAAGGCTCCAGGTCTGGATGTGCTGGATGATCCTGCCGCCAAGCAGTATCCGCTGGCGCTCGACATCGCGGGGCGTGACAACTGCGCCGTGGGCCGTATCCGCATGGACTGCGCGCTGGACAATGGCCTGGCCTTCTGGGTCGTGGGCGACCAGCTTCTCAAAGGGGCGGCGCTGAACGCGGTGCAGATCGCCGAGTGCTTGGTGTAAAACCGCCCGGGAAAATTCGCTAAAGTTAAGGAGGGCGGGGCCGGCGAGGTCCCGCCTTTTTTGTGGGCGCGTGCCAGCCCGGGCTTGAGGCGGTTTTTCTCTG
>JAPLUN010000434.1 GCA_026397715.1 Verrucomicrobiota bacterium
GTGCTGAGTGTGAACGTGGCCGCCGGCACACAGAGCTACAGCGGCACGCTGGGCGGTGTGGGTACGAACAACACGGGAGCAAGCAACAACCTGGGCTTCATCAAGAATGGCGCAGGCACCTTTGTGCTCAGTGGTGCGAACAACTACACAGGCGGCACGACGGTGGCGCAGGGCACGCTGGCTCTGGGCAATGCCGCAGCACTGGGCAACAACGGCGCCACGCTGGCCACCAGCGCGGCAGGCACGGTGGTGAACGCCGGAGCCACACTGGATCTGAACGGGCAGTCCAATGTGCAGGGAGTGATCACCCTGAACAGCACGGGCGTGAGCAACGGCGGGGCGCTGGTGAACAACAGCGGCACGGCGGCCAGCATCGGCAGCGGCATTGCGTCGTTGACTGTTCCCTCCGCCACCACGGCAGGGTGGTCCGTGGGAGCCACGGTGACCTTGGACGCACCGACTTCAGGCACGACCGCAACGGCCACGGCGCTGCTGGGGCTCAGCTCCGCGAGCCTGAACCTCACCGCAGGCGGCAGCGGCTATGTGCTTGCGCCAGTGGTCACCGTCTCGGGTGGCGGGGGCACGGGGGCGGTGGTCACAGCGAGCATGGGCGTCACCACGGCCTCATACACGATCACCTCTGGCACCACGACGTACAGCGTCGCGCCGACGGTCACGCTTTCCAACGGGGCCACGGCCACGGCGAACCTGGATGGCACGGGCAAGGTGACCAGCATCACGCTGCTGACTGCTGGCAGCGGATTTTCCGGCACGCCCTCGCTCACCTTCACCGGTGGCACGGTGCTGTCTGCCGGGACCAATCCCACCGGCGCTGGCAACAGCACGCACTTCACCATTGTAGGTCTCAATGTGATCAATGGTGGTACGGGCTACACCTCGCTGCCCACGGTGAGCATCACCGGCGGCACGGGCGCGGCGGCCACGGTTGTGGATGGCAACTTCGTGCTCAACGGCACCAACCTCACAAGCAGCGGCAGCGGCTACACCAGTGTGCCGAATGTGACCGTCACCGGCGGCAGTGCGACTGCCACGGCGAACGTCACTTCGGTGGCGCTCGCGTCCGACTCCAGCGTCGGCGGCAGCGGCAGCCTGACGGTGAATGCCGTCATCTCCGGAGCCTATGGCCTCACCAAGGTCGGCACGGGCACCACCACCCTCACTGCCGCCAACACCTACACCGGCGCCACGGTGGTGAGCGGCGGCACGCTGCAAGTCGGCGTGAACGGCGCAGGCAAGACTGGGACCGGCGCGGTCAGTGTGCAATCAGGCAGCGTCTTGCAGGGCACCGGCTACGTGCAGGGCAGCAGCTTCACCGCAGCCAGCGGCTCCACAGTTCAAGCGGGCGACAGCGCGGCGCAAAGCGGCTACGGCACACTGCATTTCACCCCGGCCACAGGCTCGGGCAGCATCGACTTTCAGGCAGGCAGCACGATCATCCTCGGCATCAATCCCGGCGGCACCTCGGACATGCTGCAGATCACCGGCACCGGGAGCACCACCGTCAATTTCAACGGGAACCTCACCATCACCGCCGCAGCCTTCACTCCGGCCGCCACCACGTTCCATCTGCTGGACTGGTCGGGACTGGGCGCTGCGCCCACGTTTGACAGCCGCTACAACTCCACCGGTCTGGTCTATGGCCATGGCGACACACCAGCCGGGCTGATCCTGCCCGACCTCACCGGCACCGGCTTTGCCTGGGACTTCAGCGCCTTCACCAGCGCGGGCAATCTCTCCATCGTCGCGGCCAATGTGCCCGAGCCTTCCCGCGTGCTGCTGCTGGGGCTGAGTCTGGTGCTGCTCGTGGCAAGACGCCGCCGCTGAAACTCTTTTTCGAATGCCTAGACTGCGTAAAAACCACTCAGCAGGCCAGTAGCGGTGACCTCACGAAATCGCCACGATCACTGCGGCTCAGCTTGAATTTTTGGGCAGAAACCTGCTCCACAAGCGCGCCAGCCCCGCCCCCGGTCTTTCAAAAGTGCCAAAACGGGTGCAGCGAATCGGTTGCCTATGGCTCTGTGGCTGCTATTCTCGCGACCCCCCTCCCCTCAAAACTGCCCATGACCCCTGATAAAATTCGCAACATCGCCATCATTGCCCACGTCGATCACGGCAAAACCACGCTCGTTGACGGCCTCCTGCGCTCCAGTGGCAACTTCCGCGAAAACCAGGCCATCGCCGAACGCGCGATGGACTCCATGGACCTCGAAAAGGAAAAGGGCATCACCATCAAGGCGAAGAACACTTCCGTTCATTGGAACGACCACATCATCAACATCGTTGATACTCCCGGCCATGCCGACTTCGGCGGCGAAGTGGAACGCGTGATGAAGATGGTGGACGGCGTGATGCTCGTGGTGGACGCCTATGACGGCCCACAGGCGCAGACGCGTTTCGTGTTGAAGAAGGCGCTGGAACAGGGCATCAAGCCCATCGTGCTCATCAACAAGATGGACCGCCCGAACATCGAACCGCAGAAGGTGCATGACAAGGTTCTCGAATTGTTCCTCGAACTCAACGCCACCGAAGAGCAGTTCAATGCCGCCTTCCTGTATGGCAGCGCCCGTGCAGGCTGGGTGACGGATTCCCCGACCGGTGAGCAGCATGACATGACCTTCCTTCTGGGCAAAATCGTGGAGCACATCCCGGCCCCGAAAGCCGAAGTCGAAGGCAGCTTTGAAATGCTCGTCTCCAACATCGACTGGGACAACTTCGTCGGTCGTGTGGCCATCGGCAAAGTCACCCGTGGCAGCGTGAAGCTGGGTGACCGCGTTTTCCTGCTGGGCAAGACGCCAGATGAGAAAGCCAAGCAGGTGAAAGTGACCAAGGTGTTCCAATACACCACGCTGACCACTTCGGACTCCGTGGAAGGCATCGCCGGTGACATCGTCGGTATCTCCGGCTTTGAAGACGTGGACATCGGCCAGACTGTGGCAGGCGCGGCAGACGCCCCTGCCCTGCCCTTCGTGGCCATCGATCCTCCGACCATCGTCATGCAGTTCGCAGTGAATGACGGCCCCCTGGCCGGACGCGAAGGCGAACACGTGACCTCCCGCAAGATCCGCGACCGCCTGGACCGCGAGCAGAAGATGAACGTGACGATCAGCGTGAAGGACACCGACACCGCCGGCATCTTTGATGTCAGCGCCCGTGGTGCCATGCAGATCGCCGTCCTCGTCGAACAGATGCGCCGTGAAGGCTTCGAAGTGCTCGTTTCACGCCCGATGGTGATCATGAAGCGCATCGACGATGTGCTGTGTGAGCCGTTTGAAACCCTCTTCCTTGACGTGCCGGATGAATACCTCGGCCCGATCATGAAATGCATCAACGAGCGCAAAGGCAAGCTGGAGGATATGAACGCCCACGCCGGACGCACCACCCTGCAGGCCGTGGTGCCGACTCGTGGCCTCATCGGCTTTGAGTTTGAATTGATGAACCTTTCCAGTGGTCACGGCATTCACAGCCATCTCTTCAAGGAGTACGCCCCGCATGCCGGACCGATGCAGACCCGCTCCACGGGCACTCTCGTCAGCACCGAAGGCGGCGAAGCCACCAGCTACGCCCTGGATACCATCCAGATTCGCGGTAAGCTCTTCATCGGCCCGGGCGAGCTCGTCTATGACGGCATGCTCATCGGTGAAAACCCACGTGCAGACGATCTGCCCGTGAACCCGACGCGCAGCAAGAACCTGACGAACTTCCGTGAAGCCGGCGGCACCAAGGCCATCGCGCTCTCCCCACCAGTCCGCTTCAGCCTGGAGCGCGCCATCGAGTACATCGCCCCCGATGAACTCGCCGAGTGCACCCCCAAGAGCATCCGCCTGCGCAAACGCACGCTGGACTCCAGCCAGCGCCAGCGCGAGAAGAAGAAGAGCGAAGCCCAGCTCGAAGGCGCGGCGTAAAGCTGATGCCGCAGAGAGCGGTCAAAGAGTCAAGAATTGTCAAAAAGGTCAAGGCGCGCAGCCTTGGCCTTTTTGCTTTTAAAAAGCAGTCGAGAGCTTTCAGCTCCCTCCGGGACAGCGACCTAATCCCTCCAGCACGCTCCAATGATAAGGAGGCACCTTACTTCTCTTCTTTTTGACCACTCTTGCCGCCGCGCGACGCCGCACTAGAGCAGAACTATGCTACACTGGGCGGAAGAGCTGGAACGAAGGGTCTGCAAAAAAGAGTTCGTGGATAAGTCCTGACAGCTCGCCCGAGAGCTTTGGCCTGTGGGTTAGGGATCGGTAAACAAGTTCGTCCACTTCGACGCCCGTCTTTTCCACAACGCCATGATCCCAGTCGATAAGAGTTACATGAGAATCACAGACTGACGGCTTGGTGTGATCTTGTCTGACTTCATACGCCCAGTCAATGGACGCCGAGGTTTGAGCAAACATCAAGTACCCAGGAACTGCGGGATAAAGTTGGATATTTGATATTTCAGCCAGCATCTTTTCCCTATCCATAAGGAATTTGAAATCCAGACGAAAACTGGCTAGCGGCGATACAGGTGACAACCATGATATTCCGCTTCCGAGAAAGCCAGCGGGCAAAAGTTCTGACAGTGCTTTGTAAGCAGCCGGAAGCTTCACCCCCAGGTCCAGTTCAATTGCATCCCAATCAATGGGTGACTGCCGGGTGACGCCACGAAGATATGGGGCGAGCAGCTCTGCATAGGTTTGGCGTTCCTGATGAGGAAAAAGCTCACTCTCTTCCTTTGTCATTGATTGGGATGAAACTTAACACGTTCAAAGCTTGGTCAAAGGATCATATCAATGCGTAAGCGCATAGAAGATGATGTTGATGCCAAGGGGGTAGGCGTACTTCTCCGAGAACTCCCGGAAGTACCAAGGATCGCTGCCTTCCTGCTCCCAGCCTTCGCCGGTGTCGGTGTTCCAGCAGATGACCATCATGAGGCGGCGTTTGTCATCGAAGTAGCCGCGATAGTGGACGTGCTCGGAGCCGGGCTTGTCGAACTCATAGGTGATGCCCTGATTGATCACGTACTCGGCGAAGCGGATGTGCGGGATCTGCGGCTTCACCTTGATTGGAAAGACCATGTGGAAGATTTCGTGCTCCAGCGGGATCTCCTCCATCTTGCGGTCGGGGAAGATCTGCTTGAGCGCGACTTCGAAGTTGTCCCACTCGCGGGTGCCCCAGAAGTCGTCGACCATGATGAAGCCGCCGTTGAGCATGTACTCGCGCATGGTCTTGGCCTCGTCATCGGTGATGTCGATGTCGCCGACCTCGATCATGTAGAGGAAAGGAAAATGACGGAACTGCTCGGGATCGATGTCGACGATGGCTCCGTTCGGATTCACCTGCAGCGAAGTGAGTTGCTGGAGGCGGTAGGACATGTTCATGTCGGAATCGGGATAGTCCGTGGACCATTTGCGATTTCCCCTACCCCAGCCGCGTCCGCCGTGGCTCATCGAATTGTAGCGGATGCGTGCGAAGGTGAAGGTGTCGTTGGGCAGTTCCTTGCTCACCGGCCAGGTGGGGTAGCCCTCCTCCTGACCGCGACGGGTGTCACGCGGATCCTCGGGTACGCTGCCATCCTTGACGCCGAACTGGGTGGGACGCCCGCCTTCACTGCCCTGCTCCACCGCCCAGACGACACAGCCCAGCAAAGCCAGGGTGAGGAGAAGAACAGGAGCGGCTCGAGGTTTTCGCATGAGTCTGATAACGTGGCTCGTCACTGACTCCTGCGCACTTCTTTTCATCCGATGGATCTTGCCTGAGTCCTGCGGCGGCGGAGGAAGAGGGCGGCGAGACCGAAGAGGATGAGCACCATGCGGCCGGGTTCGGGGACGATGACGACGATCCCGTAGCTGGAGAAGGCCGAGGTGTCCCAGAGGAGGCCGGAGCTGAGTTCGGGAAGGACCAGATCGTTCGCGGTGTCGAATGCGGAGCTACCCAGAGGGGTACCGAGGCTGCCTGCGGTGCCGGAACCGACCGAGGACCAGTCCATCAACTTGAAGATGTCTCCCCAGGCCAGGGTGGCAGTTCCTGCGGTCTGAATCAGGACGGTGGGTGTACCGCCGACGCTGGCTCCGAGACTCAGGGTCTGGCCTGCGAGACTGAGCGAGCTGTAGGTGCCGCCGACGGTGTTCCACTGGGTGTAGATGGAATCGGGTGTGCCGCCTCCAGCCGTGGCGTGGGTGCCGAGGTAAGTAGCAGCCGTCACGGCCGAGTCCCAGCCGGAGTCCAGGCTCACGGCATTGTGGCTGCTGGAAGTGACGCTGAACTGGATCTGCGAACCGGAATTGACGGTGAGCGCGCCGGTGAGGGTGAGCATGCCTGGAGTGCTGCCGGCTGCATCCCCCGGACGGAGGACACCAACGGTCGAGAGACTGCCCAAGGTCACCGCGCCGACGGAACCGGTGCCGGAGAGTGTAGGAGCGGCGAGTTGGTTCGCCGAAACAATGGAAGTGGTCACCGGTGTACCGGAGACTCCGGAGACGGTGCTCGTGGTACCCGCGCCTGAGACGGTGACGGCGGAGGAAGAGGCAGAACCGATGCCACCTGAGCCGACCTGCAGATTGCCACCGGTAACCTGCGTGGCTCCCGCGTAAGTGTTGGTCGCGGTGAGGAGCAGCTTGCCGGAGTCCTGCTTGGTCACACCGCCGGTGGTTGTCTGCACTGCGGCAGCGATGGTGGTGTCTCCGGTGCCAGCGACGGTGAGGTTTTTGCCTGATCCGGTGATGGTGGAGCCATTGACCGCAAGGGCGTTGGTACTGTTGTTGGTCCAGGTTTGTGAGGCAGCGAGAATGACGCTCATGCCGAGGGTGCTGGCTCCTGAGCTGCTGCTGTGGGTGATGCCGACTGCGCCGATGGTGAGGGTGTTGGCGCTGATGCCGTTGTTGCCGATGGTCACTGCGCCGGTGGCGGAGCTGGTGAAGGTGAGGCTGGCGATGGAGGTGGCGGTGGTGAGATTGCTCGTGGTGAGGTTGGCGGCCACGGGAGTGGTGGTGTTGAAGAACACATTGGTGGTCGCGTCCGGCGTGGCCTGGGTGTCCACGTTGCTCGTGGCATCGGTGCGCCAGTTGGTCACGCCACCGGCGTTGTTGGTGCTCCAGCTGCCATCGAGCGCGCCGGACCAGTAGGCTGTGGTCGGGGCCACGATGGTGACGTTCAGCGCGGTCTGCGTGGTGGTGTCCTGCACGCCCGAGAGTGTCAGATTGTAGATCTTGCTGCCCCAGGCGCCAGAGAGTGTGAGGGTCGGATTGGCGAGGGTGAAGTTGTTGGTGCCTGTACCAGTGAAACCGCCGCCTGAAGTGATGAGCTGAATGACGCCAGTGGCAATGCCCGTGGCGCCGGTGACGGCGTTGAGATTGATCGTGGCACCGGAGGTGATGGCGGCGTTCTTGGTGATCGTGATCTTGTCAGCACCGCCATAGACGCCGGAGACGGCGGACACGCTGCCGATGTCAAAGTAGAGGGTCGAAGTTGCGGATGCCGTCAGGCCATTGAGACCGAAGGTGGAACCTTCGAGGATGTTGAAAGTGCCGAGTGCATTGTCGCGCATGTCGAGCTTGGCCCCTGCGCTCAGAGTCACGCTGGCCCCTTCGGTGGTGACGGTCGTGCTGCCGATATTGATGACCGTGGTGGGAGCGCCGCTGGCCACCGTGGCCATGAGTGACACACCGGAACCGACGGTGATGGCGGTGTTGCCCAGTGTGGCGGAGGTGTTGCTGCCGGTGTTTTGAATCTGCAATCCGCCTGCGGTACCGCCGATGGTGGTGGCGCCGCTGTAGGTGTTTTTTCCGGTGAGTGTCTGGAGGCCCGTGCCGGTATTGGTCAGGAGCAGATTCCCGGTGGTGGCCACGCCTGCCTTGGTGTCGGTGAGGATGCCTGCGTACGTTGTGCTGGTGTTGTCTGCGCCGATGGTCAGCGTGGCCGAGGTGCCAGAGACTGAATTGGTGATCATGCCGCCGGTGGTGGTGGTGTCTCCTGCGAGCGTGCCGAGGGTTTCAGCCTTGCCATTGAGATCAAGTGCAGCGCCTGCGGCCACGATGAGGGCCGAAGCATCTGGAATCACCGCCGCGAGGCCGAGTTGGAGAACGCCGCCAGAGACGGTGGTGGAGCCGCCGTAGTTGTTGGCCGTGGCGCTGCTGAGAATCAAGGTGCCCGCGCCCGCCTTGGTCAGGTTTGTGCCGCCGGTGATCTGGCCGCTGATAGTAGCGGTGACTTGCGGGCTGGTGACGGTGATGGTGTGAGCACCCGCCGCCAGGGTCATCGTATTGACGAGAGTCAGATTGTTCGTAGAGGTCGTGCCGCCGAAGGTGAAGTCTCCAGAGACACTCGTGGCATTGCCAATGCTGCGCGCGGCAGTCCCGGCCAGGATGGTGGTTCCTGTGCCGATCGTGATGGTGCCCGTGCCGCCGTTGCCATTGAAGGTCAGGCTGGCGAGCGTGTTAGAGCCTGTTATTAACTTTAAAAAGTGCTGTACACCGGTGAGGGTCCAAGCAATAAGCTTGGGATGGAACCCGCGAACCACAAACCAAGAGCCACCTACACCAGTGACGTCAGTGATGCCGAATGGGACTTTTGCCGTCCCTACTTGGTGCTGATGAAGGAAGATGC
>JAPLUN010000644.1 GCA_026397715.1 Verrucomicrobiota bacterium
TGAAGTAGCACGGGCAATCCTGCCCGTGTTCGGAACGCTCAGCTTCGGGCAGGATTGCCCGTGCTGCTCCTGACATGCCGCCTTTTTCTCTGACACCCCTTGCCCTGACAGTCAGCAAGCCTATCCTCAACGACCTTGGACTGGGAATCGCCAAAACTCCTTCTGCTCATCCTGCCCGCAGTCGCCCTGCTGCTGTGGATCGAATCGCGCTCATCGCATCCCATGACCGGACTGCGGAAACGCCTGCTGCTGGTCACCCGCGCCATCGGCGTGATGCTTGCCATCGCCGCGCTCGCCGGACCGGCCCGTGTGACGCAGACGGGGCGCAAGGCGCTCGGCATCATCGTCGACGCCAGCCAGAGCATGGGTGAGGAAGGATTCAAGAAATCACTCGCTGAAGCGGCCCGCGTGCGTTCGGGGCTAGGCAGCGGGATTGATTCCTTTGTCGTTCAACTTGGCTCGCAGCCCGAGCTCCTGCCAGCAGGCAGCACGCCCGCCATGCAGGCCGCATGGCAAAAACAAAACGGTGGCGACAGCCATTACGCCGCCGCCGTGGAATACGCAGAGGCTTTGTTTCCACCGGGTGCCAGCCGCAACATCCTCATCATTGGCGATGGCCATGAAACACGCGGCAGCCTGCTGGATGCAGCCCGCGAAGCGGCTGTCTCCGGCATCAAACTGCACGCGCTGCCCTTGGCGGGCCCGAATCGCCCAGATGCACGCATGCTTTCCCTCACGCCGAATCGCACACGCTTGTTTGAAGGAGCCAGCCTGAGTTTGAAGGCGGCCTTTGAAAGCACCATCGAAGGCACGGGCACCCTGAAGCTCTACGAAAACGGGATCGAGGTGGAAAAGCGCCCCGTCACGCTCAAGCCCGGCGCCACGCAGGAGATCGTCTTCAGCCGCACTCCATCCACACGCAACACCTTCCAATACCGCGCGGTGCTCGAAGGAATCGCTGGCGACACACTGCCCGGCAATGACAGCGCCCTCGCCATCGTCGATGTGCGCGGAAGGCTGCGGCTACTCTACATCGAATCCGACGCCGCCGAAGGCCGTTACCTCATGCAGGCAATGGAGAAGGAGGGCATCGAGCTCGACATGCGTCAGCCGGGCAATCTCGCGATCACGTTTGAAATGCTCGGCGGCTACGATGGGGTCGTCCTCTCTGACGTTCCCGCGCATCAGCTTGGCGAGCCGCTCATGAATGCGCTGCGCGATTACGTCGATAAACTCGGCGGCGGCCTCATCATGCTCGGCGGACCAGGATCCTTCGGCGTGGGTGGGTACTATCGCACCCCCATTGAAGAAGTGCTGCCCGTGCGGCTCAAGGCACCCGACGAGGAAGAAAAGCAAAGCGCCGCCGTCGCCATTGTGCTGGACCGCTCTGGTTCCATGGCCGGAGAAAAACTCGAGATGGCAAAGAGCGCCGCCATCGCCACGGCGGAAGTGCTCGGGCACAACGACTCCCTCGGCGTGTGGGCCTTTGACTCGGAGGCCCACGTCGTCGCGCCAATGACGCGACTGACCTCCACGAATGCGGTGTCCGGTCAGATCGCCGCCATCGCCTCCGGTGGCGGCACCAATTTGCTGCCGGCGTTTCAGCTCGGGCGCGAGGCCCTGCTGCGCACGAAGGCCCGCGTGAAGCACATGATCATCCTCACCGATGGCCAGACCGCAGGCTCCGGCTACGAACAACTTGCCACGCAATGTCGCGGCGAAGGATTGACGATCTCCACCGTCGCCATCGGCGAAGGCTCGCATGTGGCGCTGCTGCAGGCCATCGCCTCCAGCGGCGGCGGTCAGTCGTATTCCACGATGGATGCCAGCAGCATCACCCGCATCTTCACACAGGACACCCTCATGCACACCGGACGCATGATCCGTGAGGAGCCCTTCATGCCTGAGCTGAAGGAAAAAGATCCCATCCTCGCCGGATTTGAAAAGTGGGATTCGCCCGAGCTGCTCGGTTACGTGAAAACCACGCGCCGCACTTCGGCGCAGGTGCCGCTCGTCACCGAAACGGGAGATCCCCTGCTCGCGCACTGGCGCTTCGGTCTTGGCAAAGCCACCGCCTTCACCTCAGATGCGAAGAGCCGCTGGGCCTCGCTGTGGATCGCACGCTGGAGCGGCTACGGTCGATTCTGGTCCCAGGTGCTGCGTGAAACCGCCCGCGCCCCGCAGGGACGCCTCATGGATCTCTCCGCACGCATGGAAGGCGATGACGCACACATCAGTGTCGATCTCCTCGCCGACGCCGGCACTCGCGCCAACAACGCCACGGTCGCCGCCGAGGTGTTTCACGTGGCGGCAGATGCTCTGGGTGCGCCGCTGAAGGCCGTGCAAAAACTAACGCTGCGCCAGGATGCGCCCGGCACCTATGTGGCAGACTTCAAACCAACGCAGGCCGGTGTGTATCTCATCCGCGCCCAGTTCGGTGCCGAGATGGTCACCACCGGCCTCATTCACAATCCCTCCACCGAAGCCAGCCTCGGCACCGTGAATGAAGAACTGCTCAAGGAGGCCGTACGCATCACCGGCGGCGATTACCTCACCGAAGCCAAACGCCTGCCCAATCTCGAAACCACCAAGGCCGTGCAGTATGAAGAACTCTGGCCCTCCCTGCTGCTCGCCCTGCTGATGATCTTCCTCATCGACACCGCCATCCGCCGCTGGGAGCACGTGGTGGGTTTGTTGCAGTTGGTGCCGCAGCGCAAGGCGGCTTGAGAGCACTCCGTCCGTAGGTTGGGTGTGTTTGGCGTCCAGCGCTTTTTCAACACTCGAAGACTGCTTCGCCAAACCGCCCGACCGCGAGGACGTTCGCACGCCTGTGCGTTTGCCGTACGCTGCCAGACGGGCGGGCTGTCGCCACACCCATCCTACGATCAGGCAGGCGGCATGCTCTAAAGTCCGCGCTCTAGCAGCGGCTCCACCCGCTCCCGAATCAGCGCCACCAGCTCCGGATTCATAAACTCGTAGTCGTCCGGAATGTCGAGCACGTCGATGTGCAAATCGCGCACGATCTCAGGAAACTGCTCCCGCAGCCGCTGTTTGTGCGCATGCTCCATCACCATCACACGATCCGCCCACAGCAGCAGCTTCTGCGAAACACGGCAGCGCGCCGAAGCACTGGTGCCAGCGCTGCGCACTTCCACACGCGGATCGTTTTGATACACCTTTTCCGCCGTCGGGCTGCGCCATTGGTTGCGGGAGCAGAGGAAGAGAAGGCGCATGTGGGTAAAGTGATGCAGGCACTCTTGCCTGCAATTCGAGTGTCTCACGATATGCGCTTGCAGGCAAGAGTGCCTGCATCACTTCAGGCTTGCGGCAAGTGCGCCCCCATCCTTTGTTGTTCTGCATGCGCAACATCACGAGCGCCGACTTCACTCCCTTTGACTGGGCATCTGTTGCCAAATCCCAGCGGCGGCTTCCGCATCTCACTCAGGCCGGCGCCATTTACTTTGTGACATTCCGTCTGGCTGATTCAGTCCCCTTGGAAGTGGCAAGGCGATGGAATGACGACATAACCACCTGGCCGGCAGCCAATCCACCGCCGTGGCCTCCTGAAATGGAGCGTGTTTATCATCGGCGATTCACCATGCGCTTGGAACGTTGGCTGGATGCCGGCCACGGAGCCTGTGTACTTAAACAACCGGAACTTCGTGACGAAATCACTGCAAGCCTTATGCACAACGATGAAAAGCTGTACGAGCTTCGAGATTATGTCATCATGCCAAACCACGTGCATGCGTTGATCAGACCCCTGGTCGTTTCACCGGCTTCCAAACTCCTCGGAGCAGCGAAGGGAGCCAGCGCCCGCAGAATCAATGCGCGGCTGGGTGCCCACGGTGCGCTCTGGATGGACGAATCCTTCGATCACATTGTGCGTGGGATGGATTCGTTGAAGAAGTTTCAACGGTACATCGCAGACAATCCAGTGAAGGCCGGACTGTCTGCGCACGAATATACCTATGAGCAGCGCTGGGAGTTAAAGTGATGCGGGCACCTTGCCCGCACGAATATCCTGGGTGATTCGAATTGCAGGCAAGAGTGCCTGCATCACTTATCACTTCTTCACCAGCAAGCTCTTCCCGGTCATCTCGGCCGAGGGCTTCACGCCGAGCATGTCGAGCAGCGTCGGGGCGATGTCAGCGAGCTTGCCGTTGGCAACGGTGTAGCTGTTCGCATCAGCAGCGACGTAGATGCCGTGGACGAGATTCGTGGTGTGCGCGGTGTTCGGTGATCCATCAGGATTGCGCATGAGCTCGCAGTTGCCGTGGTCGGCGGTGATGAAGAGCTTGCCACCGAGTTCGAGCACCTTTTGCACGATGAGGCGCACGCCGAGATCGATGGTCTCACAGGCGTGGATGCCTGCTTCGACGACGCCAGTGTGACCTACCATGTCGGGATTGGCGTAGTTCATGATGACGAGGTCGTAGCTTTCCAGACGGCGCATCACTTCAAAGGTGAGATCGGGCGCGCTCATCTGCGGCTTTTTGTCGTAGGTGGGCACTTCCTTCGGGCTGATGGCAAGGTAGCGGTCTTCACCGGGATTCGGCTCTTCGACACCGCTGTTGAAGAAGAAGGTCACATGCGGGTACTTCTCCGTCTCCGCAGCACGGAGCTGAGTCAGGCCGGCGGCGGCCACCACTTGGCCGAGATTGTTGCTCAGGCTCTCCGGAGCAAAGATCACGCGGGCACCGAGGTCGGTGTAGGTGGCATCGTATTCAGTGAGGGTGTAGTAGCCAGTCTTCGGGGTGACTTCGCGGTCGAAGCCGTTGAAGTCCGCTTTCAGGAAGGCTTCGCTAAGCTGGCGGGCGCGGTCGGCACGGAAGTTGAACCACAGGATCACATCGCCATCGCGGATGCGCTGCTCGTTGGCGTTGGAGAAGATCATGGGCTGCATGAATTCATCCCCACGCGGGTCGTTCGGATAAGCGGCCTGCACGGCGGCGCTGGGCAGATCCGTGCGGACTTCGCCACGACCCAGGACGATGGCGTCCCAGGCGAGCTTGTTGCGCTCCCAGCGCTTGTCACGGTCCATGGCGTAGTAGCGGCCAATGACGGTGGCGATCTTGGCTCCGCTCGGAGCGAGATCTTTTTCCAGCTTGGCCATGTAGGCGGCACCGCCCGTGGGGGAGGTGTCGCGGCCATCGGTGATCGCATGGACCATGAGATCGCTCACGCCTGCAGCCTTCGCGGCATTGCAAAGTGCGGCCAGGTGATCCTGATGGGAATGCACGCCGCCATCGCTGATCAGACCGAGGAAGTGGAGACGCTTGCCCTTGGCCTTTTCAAAGGCTTCCACAAGCACCGGCATGGAGGCCAGTTCGCCATCGCGGATGCATTTATTGATGCGGGTCAGGTCCTGATAGACCACTCGGCCTGCACCGAGATTGAGGTGGCCCACTTCGCTGTTGCCCATCTGGCCTTCTGGCAGGCCCACGTCCTCGCCGCTGGCGCTGACGGTGCCGCGCGGGTAGGTCTCATACAGGTGGTCGTGAAAGGGTGTGCGGGCCAGCAGGGTGGCATCGCCATTGGCTACGGCTTGAGCTTTGCCGCCGGGGTTGATGCCCCAGCCGTCACGGATAATCAGAACAACAGGTTTTTTGGTCATAGCTACTGGGTCAATGGGTCAAAGCAGCGGCTCCGTCAAGGGCGGGGTCGTGGCGGCAGGGGCCGGAAAAGGCTGGAAGCACTCTTTTGACCACCTTAAGCATTTCTTGGCAAATCCTGACCACCCCCGGCCCGGCTTGTCAGATCGTTTGCGCTCCGCGCCGTCTCAGGGTATAAAGGCCCGCCTTTCTCCGTTATCGCCGTCATTCCCGTCATGACTTCCGGATTGCACTCCCAACTCCCCAAGGCCCTCGTCGCCATCTTCGCTCTTGCCCTGGCATCGGCCTCGTTCGACGTGGCCCATGCAGATGATGAGAAGCCGGGCTTTTTCAAGAAGCTCTTCGGCGGCGGCAGCAAGGCCGAAACTCCTCCCCCTGCGCCCGAGCCTGAGAAAAAGCCGGCCACCAAGCCTGCTCCTGCCAGCAAGCCGAAGCCAGCGCCAGAAAAGACCGCTTCCAAGAAATCTGAAAGCGGCAAACCGCCACGGGTCATCATCACCACGACCGGCGGCAAAAAGGTGGAGATCGGCAAAAAAACCGCTCCTGCCAAGACCGTCGCGAAAACAGAGACGCCAAAGCCCAAGGAAGAACCCATCAAGGACGTCACGAAATCATCCGCTTCCAAGGACAACGAAGCCCCGATGAAGGGCGAGTTCAAAGAAGACGATGACGACAAGACCGTCAGCACGGAGAAGTCCAAAGCCGTCGAAGTCCTTCCCGCCAACGGTGGCTGGGAGATCATCAAGATCGGCGGGCGCGACTACGTGACGGCGGAGAGCATCCGCAATTTCTACAACCCCGTCTATGGTTTCACCACCTTCCGGACGCAGGGCACGCACTTCTGGCTCGGTTCCTCCAAGCTCATCCTCAAGGCGCAGATCGGCTCGCAGGAGATGCTGATCAACAACATCAAGTTCATCCTCAGCTTTCCAGTGGTGGAGTACAATGGCAAGGTGCTCTTCTCACGCCTCGATCTCTGCAAGCTCATCGACCCCGTGCTCTACCCCAGCCACATTCAGAACGCCGAGTTCTTCGACACCGTCGTGGTCGATGCCGGCCATGGTGGCCATGACGCCGGTGCGCGCGGCATTTACGGCTACGAAAAGGACTTCGCCCTGAAGATGGCCATGTCCGTGCGCGCGGCACTGATGCAGCGCGGCTTCAAGGTGATCCTGACACGTGCCAACGACACCTTCATCACTCTCGGCGGGCGCGTGGCCATCGCGAACCAGACACCGAAGAGCATCTTCCTCAGCTTCCACTTCAACTCCGGTGGCGCTGCCGCCACGGGCATCGAAACCTGGGCGCTCACGCCGCAGAGCGCCGCCGCCACGATCAGCCGCGGTGGCGGTTACAACGTCAACGGCGTCACCGGCAACAAGCAGGACTCTGCCAACATCGCCCTCGCCACCGCTGTGCATGCCAGCGTCATCAGCCGCTTCAAGTTCGTTGATCGCGGCATCAAGCGTGCGCAGTGGAGCGTGCTCACCGGCTGCAAGCGCCCCGGCATTTTGTTTGAAGGCGGCTTCGTCACCAACGGTGCCGAATGCCAGCTCGTCGCCTCGGAGACATACCGCCAGCAGGTTTCCGCCGCCATCGGCGACGCCGTGCTGAACTACCGCAAGGCGCTCGAGTCAGCCATGGTCAAGCGCTGATCCGGAAGGATAATCCTTCACACCTGCGGTAATTTCTCCCGCAGCAGCGCTGCCAACTCCGTCGTCTCTTCCAGCGTAAACTCCGCATTCACCTTGGGCTCATGATGGCTCAAGATGCGCACCGTGCGCGGCACACCAGAATTGATAGCCATTTGGATGTCGCGATCATGATCGCCTACCAGCCAGCTGCGGCTCAGATCGATTCCGTGTTCATCACGCGCGCGGAAAATCATCTCCGCGCTCGGCTTGCGGCAGGTGCATGTTCCAGAGAGGTGCGTGCAGGCGTAGATGCCATCCAGCGCAGCTTCATGCGGGGCCAGTTCGCTTTGCATGTGTGAATGAAGTTCATCGAGCGCCTCCTGCGTCATCAGTCCTTTGCCCACGCCCTGCTGGCTCGTCACCAGAATCGTCGCATAACCACGTTCATGGCAAAGTGCCAGCGCCTCGATGATGCCCGGCGCAAAGTGAAAATCCTCCCAGCGCAGCACGTAGCCGTCCCCCGGGGAGACATTGACGACACCATCGCGGTCAAAGAAAACGGCGGGACGAAGAGGCGAAACAGTGGGCATGAGCTGCACGCATAGCCGCGCTGTCATGGCAGGGAAACTGATCTTTGCTTCAGCAGCAATAAGCGTGCTTCATCCAAGCATGCGACGCCGAGTTTTCGTCGGTTCCGTTTTTTATTCCTGCACCTCTCCCGGCCACACCGGGAAACCGTGGAAGCAGACATTGTCCCCCATGGGACGGACGGTGACGTCTTTCATCTCGATGGAGGCGGGCAAGGCAGGACCGGCGATGGAGGGGCGGCCACCGCCGCAAAGACGCGGGGCGATGTACCAATAGACCTCATCGACCAGCTGCTCACGAAACGCGTGACCGAGGACAATTCCACCGCCCTCAATGAGGACGGAAAGCACGCCGTGTTTTCCCAGAATGGCCAGCGCTTCGGGCAGGTCCTTGCCATGCATGACGACCGTACGATCCTTGAACTCATCCGTGAAGATCTGGGAGTGCTGGGGAATGTCGCCGCTGCGTGTCAGGACGACGCGCCAGGGCTGCAGCTTCCCGCTGCCAGCACTGCCATCGCGCAGCGTGAGCTGGGGGTTGTCTTTGCGGATGGTCTCCGCACCGACAAGGATGGCGTCCACACGCATGCGCAGTCTGCGGCCATGGGCGCGGGCGGCGTCGTTGGTGATCAGTGAGCTCTCCCCCGCGGGACGCGTGATGCGGCCATCCAGACTCTGTCCTGCCTTGGCGATGACGTAGGGGATGCCCGTGGTGATCCATTTGGCAAAGGGACGAATCATCGCCCGGCACTCTTCATCGAGCACTCCGGCAGTGACCTCAATACCCGCGAGCATGAAGATGCTGCGAGACTGCTCGCGGTGGCTGGGATTGGGATCGTGCGCACCGAAGACCACGCGCTTGATGCCTGCGGCCTTGATCGCCTCGGTGCAGGGCGGCGTGCGCCCCTGCGTGCAGCAGGGTTCGAGCGTGACGTAAATCGTGGAGCCGCGCAGCAGCTTGGGGTTTAATTTTTGCGCATCGCGGATGGCCTCCACCTCGGCATGCGGCTCTCCCGCCTTGTGGTGGTAGCCGCGCCCGATGACTTTTTCCTGTGCGACAATGACGGCGCCCACGGGCGGATTGGGGCTGGTGAGACCGACGCCAAGCTGGGCCTGGTCGAGGGCGAGGTGCATCCAGTGCTGGTCGGGCGTTTCTTTATGAGCGATGGGCGGCGGCATGAAGGGTCAGCATGATAGGCGATGAAACGAACCTGAGAAGCAATAAGAGTGTCACACAATGAGAACCGCCCCGGGGGACTTGAAGCTTTTTGTACTCGCTGTCACGGACCCGCTGGCGTTAGTTTCATACCGCCGATGAAACTCTCCGAAAAAGCACTGCTGTATCGCGAACTGGCCAAGCTGGTGGGAGCCAACTTTCATCTGGACCGCTCGTTGGAACTCCTGCTCAAGCAGCAGCCGTCCCATGCGCGCCGCACCTGGCTGCAAGGCCTGCAGCTCGGCCTGAAAGAGGGCAAGAGCATCGCTGCCTCCATCACCGAGCATTGCGGTGCCTTTTCGGACGCCCTTGAGTTTGCCCTGATCGACGCCGGAGAGCGCAGCGGACGCCTGGGAGATGCCTTCAGCCATCTGTCCCGCTACTTCGAAGCCTGGAACATGGCGGTGAAGCAGGCCATCGGGGCGATGATTTATCCGCTGGTGCTCGCACACATGGGCATCGTGGTGCCCGAACTGCCGACCATAGTCACCTCCACGATGGACGACAAACCCTACTCGCTGGGGGGCATCTTCATGCCGCTGGCCATCCTCTGGCTGATCCTGCTGTCCCTCTTCCTGATCTGGCGCTGGCTCTCTCGGCTAGGCGCGGAATCGGCGTCAGTGGATCGCTGGCTCGGGTACATTCCGCTGATCGGCAGCGCACGCAGGCACTGGGCGCTGGCACGCTTTTCCCAGGTGTTTCACGCCTGCCTGCTGGCCTCCATGCGGATGACGGAGTCCATGCAGCTCGCGGGCAGCGCCTCCCACAGCGGCCTGCTGCGCCATGCCGCGAAGGACGCCGCCCAACGCATCGCCGCAGGAGAAACGATCGCCGGTGCCATGGCGGACGTGCATGGCTTTCCCATCACATTCGTTCACGGCATCGCCACGGCGGAAGAAGCCGGAACCCTGGACCACGAAATGAACCGCTGGGCCGCTGCTGAGACCATCGAAGCCGGAGACGCCGTGCAGCGTGCGGCGCAGTGGCTGCCGAAGATCGCCTATGCATTCGTCGTCATGTATGTGGCCTACCGCATCATCACCATGATGTCGGGCTTTTACGGCGGCATGCAGCAGCAGCTCGACAACCTTTGAGGCGGATCACCGCTTGAAGCACCTTTTGGCGGCAATATTCGCTGCTTAAGGACGAAAAGTGCTTTACGGCCTGCTTTAAATGCGCTTTCTGTTCGCCCGAACAGCTTTTTATTCCACACTGAACACCCACGATTATGGCCAGAGCACCCAAAGAAACCTCCGAAACTTCCGCAGCCAAACCCGACAAGCTCGCTGAAGCACGCGGCCGCAATCTCGACCTGGCCATCCAGCAGATCCAAAAAGACTACGGTGAAGGTGCCATCCTCCGCATGGGCGGCGAAGGTGTGAAGTCTGACATCACCGTCATCCCCACCGGCAATCTGCTCATCGACCAGGCGCTCGGCACTGGCGGCTTCCCCCGTGGCCGCGTGGTGGAAATCTACGGCCCGGAATCCTCCGGTAAAACCACTCTCACCCTCACCGTCATCGCCCAGGCACAAAAGACCGGCGGCCTGGCAGCCTTCATCGACGTGGAGCATGCTCTCGATCCCGCCTATGCCCGCCGCCTTGGTGTCAAGATGGACGAACTGCTCGTCTCACAGCCCAGCTCCGGTGAAGAAGCCCTGCGCATCTGCGAGACCCTCGTCCGCTCCAACGCCCTCGACGTTATCGTCATCGACTCCGTGGCCGCGCTCGTCACCCGTCAGGAACTCGAAGGCGAAATCGGCGACTCCACCGTCGGTGCCCAGGCCCGCCTCATGAGCGCCGCCCTCCGCAAACTGACCGCCATCATCGCCAAGGCGCGCACCTGCTGCATCTTCACCAATCAGATTCGTGAAAAGATCGGCGTCATGTTCGGCAACCCCGAAACCACCCCTGGCGGCAAGGCCCTCAAATTCTACGCCAGCGTGCGCGTGGACATCCGCCGTATCGGCGCCATCAAGACCACCGACGGCACCGTCACCGGCAACCGCACCAAGGTCAAAGTGGTCAAAAACAAGCTCGCCCCTCCCTACACCGAGGCCGAGTTCGACATCATGTACAACGAGGGCATTTCCAATGTCGGCTCGCTGCTCGATCTCGCGATGGATTACGAAATCCTGCAAAAGCGCGGCTCATGGATCAGCTACAAAGGCACCCAGCTCGCCCAGGGCCGCGATGCCGCCAAGGAAGTCCTGCGCAACGACGCCACCGTCTATGCCGAGATCGAAGCCGCCGTGAAGGCCAAGCAGGCCGAAAAAGCCGCCGGCTCAGAGAAAGGCTCTGCCGCCAAAGGCACCTCCTCGCCTGACGACGAATAAGTTTAGCCGGATGCGGGGCGTGCAAGACCGCCCCGCGTTCGCTGCCTTCGCCGTTTGACTTTTCCCGCCCCGTGCGCCTCTTTTTGCGGTCATTCCGCGAATCGTATGGCTAAGCACGGCCAGCAACAGCAGGAAACCTCCGCGAACCCGAATCAATCGGTCGGCGGGGGCGGGCAGACTGTTGTCGATCTCAGCGAAATAACTTCCTGCGGCCTCGTGTTCTGGGCACGCCAGCGCTTTGATCTGGGTGCCGAAGTCCAGGTGCGCATCCAGCGCTCAGCCCTGACGCCCGCGATGCTCGCCATGACCGAATCAGACTCGAAGTGGGTTATGCTCAAATGCCTCGTAGTCGCCAGCTCTCCGCAGCGGCGCACGGACGGTTCCTACGGCTTCAAAGTCTCCCTTCTGGTAGTGCAGGCAGCGGACGACAACACTCCCTCACCCAAGTACCGTTCCATGATGTCATGGTTCGTTCCGCCCCTGAGCGGTCTGCAGCGCTTTGGGTTGAATTGAAGCCCTCAGGCCAGCTCGATGCCAAAGAAGTCCAGCATCACCTGGCGATAGACGCGCCGTTTGAACTTGGGCACCCAGTCCATCTGAAACTCCGACGGCTTGATCCATCTGAACCCCGCGAACTCGCGATGCGTGGCGTCTAGATTGAAATCGGTGTCCGCACCGTTGAAGCGGCACAAAAAGTAGGCCTGCTCCTGACCGCCGTAGATGCCGTATTTCAGCCGCCCCTTTGAAAACGCATAGCGGTAGCCGTCCCGTCGTTGGATGATCTGTAGCAGTTCACGCTTCACTCCGATCTCCTCCTCCAGCTCGCGAAACAGCGCCGTCTCCGCATCCTCCCCCTGATCAATGCCTCCCTGGGGAAACTGCCAGGCACCTTTGATATTGATGCGCTCCGCCACAAAGATGTCGCCGTTCTCCCGCTGCAAAATCGCAGCGACGTTCGGACGGTAAACGATGGCTTCGACGGGAATCATAAGCCGGATGGATGGCGCATGGTGTAGCCTTTCGTTGGGCGTGAGCGGCTGCTCCAGCGCGGGCCGTCGCTGTCCGCATCACTGTAGCCTGTGTCCAGCCGCAGTCCGGCCACTTCCAGAAACACATGCCCCTTGCGCGCATAGACGGTGATCCACTTGCCGTGGCCGCTGCTTCCATAACTGCGGAAGGCGCCGGACACCGTCGGCGCATTGAGCTTGCCTGCGGCGTGCAGCACATACGAAGTCGTGCCGGAGCAGTCGTAGGCCCAGTCTTCAAAGTGGGCATGTCCGCCGCCACGACGGTAGGGCTTGGTGCAGATGTGATTGCCGGCGGAGATCGCCCGCAGCACGGCCGCAGGCGCGTTGGCCGGCGGCACCGCCCTGCCGCCGATGATGACGGCCGTCCTGCCCGGGGCATACTTGTATTCCCAGCGAGATCCCGCGCTGGAGCCGCACTGGCAGAGAAGCACACAAAGTGGCAGAAGTAGCAAAAGTGAAAGAAAGCGCATCAGTCAGGCCATCGTATTCGGCCCGGCCGAAATGACAAGGCGTGCAACACTGCCTTGCCTTGTTTTCAAAAACCCGCCAGAATCCGCCCCTCATGATCAAAAAACTCGCCGCTCCCTTGATGCTGGCCGCCGCTGCCTGCGTCGTGGCCTTTTCCGCGCCCGCCCCCAAGCACAAGATTCTCTTCTTCTCCAAGTCCAGCGGCTTTGAGCACAGCGTCATCTCCTGGAAGAACGGCCAGCCCAGCTATGCCGAAAAAGTGCTGCTGGAACTCGGTGCCAAGAACGGCTGGGAGTTCGAATTTTCCAAGGACGGTTCCAAATTCAGCAAAGACTACCTGGCGCAGTTTGACGCCGTGTTCTTCTACACCACGGGGGATCTTTGCAGCGAAGGCACCGACAAGCAGCCGCCCATGTCCAAGGAAGGCAAGCAGGCCCTCTTCGACTACGTCAAAAGCGGTAAGGGCTTCATTGGCACGCATTCCGCCAGCGACACCTTCCACACCGACAACGAATCCCAGAAAGGTCCTGAGCGTTACCTGAACCACGGCGAGAAAGCGGACGCATATGTTCACTTCCTCGGCGCCGAGTTCATCAAGCACGGCAAGCAGCAGGACGCCAAGAACACCGTCACCGACACCCGCTTTCCCGGCTTCGAAAAAGTCGGCGCGACCTACGGCTTCATGGAAGAGTGGTACTCGCTCAAGGACTTCAATTCTGACATCCACGTGCTCAGCGTCATCGACGCCCCCGCCATGGAGGGCAAAGAATACGAGCGCCCCGCCTACCCCAGCACCTGGGCCCGCAAGGAAGGCGCAGGACGCGTTTGGTACACCGCCATGGGCCACCGCGAAGACGTCTGGACCAATCCCACCTTCCAGGAAATCCTCATCGGTGGTGTGAAATGGGCGCTGGGTGATGTCGAAGCCGACGTGTACCCCAATCTCAAAGAAACCGCTCCCGGTGCGATGACCAATCCCCCCTACGTCGCCCCACCGCCGCCAAAGCCTGCAAAGACCGAAGCCGCCAAAAAGTAGTCCAGTTGCGCCGCAACTGGTTTCTTCTTCCGTTCATTCCTAAAAAACCTCCAATTGCAACGCAACTGGACTACCTTCTCAAACCCATGACCAAATCCCTCCGCATCCTTCTCTGGGTGGGCATTTCAATACTCGGCGAATTGATATTCTTGTTCTATAAGTATGTCCACGGCTCGCTAGATGTTCATTCAGACGTTATCTCGCTTCTGCCTGTTGCACATATTGGCCTGGGAGTTTTGCAACTGGAGCTAACCTATCGTTATCGTGTTTTACTATGGCTGCAAATCTCTGCTCTTGGTGCCGGAGCCGTGGCGTACTCGGCACTACAAAAGGGTGAAACCATCAATGCGCTCTGGCTTGTCATCGCTGGTGTGTGTTCATTCGCAGTCGCGTATCGCTTTTACAGCAAATGGCTCATCACCA
>JAPLUN010000642.1 GCA_026397715.1 Verrucomicrobiota bacterium
CGCGCCGAGGTCGCCATCGCCGGTGGTGTCGATGAAAACCGGAGCCTGCCAGGCCTCACGGCCGGAACGTGATTCCGTGATGACCGTGGTGAGCTGCCGTCCCTCGCGATAGGCTGCCACCACCCGCGTTTGCAGACGAAACTTCACCCCTGCCTCAGTGCACAAATCCTCCAGCAGCAGCTTCATTTCGTCTGGCTCATAGACAAAGCGCCCTGGATCGCCGCCACGGCGCGCGCCACGTTCATCCAGCAGCCGCGTGAGCTCCCGGGTGAAGCCGGGTTTGTCGAAATCAAAGATCCAGGTGAGCAAACCCGCCGTCCAGACACCGCCAAGACAGCCACTCGTTTCAAACAAACGCACCCGTGCGCCCGCCCGTGCAGCAGCGACCGCCGCCGCCACACCGGCCGGACCCGCACCGCAGACAATGACATCTGCATCATGCACCAGCGTCACACTGCGGTTAGGTTCATCAAAGGTCACTGCATCGCTCTTACTTTCCGAAGCAGACACCCAAGTGGCAGCAGGCAGCAGCCCGGGGCCGGCAAGTGCAGCGCGCAAAAAGTGGCGTCGGGAAAAATCAGCAGTCTGGGGTTTCATGAGCGGTTGGGGATGATGAAGGCTGCGTTAAGGCGTGATTGGTACGCGTTGCAGTTTGCCGCCTCCAAGCCCAGCTTCCCAGTGGAAGATGCTAACAAAGATAGCACAAACGCAATATGTCCGAAGCTCATGCCCCTGCCAGCCGCTGGCCCCAGTGGATACACCGCCTGCTCAGGCGCGGCTGGCCAAAACGTGTTCATCTGGCGCTGGAATCAGGTTCTCCAGCCTTGCGGGGTGGACTGCCCGTGCACGACAGCCCGCGGTTCTCCATCTGTCTCGCCGGCATAGGCCGCTACGTCGTATTGCGGCAGCAGCGCCTGGAAGTCATCACGCTTCAGCGCGGCGATGCCATCGTGGCTGCACCCCAGGCACTGATGGAGCCGCACCCTGCAGCGCGCTATCTTGCCATCGGTTTCGTCTTTGCTCCAGAAATGACGCAATGCTTGCTGGCAAAAAAAGGCCGTGGAGGCCATCGGTTTCTTCAGACTCATCACGACTCACGGGTACTGGATGAAGACGGAAGGCATTTCTTCCAGGCACTGCAAAACCGGCGTGGTTCACCACCCGATGACCTCGCCGCACGTCGGCTCGTGGAACTCCTACTCATCAAAACCGCCGAGATGTCTGAGCAGCCCGAGCCAGCGGTGACAAAAGCTGGCAAAGCGCGATTCACCTGGCTGGCCGCCTGCCAGTTCGTGCAGGAAAACCTCCATCACCCCATCGGGCGGCAGGAAGTGGCGGACTTTCTGCATCTTCATCCCAACCACGTCTCCCGGCTGTTCCGTGACTTCAGCGGACAGTCTTTTCTCGATCACCTGCTCCAGGCACGACTCGAACGTTCACGTCCTATGCTAAAAGATCCGCAGCTCAACATCACGGAGATCGCCCATGTCTGCGGTTTTCGCGATGCCAACTATTTCATCCGTTGTTACAGGCGTCATTTTGGCAAATCACCCGGCCGCGCCCGCTTGTCGCATTTCGCATGATCTTTGTCGTGACGACGCCGCCGGGTTCTGCGTTAATCTGGTCCCCACAACCGCCCATGAAACCCATCGTTCAAATTTCCCTCGACCTCACCAACATCGACGAAGCGCTCGAAACCGCCGCCCTGGCCATGCGCGCCGGTGTGGACTGGCTGGAAGCCGGAACGCCTCTCATCCTTGCAGAAGGCCTCCACGGTGTGCGCGCCCTGAGAAAAGCTTTCCCAAATACGCCGATCGTCGCCGATCTCAAGACGATGGATGGCGGCTACCTCGAAGCTGAAATGATGGCCAAGGCTGGCGCCACCCATGTCGTGGTCATGGCCCGTGCTCATGCCGAGACGATCAAGTGCGTTGTCAAAGCCGGTGCCGACTTCGGCTGCAAGGTGATGGGAGACAACATGGTCTGCGAAAGCATGATCGAAGGCGCGAAGTTCCTCGAAGACCTCGGCTGTGACTACGTCATCCATCATATCGGTTACGATGAACGCCGGGGCATCGCCGCTGCAGGCAAACGCATGCCGAGCCCGCTGGATCAGCTCCGTGAAGTGTGCAATGCCGTCAAAATCCCTGTTCAGGCAGTGGGCGGCCTCAGCTTGGAGCAGGCCATCAAGTGCCCACAATACGGTGCTCCGCTCGTCGTTCTCGGGGCCCCCCTCACCATCGACGCCGATGCCTTCAAAACGGCCGACGGCAATCTCGAAGCTTCGCTGCGCATGATTTGCGAAGCCGTGCATGCTCAGGACGTTCCTGCGTTTTAATTTTCAACATCCTTCCCAACCATGAAATCCGCAGCCGTCGTCAATTACGCGCCCGAAAAGGGCTCCGTCGAAATCCGTGAAATCGAAACACCCACCATCGGCAGCGAGGATGTGCTCCTCGAAGTGGCCAATGTCGGTGTTTGTGGCTCTGACCTCCACCAGTGGACCGCCGACCATTCCTGGCCAGTGAACTATCCGGTCGTGCTCGGCCATGAGTTCGGCGGACGCATCGTCGAAGTGGGCAAGGATGTGGAAGGCTGGAAGGAAGGCGACCGCGTTGTCTCTGAAACCGCTGCCATCATCAGCCCGAACAATCCGATGACGAAGCGCGGTCTCTACAACCTGGACCCGACCCGCAAGGGTTTTGGTTATGGCGTGAACGGAGCGATGACCAAGTATGTGCGCGTACCAAGCCGCATCCTGCACCACGTGCCGGAGCAGCTTCCGTTTGAGCAGGCCTGCCTCACGGAGCCCTGCTGCGTGGCCTACAGTGCCGTGGTGAAGAATGCGCGCATTGAGCCCGGTGACCGCGTCGTCGTGCTCGGCCCAGGCACCATCGGCATCCTCTGCGCCGCCATGGCGCGTCTTTGCGGTGCACAAGTTGCCATCGTTGGCCTGCCGCAGGATGCGCACCGTTTGGAAATCGCGAAGCAGTACGGCTGCGAAGTCATCATCGGCGACGCAAAGCCCTGGGCCACCGCCCGCGACGGCCTCGGCTGCGATGGCGTCATTGATGCCGCAGGTGCCAGCGTCACGCTCAAGATCGCACTCGACATCGTGCGCCCGGCTGGATGGATCAGCAAAGTGGGCTGGGGCCCTCAGCCCCTCGGCTTCAATCTCGACCCGCTGGTGCAAAAGAACATCACGCTGCAAGGCAGCTTCAGCCACAACTGGCCGATCTGGGAACGCGTCATCGCCCTGCTCAGCAGCGGCCAGTTTGACGTGAAGCCGATCATCGGCGGTGTCTGGCCTGTGACCGAATGGCACGAAGCCTTTGAGAAGATGCACAAGGGCGAAGTCGTCAAGAGTGTGCTGCGTCCGGTCTAAGCGTCGAGTCATCACCATTCCTTTTGAATCGCATGAGCATTCGATTTCTGACGGCTCTGGCGCTGTTTGCCTGTGGCTGCATGGCGTCAGCGCAGACGCCGAAGCCTTCGGTGTGGATCAGCCCGCCGGGCCAGGACAAGTGCCTGGCCTTCCGCCAGTTGTTTGAGCAGCCGGATGCCTGGAAGGAAACCCGGGCACGGACGGACGTGTTGTTCATCACGGACCTGAACCTGCAGCGCCATTTTACCGATGACGAACTGCGGAAGTGGTTCGGCATGATGAAGGAGTGGAAGCTGAAGCTGGCGATGGAGGTCGGTGCGGTGAAGCCATGGGGACAGACCGGGGAAAAATGCTTCAATGCGGAGCGCAAGAACTGGGAGCGACTGCAAAGCCTGGGCGCGAACCTGTATGCCATCGCGATGGACGAGCCGCTGGTCTGCGCCCGCGAGCAGATCCATCAAAGCGATGAGTATGCGATGAAGGAAACCGCCAACTACATCGCGCTGGTGCGGCAGCATTTCCCGGACGTGCTGATTGGTGACATCGAGGCCTACACCTCCTTTTCCGTCGAAGAACACCGCAAATGGATCGAGGGCCTGCAGCAGCAGCTTGCGGAGAAGAAGGTGCGCGGGCTCGACTTCTACCGGCTGGATGTGGACTGGCTGCGCTTCAATGTGCAGCAGAAGGGTTCATGGAAAGAGGTGCGGGAACTGGAGCACTTTTGCCGCCAGAAGAAGCTGCCTTTCTCGCTGATTTACTGGGCCTCCGGGTATCCCTCCATGCAGAAACGTGGGTTCGCTGACGACAGCACCTGGTACACCTCCATCATGCAGCAGGGCTACGATTACGCCGCTGTGGATGGCAGGCCGGATCAGATCGTGATCGAGAGCTGGGTGAGCGCTCCCTCTCAATGTCTGCCGGAAACGGGGCAATGGACCTTCACCCGCTCGGTGCTGGACTTCGTGAAGAAGTTCGTCAAATAGCCTGTGTGATGGACGGCGCTCTGCCGTTCTTCTTTCTTCACCCACCACCACCATGAAATCCATTCTCTGCCTCGCCCTCCTGGCGACCTCCGCATTTGCCCTCGATTATCCACGCGTCATTTTCTCGGATGACTTCGCCGCCGATGGTTTTGGCAAAGCCTGGGGCCATTACAAGAGCTCCAGTGTGGTGAAAGACGGCGTGCTCGTGGGCATCACAGCGCCGGAGTCGGATCATGCGGCGGTGGATGTGATCCGAATCGCTCCTGAGACGGATCTGGAAGTGTCTGTGAAATTCCAGTTCGTCAGCGATCAAGCAAAGGGCTTCAATGTCTGGCTCGATGACAAGGACTACAAAGGCTCGCACGCGGGGCACATTTGCAGCATCTCGGTGAATCCGAAATCAGTGGTCGTTGCCGATGCCAAGGCTGGCACCTTCAGCAACGACATTTACACACGCAAGAAGACAGTGCCGCCAACGCTGACCACCGAAGACAAGGCCAACATGCTCAAGTGGACGAAGTCGGCGCCCACCACGGTGACGCTCAAGGAGTGGCACTCGCTCACCGTGCGCACCCAGAACGATGTGGTCGAAACGAGCATT
>JAPLUN010000578.1 GCA_026397715.1 Verrucomicrobiota bacterium
CATAGAATCCGTCAAATGCGCCAGTCTCCGGCGTGCGGTGGAGTTCTTCTTCCAGGGTCCATTCCTCACCGTGTTTGGCCAGGAAAGCCTGCACCTGCCGTTCATTTTCGCTCGGCAGGATGCTGCAGGTGGCATATACCAGCTTGCCACCGGGAGCGACCATGCGGCTGTAGCTTTCGAGAATCTCGGCCTGGAGGGCGATGAGACGGTCGATCTCGACATCGCTCAGTTTCCACTTTGCGTCCGGATTGCGGCGCAGCACGCCCATGCCAGAGCACGGTACATCGAGCAGCACACGATCCGCCTTTTGCGCGAGGCGCTTCACGGTTTTGGAGCCTTCGATCTCGCGCGCTTCGATGATGTCCACTCCGGCGCGTGAGGCGCGCTTGCGCAGCTCCGCCAGCTTCCAGGCATGAATGTCCAGCGCCAGCAGGCGGCCCTTGTTGCGCATGATCGCCGCGAGGTGCAACGCCTTGCCACCGCCACCGGCGCAGGCATCAATGACCCGCATGCCGGGTTCTGGCTGCAAAAACGGTGCGATGAGCTGAGACGCGGCATCCTGCACCTCAAACAACCCGGCCTTGTAGGAGTCGGTGCCAAACAAATTCGCCCGCTGCTTCAGACGCAGGGCGCTGGGCACCTGATCCACGGCTTCGGTTTCGTAGCCTTCCTGTCCCAGACGCTCGCGCAGGGCACGGCGATCGTTTTTGATCGTGTTCACGCGCATGAATACATCCGCAGGCAGATTCAGCGACTCGCGCAGCGCGGGCCATGCAGCACCGAGTTCGAGGCTGCCACGTGCTTCAAGCCAATCTGGAATCGCCGCACGGATGGCAGGAGATGCGCCTGCTTTGGCACGTTTCATCACATCTTCCGGCTTCACCTCGGGCGCGGTTTCATCCTTGGGCAGATCACGACCATTGGAGATCCAATAGGCGGCCCACACACGCCAGAGACGCTCCGGGGTGATATTCTCCGGCTGAGTGTGCTCTTCGTCAGGCAGTCCGGCCAGGTACCAGAACCAGCGCCACCAGCGCACGCACTCATAAATAGATTCTGCGAAGATGCGCCGGTCCCGGCTGCCCCACTTGCGGTGCCGCTTGAAGGTGAACTCAATCACCTTGTCCGCATACCGTTTGCCCACAAACACCTCTCCGAGTGAAAGGATGATTTCGTCGAGCAGGTGGGGCGGGAGTTTCATGGGACTAGAGACATGGCGCAGGCGTATCCCCTTCACAACTGCTGCTACCAAGAAATCACTGGCCCCAGCGTGGAAGCAGTTTACTCTCAGCCACCCCAAAAGACATGCCCACCGAGTTCGATATTCAATACGCCCTGGAAAACACCCAGGTGCTCCATGAGCCGGACCGCCGCATCGACACCTTTGGCAGCACCCATTTCGAGTTTCAGATCGTCACCGAACTCATGGATACCGTCGGTGCCGTGCGCGTGCGTGAAGGTCGCATCGAGGCCGAAAAGCCCCTCATCCTGCGCCCGGAACTGCCCGGCCAGTTTGACTTCGAAGGCTTTGGCCCTGAAGTGGCCGGGTTTGGCGAATTCCTCCGGGACAACCTGCACAAGCTGGCGATCCTCAAATACGGCTTCAAATTTCGCAAAGGCGACATCAGCGAGCAGATCATCCATGAATCCATGGAGGAAGTCACGGGCAAGCTGCTCGCCAACATCCGCGCCTCGGGCAATCCGATGCGTGCGGTCATTCAAGGCGTGGACGACACCTGGGAAATCTGCCTGCTGAAGTTCACCGTCGAGATGATCGAGAAGTCCCAGAACATCAACCTCTTCGATTTCAAACGCCGCGGCCTGCTGGGCTGAGTGGTAGTTTGTAGGTTCACGCAATGGCCAAGACCCAGATCAAACTGCTGATATTCCTCATCACCGTGGGCTTGGTGGCAGGCACTCTGGCGATGGGGTACTGGGTTTACATGAACATCCTGCTCAAGGAGAGCCAGGTTGAGCAGGACATCGCCTCCATGAAGGCGAAGGACCGCCCGCGTGTGGACCCTGGCATCCGCCGCTTCGAAGCCGCCGTGGAACTCATCCATCAGGGCAAAATCGACGACGGCCGTGATGCGCTCTACAAACTCTGCCAGCAGTTCCCCGACTCCAAGACCTGCGCCGAGGCCATGCGCATCATTGGTGAGATCAACATGGACCAGCTCTACTCCGCGAACTCCACCGCAGGGAAGAAGGACTACATCGTGCAGCCCGGCAATTCGCTGAACTCCATCGCCACCAAGTTCGACACCACCGTGGATTCCATCATCCGCTCCAGCGGTTTGATGAGCTTCAATCTTCACCCCGGCGACCACCTCACCATCATCCCGATGGACTTCCATCTCGGGGTCAGCATCTCCAAAAAGCAGGTCATGCTGCTGCGCAAAGTAGGCGACAAGGAATACCTGTTCAAAGTCTACAACGCGAAAGACATCCGCATCACCCCCGGCATGCGCCTGCCGGTGGAAATGACCATCGCTGGAAAAAACTCCATCTTCGATGGCAAGCCGGTGCTCTCCACCGACGCCAACTACGTGGATGCAGACAAATGGTTTTCGGGCAAAAAGTCGGGCTCAAACACGACGATCAGCATCCGCACACCACCTGTGGCCCGCGCCCTGCCTGTGGAGGAGCCGAAGGCTCCGAGTCCTGCCGCGAAAAAATCCACCGCTTCTGCCGCTCCACCGGCTGCCATGCCGGCCCCAGCCCCCTCCCCCACGGCGGAAACCGGCATCTTTCTTGCCCGCGAAGACATCGAAGAACTCTTTGCGCTCGTGCGCAATGGGTCAAAGTTGAGCCTTGTGAGATAATCCCTCCCATCCCATTTTCCCACCGACCGCCATGAAACAAGTTTTGGAATTCGAAAAGCCCATCGTCAAAATCCGCGAAGAAATCGAGGAGGCTAAAAAGAAGCTCGCCGCCAAGCCCAGCGACAAGCTGGCCCAGCAGATCGCTGATCTCGAAACCAAGGCCGAAAATCTGCAGCGCGACATTCACGCCAATCTCTCCCCATGGCAGCGTGTGCAGATCTCCCGCCACATCGGCCGGCCTTTCATGCTCGACTATGTGAAGCACATCACGGACGAGTTCGTGGAGCTGCATGGTGACCGCCACATCGGCGATGACAACGCCATGCCCGCCGGATTTGCCACCATCGGTGGTCAACGCGTGGCCATCCTCGGCCACCAGAAAGGCCGCGACACCAAGGAAAACCTGCTGCGCAACTTCGGCAGCGCCCATCCCGAAGGCTACCGCAAAGCCCTCCGTCTCATGCGCATGGCCGAGAAGTTCAGTCTGCCCATCATCACTCTCATCGACACCCCCGGAGCCTTCCCAGGCATCGGCGCGGAAGAGCGCAACATCGCCGAAGCCATCGCCTTCAACCTGCGTGAGATGATGACCCTGCGCACGCCGGTCATCGCCATCGTCATCGGTGAAGGTGGCAGCGGAGGCGCCCTCGGCATCGGCATCGCGGACCGCGTGCTCATGATGGAGAACGCCTACTACTCCGTCATCAGCCCTGAAGGCTGCGCCGCCATTCTCTGGAAGCACCGCGAGCACGCCCCTGAAGCCGCCTCCGCGCTGAAGCTCAGCGCCCAGGATCTCTCCAAGCTCGGCATCATCGACGGCATCATCCCCGAGCCTCTCGGTGGTGCGCACAACGACCACTTCGCTGCCGCGAACTCACTCAAAGACGCGGTGCTGGCCACGCTCAAGGATCTCAACGCCCTGCCGACCGCCCAGCTGCTGGAGCAGCGCTATCAGAAATTCCGCGCCCTGGGTCAGTTCACGGAAGGCTGATCTCCGGCCTCCGGCCGCTCCCCGCCAATGCGGAAGAAGCCAGTTTTGATGCTTTACAGCGCGAGCTCCCCCGGGAAAGCTCGCGGCCTATGAAGTGGCTCATCCGCATTGTCGTTGTTCTCGTGGTCATCATTGGGGCTGGTCTTTGGTTTGGCTGGTCACAGCTGGGCGCACTGGTCAAATTTGGAATTGAGAATGGCACCCCTCCGGTCGTGCAGACCAGCGTGTCAGTGCAGCATGTGAAGCTCTCTCCCTTTTCCGGCTCCGGCGTTATCGAAGGCTTCGAAATCGGCAATCCTAAAGGCTTCACCGGCCCGTATGCCGTGCGCATTGGCCGCACGGAAGTGGCCGTAGATACTCACAGCGTCAGCGCGGACAAGGTGGTCATTCAGCACATCCGCATCACGGATCCTGAGATCAATCTCGAAGCCGGTCTCGGTGGCACCAATCTAAAGCACATCTCCGA
>JAPLUN010000624.1 GCA_026397715.1 Verrucomicrobiota bacterium
CTGATACTTGAGGATCTGCGTGGCGATGCGGTGGATCGTCTGCTGGCGCTGATGGATGGAGCGGATGAGGAACTTGCCGCTGCGGATCTTGTCGCGCACGTAGTTGCGCACTTCGCCGTTGTTGCCGGGGGCGCTGAGCAGGTCCTTGTAGGTGTTGCTGATGCGCAGGTGCGGCAGGTCGTCATTGGTCATGACGGCCACCCATTCACGGCCCTGGCGCTCCACGACGACATCCGGCGTGACGTAGTTGTTGGAGGAGACGGCAAAGCGCTGCGCCGGGCGCGGGTCCAGCGTGCTGATGAAATCCGCTGCGCGTGAGATTTGCTCCAGCGGCACGCCGAGTTTGCGGGCGAGGATGGGGTAACGCTTGTTCGCGAGGTCGTCGATGTATTGATCGACCAGCCGCCATGCGAGGCTCTGCTTTTTACCGAGGCGCTCCAGCTGCACCAGCAGGCATTCGCGCAGATCTTCCGAACCCACACCGACGGGATCAAAGCTCTGCAGCAGCTTTTTGGCGGTGATCAGCACATCGATTGGAATACCGTGATTCAGGCTCAGGTCATCGATCCGTGTGTTGAGAAAGCCGCGGTCATCCAGATTGCCAATGAGGAACTCCACCTGCGGGGCGAGGCTGGCCTTGGCGTCCGAGGTGTGAAGCTGGGAAAGCAGATGCTCCTGAAGCGTGGTGGGTGCCACGATTGAGTCCATGAGGAACTGCCAGCGCTCCTGGTCATCGCTGCGGCGGGTGGCGGTCTGCTGGCGGCTCTGCTGCCAGTACTCTCGCCACTCATCATCCATCTGAGTCAGGGCGTCGATGTCACTGTCATCCACGCTGCGGTCATCGGGATCATCGGGAATGGCATCCTGGATGGAAGTTTCCGGCGCTTCGAGTTCGAGCACCGGATTGATTTCGACCTCTTGCTGAATGATCTGGCGCAGCTCCAAAGTGGGAGCCTGCAAGATCTGCAAACTCTGCTGCATCTGCGGCCCGATGGCGAGCTTTTGAGTCTGTACCTGGTGTAATCCGTGGTCGGCCATGAATGGTTGTAGGACAGCCAAGCGCCGTCCTACCCTTTTAGCAAGCATTCTTCAGGCCAGCGTCGCGTTTATTTTCGAATTCGTCAAAAGAGCCGCGGCTGGCATAGAAACAGAAGCCCCGGCTGCTACCGGGATTTCCAAGATCATCCGAGAAAGAGCCTTAAGCTCTCAAGGCACCTCAAAAACCTTCTGCGTGGTGGGGTCCAGCGCCAGGGAGCCGCTTTCGAGCCCGGTGATGTCGAGCTCTTTATAAGGCGGGTAAGGGCTGATCACGCGGCCAGGCTTCGCGGTTTTCTTGCCCTTCAAAAACGACCCCGAAGATCCGCTGTTGGAAGTGGTGGCGGGAAATTCCTTGGGCGTGGTTTCGGAACGGCGGGTAGTGGGTGCAGGCGTTGGCGGAGGGGCGTCTGGCTTGGGCTCCTTCTTGGGCGTCACCGTGGCAGGTTTGCTTGTCGTCCTGGGAGTTGGCGGTGAGTCGTCCACCTTGGGCGGGGTGTATTTGCGCGTGGTGCTGGACGAAGGAGCCTTGCTCTGCGGGGCGGGTGCAGGAGGCGTGCTCTTGTGGCGGCTCGTGTTTGACTGCGACGGGGCCGGAGCGGTCGGCTGCTGCTGCGGTGGGTAGTTGTAGCGCGGCTGTCCCTGAGGCTGCTGTTGCGGCTGCTGCTGGGGATATTGATAGCCGGGCTGCTGCTGGGGGTAGCTTGAACCGGGGAGGGGATATCCCTGCGGGGACTGCTGCGGATAATTGGGAGCGGCCTGCGGGCGCGGGGTGGAGTCCAGACTGTAGCCGCCGTTTTGACCGTAGCCCTGCGGTGGGTAGTCATAGCCGGTGGGGTCCTTTCCATAGAAAAGACGGCGTGCCATCTCGCTCATGCGCTGGCCAAACTTCGGCAGAAACTGCAGCGGGCTTTCATACTGCGGCTGGGGCTGCTGCTGCGGATAGCCGTAGCCCTGTGGTGCCTGCTGATAACCTTGCGGTGCCTGCTGGTAGCCCGGAGGAGGGCTGTATTGCTGCGGATAACCACCCTGCTGGGGATAACCCTGAGGCTGCTGGTAGTAGCGCTGCTGAGCCTGCGCCATGCCTGTGGGTGCAGAGAGGATGGTGAAACACCAGCCCAGTCCAATTGAGCTGATCAGCCCCCTGCGAGTGGTTTGAGAATTCATAATGGTTAATAGTTCTTAAATTCCTGAGAACTTCAAGCCGCAATTTCAGGCCCTCCGCTTCAGGAATGAGGTCACAAATGGATAGACGAATGCGGCTGAAGTTTGTTCAGCCGCATTGCCATTTCTTCGAATCTGTCGTGAACTCCGGCCTTATGAAGCCAGACGGGCGTCAATGTCTTTGTCCAGCCAGGCCCACATGCTGGCGAGGCCTTCGGTGACCTTGGCCTTGGCAGCGGTGAGTTCGTCGGCGCTGAGGCTCTGACCTGCGGCGGGGACGCTGCGGCCAAACATGTAGTACTTGATCTTCGGCTCCGTGCCAGAGGGGCGCACGGCAAAGCTGCGGCCATCGGCGAGGTCCACAAAGAGCATCTTCTCCTTCAGCACCACGTCGCCTTCTTCATCGGTGATCTCATCCTTGCGGAAATCGCGCACCTTGGTGACAGCGGAACCATCCACCTCTTTGGGCGGATTGCTGCCGTAGCTGTCGGCCAGCTTGGCGATCTGCGCGGCACCGCTGGCGCCTTCGAAGACCTTGCTCTCGTTGCGCTCCAGGAAGTAGCCTACTTCGCAGTACACCTGATCCAGCAGTCCCACCACGGTGAGGCCCAGGCTGGCGGCATAGGCGGCCAGCTCGGCAAACATGACCACGGCGCCGTTGCCGTCTTTGTCGCGGCTGAAGTCATCGCCCATGTAGCCGTAGCTTTCCTCACCACCGAAGACGAGGAACTTGCTGTGCTTGAGGCGTGCGTTGCGGCTCTCCACGTTGTTGAGGTCGCGGTAGCGGCTCTGAATGTCGGCAGGCAGGGCGGCTTCGTATTTGGAGAGCTTGGCGCTGATCCATTTGAAACCGGTGAGCGTGTTGACGCAGTTGATGCCAAATTTCGCGGCGATCGCGTCCTGCAGCGGGCTGGTGACGAAGGTCTTCAGCAGCACAGCGTGGCTCTTGTTTTCAGCGGTGAGGATGCCGAGGTCAAACATCGTCTTGGTGCGGTACCATGCCATAAGTGAGCCCACCTGATTGCCAGTGAGCAGCACCATTTCGCCCGCAGCATTGCGCACGCCCACGCCCATGCGGTCGCAGTCGGGGTCCGTGCCGATGATGATGTCCGCACCTTCCTTGTTGGCCAGATCCACCGCCATCTGCAAAGCGGAGGCGTTTTCCGGATTCGGAGACTTCACGGTGGGGAAGCGGCCGTCGCGCACGTCCTGCTCCGGCACGGTGAGGAAATTGAAGCCGAGCTTTTTCAGCAGCACGGGCACCAGCACGCCGCCGGCGCCATGGAGTGCGGTGAAGACGATTTTGAGCTTCTTCGCTTCTTCCTTCTGCAGCAGCTCGGGCTGCAGCATCATGGTTTCCACGCGGGCGAGATACTTCTGGTCCATCTCATTGGCCAGGGTGGTGAGCTTGCCGCGTTCAGCCTCTGGCAGCGCGGTGTACTCCTCGCCCTTGATGGCGTTCACTTCCTTGATGATGCCAGTGGCGTGGGGCTCCACGATGCCGGCGCCGTCGTTGAAATTCACTTTGTAGCCATTGTCATGCGCCGGGTTGTGGGAGGCGGTGATCATCACACCCGCATCCGCACGGAGCTGGCGCACGGCGAAGGACATTTCCGGCGTGGCGCGGCAGTAGTCAAAGAGGTACACATTCGCCCCGTGGTCCATGGCGATCTTGGCGCAAAATTTCGCGAACTCCGGGGAGAAGTGGCGGGTGTCATGCGCAAAGACGATGCTCGGCTTGCCGCTGAGCTTGGCGTTGGCGCGGAAGTTTTTGAGGTAGGTCACCAGGCCACGGGTGGCGCGGCTGACGTTGTAAAAGTTCATCGCGTTCGTGCCCACGCAGGGGGCCTCAGGGCGCTGGTCTTCAGGGGCGCTGCCACGCTCTGCCTTGGTGACGATCTTGCCCACCGTGCGGCCACGCAGACCACCGGTGCCAAATTTGAGCGCCTGGAAGAAGCGGTCGTTCAGCTCCGCCCACTGGCCCGCGGTGGCGAGTTCTTCGATGCTGGCGCGGTAAAGCGGATTGTCGCTGGCGGCGAGCAGGGCGCGGATGTTGTCGTAGCTGGCGGCGAGGAGTTGCCCGGAAGAGGCGGCGGCTTGGAGTTGATCGGCAAGGGACATATGAAATATCAATTTGAACCAGCCATTTAAGGAATCAATCGGCAAAGCGCTCAGTGGGGAATGAGGGATGCTTTACAAACGGGGGCGCAGAATTGCACTCGCCAAAAGGAAAGACGCTCTTTAATATCGCCCTCGTTCCCTGCCAGTCACACCGCAAACACTCACCTTTTATACGATCATGGGCCTGATGGATTACCTCAAAGGACAGTTCTTGGAAATCATCCAATGGACGGACGACTCACGCGACACGCTCTCCTGGCGCTTTCCAGACGAGGACAAGGAAATCAAGCGCGGCGCGCAGCTCATCGTGCGGGAGTCACAGATCGCCCAGTTCGTCTACCTCGGTGAATACGGCGACACCTTCGGCCCCGGCAAGCACACCCTGAGCACGGAGAACATCCCGATCCTCTCCACGCTCAAAGGCTGGAAGTACGGCTTTGAGTCTCCCTTCAAGGCGGATGTCTACTACGTCACCACCCGCCTCTTCACCGGCAACAAGTGGGGCACCAGCAACCCGATCATGATGCGGGATGCGGACTTCGGCATCGTGCGCGTGCGCGCCTTTGGCACCTTCGATTTCCGGATCACTGAGACCAAGCTCTTCCTCAAGGAAGTCGCCGGCACGGACAACCACTTCCGCCTGGATGAATTCGCCGACACCATGCGCAGCCGCATCGTCAGCGTGTTCACGGACGCGCTCGCCACCGCCAAGGTGCCCGTGCTCGACCTCGCCACCCGCTACTCCGAGCTCGGCGATGCCCTGCTGCCCATCATCAATCCGACGACACAGGGCAAGTACGGCATCGAGATCACCAGCTTCATCCTCGAAAATGCCAGCGTGCCGCCGGAAGTCGAGGCCGCCATCGACAAGCGCAGCAGCATGGGCGCGATCGGGAACCTGAACGACTACGTGAAATTCCAGATGGCCGAAGGCATGGCCAAAGGTGGCGCCGGTCCGGCAGGAGCCGCCGCAGAACTCGCGATGGGGTTTGGCATGGCGCAGAACATGATGGCCCAGGGCGCCTTCAACATGAACCCCGCCGCCGGTGCCACAGCCCCGGCTGCCGCTGCTCCAGCCGCCGCACCTTCCGTCGATATCCTCACCCCCGCGCAGGTGGCCCAGACCCTCGGCGTCACCGAGGCCGATGTGCTCGCCAGCATCGAAGGCGGCCAGATCAAGGCCAAGAAAATAGGCACGCAGTACCGGATCACCAAGGCCGCGCTGGATGAGTTTCTGGCGAAGTGAGGGCTGACTCATGGCCCCTCGCGTGAAATGCCGGAGGTGCTCGGCGATGATTTTGGAAATCACCGCGAGCGCCAACGGTGGTTTCTGTGGTGCGTGCGTTAAGACACGCGGGCTGCGCTATCACTTCAGACAGATAGGTTTTGTCGTACTCTTTGTGGTCGGCCTGCTTGTGATGCCATTTGTCTCTATGTGGTGGGGTATACGCAATGCATGGAGACACTGGCGATTTCCGTTCGACCGTTTCGCTCTGTTTGTTGCGATTCGAACGGTTAGTGGTGATGCGGACATCGCTCGGTCGTATTTGGATGGCGTGGTCGAAGGCTACCGGAAGTCGACGCCTGAGAATCAGGCGGTCTTTACGTCCAATCGGGCCCGGCATTATGGGGAAGAAGACGGTGGACGCCTGCGTCGAGGCGAGATCACTATTTCAGACATTCCCACCCACAGGCCGTCGTGGCTGAGCGAGGAGAATTTTCGAAGATTTGATCAAGATGAAAAAACGTGACACCCTGCATTTCACATGACCTTTGAGAGCTTTTCAGAAGCACTCGAATATTATAATCGAGGTTACATCAATCGTCCTTGGTTGTTTGCAGTCACGTATGGATTCGCCGCGTCTGGCTCCATTGATGATCTGCTCGTTGGATTCCCTCCCGATCTTCAAAATGACTTTGTGGATTCGTGTTCAAATCCTCCCCCAGGAAGAGAAAAGTGGATTATTGTGGAATCTTCATGCCGCACCCCAGGGACGGAAGAGCAGGAGGCTGCCTATTATAAGCAGCTCAAAGAAAGAGATGACAGGTCATACCAAGGCTATTGCAGGCTGCATGAGTATTTCCATGGAGGCCGCGCTGTTTGAATTGCCCTTGGTGCATTCGCTTTAGCCTTCAAATATTGCCCTCCCCCAGCCAGCCATTCATTTTCTCTGCTGCTCTTGCAATGTCCATCTGAATGGGCTTTGGCAGGTTCCCTATTCGTCCAACCACGAAGCCCTATGAGCGAACCCATTTTCATGTTTGATGCCAACGATCCTCAGATGCAGCAGGCCTATCGGTCTGCGCAGGATACCTTCCGTTACTTTTGGCGGGAGCTTGCTTGGGAGCGGCGGCGCATCGTGCCCGGCCTGGACATGGCCATGGTCAAGCTGCCGTTCACGGACGGCCCCAGAACGGACGGGAAATCGGAGTATGAGCACATGTGGGTTGGCGACATCGGCTTTGATGGGGACTCCGTCAGCGGCACTCTCCTGAATGCGCCGAACTGGCTGACATCGGTCCGCAAAGGAGATGCGGTGAGCGTTCCTTTTTCCCACATCACGGACTGGATGATGACGGCCGATGGCCGCGCCTATGGAGGGCACACC
This sequence comes from Verrucomicrobiota bacterium, assembly GCA_026397715.1. Taxonomy (GTDB): domain Bacteria; phylum Verrucomicrobiota; class Verrucomicrobiia; order Verrucomicrobiales; family Verrucomicrobiaceae; genus Prosthecobacter. The sequence goes on from JAPLUN010000624.1 coordinate 6,930, forward strand.
GTCAATCTCATGAGAGCGAGGATGGATCGCAGCGCACGCTCGCAGCATGATCAAGCCTGGGGCCTGGACTTTGGCGATCCCGCAGACATTCAAATCGAAATTCAGCGACAGCCAAAAGCAAAAAAGGGGCTGCTTGCCAGCCTGTTTGGCAAGTCCGCTCCAAAGGAGATCCTGACGTTTTGCGACCATCCCATGTGTGTGAACATGCTTCCCAAGGTGGAGGCTCAGCTGAAGGCAGATCCGGGCATTGCCCGTTCCATCGATGACCAAGGATGGAGTCTGCTCCATCATGAAGCGCTGGCGGGGAACCTCGGCATTACGACCCTGCTTTTACGTTACGGGGCTGATCCTTCTGCGCGCACCCCTTCTGGGTATACGGCTGGGGACTTGGCCCGAAAGATCGGCTGGTTGGAGCTGGCTGAGTCCATTCGCTGAACAAAACCTTCAGGGCGCAATCACGCACTCAAGCAAGGGGGATGGCCCCACCCCGGCCGGGATTCCAAGTTCCTTGGAGCCTGCAAGGCTTTCCAATAAAGTGCACTTGGCTGGTTTCCATGCTCCTTTTTTCGGTTGCCCATGGCAACCGAGCAAACTGCACTGCATTGCCACCGCCTGCCTCCAGTTTGCATTTGTTTGCGCTGTCGTGCACAGCCTTCTGCCCCTCGGTTTCCAGTTTCCCACCCTAGGTTCTAGGGGTTGGAAACTGGCAACCAGCGCCATGCAGTCCGGGCTTTTTCTGCGCGATTTCACCAACGACCGTGCGCCACCAGATGTCGGGGAACAAAACGGATGCAGGCAACGGCTTGCGTGGC
>JAPLUN010000108.1 GCA_026397715.1 Verrucomicrobiota bacterium
TCACTGGCAACTCGGGAACAGGCAAAACAAAGCTCGCTGAGATCTTTGTTAAGTGGCTTTGTCGCAACACTTCGAGCCAGTTTGCTATTGTCCCAGTTGGCGCTGATTGGACTGACAATCGCAACGTCCTCGGTTTCGTGAACCACCTGCGCTCGGCGAACCTCAAAGAGGCAGGGGGAGAGATTGATGTGCCTGTTTACCAGACAACCAAGATCCTCGACCTGATTCTGGATGCACGCCGAAAGGAAAACGAGGGAAAGCCTTTCTTTCTGATTCTCGATGAAATGAATCTCTCTCACGTCGAACGGTACTTTGCGGATTTCCTAAGCACGATGGAATCAAAGGAAGGGCGTCTCTTGCTCCATCGGGAAGGGCGCATGCTTCCACGCAAGCAGGGAGGGCTGGGCGACGTGCCGGAGTCTTTAGTGTTACCGCCGAATCTCTTCGTCCTCGGCACAGTGAACGTCGATGAGACGACCTACATGTTCAGCCCGAAGGTCCTCGACCGCGCCAATGTCATTGAGTTTCGAGTTGGCACTGATGCTCCTGGGTTATTTCTGAAATCGGGTGGCCGAAGCATTGGCGAAGTTGCTCACGCCTCGGCAGGATATGCTGAGGGCTTTCTGGAATTATCCCTCCGAGCACGAGGCGTGAAAGGCAAGGCGTTGGCTCTCATCGCCGATCCTGATGTCCCGCCGACCGACGCGAAAGAAGGCATTGAAAAATGCCGCGCCACGATCACCGACATTTTCATGCTGATGCAGAAGCGACACCAAGAGTTCGCCTTTCGAACCTTGGCGGAGGTCCTTCGTTTCCTGGCAGTTGATTACGAACTCAAACCAGCGGACCAAGCCTGGAACTGGATTGGCGCTCTGGATGCCCAAGTTCTTCAGAAGATCCTTCCGAAGCTCCATGGATCCAAGCGCAAGATTGGTTCTCTACTAGCGGCCCTCGCCAAATACTGCGAGCAAGGTATACGCGCGGACGCAGAGGCCTTGCTCATGGACGAGACTAAGGCGGAGGCCTACCTCGCGGCCCAAGGCATGAGGGAGAAATCCCCGACGTTCAAAAGAAGTTACGTCAAGCTGTGCGAAATGATGGAGGCAGTAAGGCGTGATCAGTTTGTGAGCTTCATCCAATAGACCGTGGACGCGTTATTCTGTGAATCGCTACTGATTCCGCTCGGCGGAGGGCTTTTGCTACTCCTGGAGGAGGAATCAGCGCCGGTATATGCGGGGCGTGGGAAGTTCGAGTCGATTCACGGCTTGCCGGACGGTTGGCAAGCTGTCGCCAGTACTCGTCGACTCGAAGCTCCAATGCCCGCAGGTCGTCCACCAGTTCTTTTCGATCCAGTCGCCACAGAGCGAGGCCTGCATAACCTACGCATCTTCGAGTTGCGGGACTACGCATGGGAGCTCCTCGGCACGGATAGAAGTGCTCACCCGGCCATAACAATGACCTCGAGCCTGGAACACTCGGTTGACCGCGAGTTGTGGCGCACGCGTGGCAACCACGGCCGATTCCGGTTCGTCAATTATCTTGGTTCTGCCTGGCTGGAGGCGACGGTGGCCGGGCAACCTCCGGTCCGCATCTCTTTCGAGGTTGCGTCACCTAAGCTAGACTACGAACGGGAATACCGCTCGATGGTTGAAAC
>JAPLUN010000168.1 GCA_026397715.1 Verrucomicrobiota bacterium
TTTTGCGCCTCTTTGCGGCCAATCCATCTCTGCTCCCCCATCCTCTCCACCCTTGCTAAATCCCCCCTCCCCTCCCTAAACTCCCCCCATGAACCGCGAGCGCCTCTTCTCCCAGCTCACCGCCCACTCCGGCCCCTTTGACATCGCCATCATCGGCGGCGGCGCCACCGGCCTCGGCGCCGCAGTCGATGCCGCCTCACGCGGCCACTCCGTCGTCCTCATTGAGCAGTCCGACTTCGCCAAAGGCACCTCCTCCCGCTCCACCAAGCTCGTCCACGGCGGCGTCCGCTACCTCAAGCAGGGCAATGTCTCCCTCGTCCTCGAAGCCCTCCGCGAGCGCGGCCTCCTCGTCCGCAATGCCCCCCACCTCGTCCACAGCCTCCCCTTCGTCATCCCCAGCTACCACTGGTGGGAGGGCCCCTTCTACGGCATCGGCATGAAGGTCTACGACACCCTCGCAGGCCAGCTGGGCCTCGAGCCCTCACGCTCCCTCTCGCGTCAGGACATGATCGACCTCCTCCCCACCCTCGAAACCGACGGCCTCGAAGGCGGCGTCGTCTATCACGACGGCCAGTTCGATGACGCACGCCTCGCCATCCACCTCGCCCGCACCGCCGTCGATCACGGCGCCATCGTCCTCAATCACACCCGCGCCTGCGGCCTCATGAAAGAGCACGGCCACATCATCGGCGTAAAGGCCGAGTGCGTCGAATCCGGCCGCCAGTTCGAAATCCGCGCCCGCTCCGTCATCAATGCCACCGGCGTCTTCGTCGATGCCGTCCGCCACATGGACGACTCCAAGTGCGAAAACATCGTCGCCCCCAGCCAGGGCGTCCACCTCGTCCTCCCCCGCGAGTTCCTCCCCGGCGACTCCGCCATCATGATCCCCCGCACCGACGACGGCCGCGTCCTCTTCGCCGTCCCCTGGCACGGCCGCGTCATCATCGGCACCACCGACACCCCCGTCCACCACGCCACCCTCGAGCCCCGCGCCCTGCCAGACGAAATCGCCTTCCTCATGCAGCACGCCGCACGCTACCTCACCCGCGATCCCCACCCCTCGGACGTCCTCAGCATCTACGCCGGCCTCCGCCCCCTCGTCGCCATGAAGAAAGGGGAGGCCACCGCCGCCCTCTCACGCGATCACACCATCCTCGTCGCAGACTCCGGCCTCATCACCATCACCGGCGGCAAATGGACCACCTACCGCCGCATGGCAGAAGACGTCATCGACCACGCCGAAATGCTCGGCGGCTTCGGCATGCGCCACTGCGTCACCCAGAGCCTCATGATCCACGGCTCCGCCACCGTCCTCGATCAGCACGATCCCCTCGCCGTCTACGGCAGCGACGCCGCCGAGATCCGCGCCCTCGCCACCCAGCAGCCCGAACTCGCCGGCAAAGTCCACCCCCGGCTCGATGTCACCTGCGCCGAAGTCATCTTCCACACCCGCCACGAAATGGCCTTGTCAGTGGAGGACGTCCTCGCCCGCCGCAGCCGCAGCCTCCTCTTCGATGCCCAGGCCTCCATGTCCGCCGCCCCCCGCGTCGCCGCCCTCATGGCCACCGAACTCCACTGGACCCCCGCCCGCACCAGCCACGAAGTGGACCACTTCCAAAAACTCGCCTGCGGCTACATCCTCGAAGGCTAAGCCCCTAGTAGGAGGTTTAAATCCGGGAATTAAGCATATCTCGTCTTAGACAATTCTGGAAGCATCGTCTGGTGCAATGCCTCAAATTTTTGACGCCATTCGGGTGAATTGATGTGTCCTAATGTTTGATACCCAGCTGCATTAGAAGCATGTGTAAATAGAGTGCCGTCAGTTTGTACAAATAAGTAGCCAGTATTTCGCACGTGCGCATTTCCGATTTCCAGTTTCAGATTAGGATGAAGTTTGCCTAACCTCGAAGCTAAGGCATTAAACACATTGTCAGCGATGGTATGCAATTTATTCGCTTGGGGGTTCTGTGGGAGCTGCATGTATTGATAAAGGCTCCAAATAGTAGGCTTTGTGATTTCAAGCTGCTCGGCAAGGGTCTCAAGTGATTCAATATTTAATCGAGAAACCACCGTATTAATTTTCACTTTTGTTTTCTGATTAATCAGAGATTTTAAAGTGGCGGTTACGCACTCGAAGTGCCCCGGGCGGCTACGCATATGGTTGTGAACCTCTTCTGAGCCATCTAGCGGTAGCCCCATTAAATCGACGTTGTCGTGTATTAATTCAAAGTCAGCTTCTCGTAGGCCTATTCCGTGGGTGTCAACATGGACGAAAAAACCTAGCCGTTTTGATTCTCTTATGGCATTTCGCGCCACTATATACTGAAATGGATCGCCTCCGCCGAATGTGAGAACATCAATATTCTCCGATTGCGCGAATTGAAGAATTTTTGACAATATTTTTTCTGTGGGTGCTATTCCGTTGAAGGGCGCATAGCAGTATGAGCAACTTAAGGCGCACCTTGCACTGAATGAGATAATAAGGCGCTTCATATTATCTAAGGCTCAGAAGGGTGGTAAATCCTCATTTCGGCTCATCCAGTCGTCGAATCTTTCAGCGTCTCTCCACAAATTCTCGAAATGATTATATAATAACCAATAAGCTTTTTCATCTCCAGCTTTTGCAATCTCAATCGCGATGAAATAGTTTTCCAGCCTCGAGGCTTCTCTACCCAAGTGGTATGGGTCATAAATCAGCCCTTTGTCTGTAATGAAAATGGAACAGTATATTTCTTTTGTGAATCGGATCTCAACATTTGAAGGGTAGGTAAGTTGAAGCTTTTTAAGCAAATCTAAACGTAGTTTTGGATCAATTAAGGAAGTTACTTCGTTCACTTTGTTCCGAAGTTGTTTTGAGTCACACAATGGGTCAATTATTAGCAGTCTCAGCCTACGGCCTTGCTCCAATTTTGTTTTTAAGAAATCCCAATGCCGTCTTGCCGATGGATCGAGGTAGGATGCAGCCGTCTCCGCCAAAAGAGCAAAGTCATTTCCGTTGTTGATTAGTGACTGATTAGCAGCATTACGCAGGACCATCTCGTTCTGATGCCGCATATTGAATACGTCTATGATCCCCCAGGCCTCGAAACGCAGAGCGAAGCGTGTTTGCGTTGCCTCAAGTTTAGCGAGTTGCTCTAACAGTGGCCCATGCTCAAGAAATTTGAGTAATGCATAAATTAAGGTCGAGATAATAGTGACCGTCCAGAACGCCTTCCAATGAAGATTCTGAGACAAATAAGCTAAGATTCCTACCGTTACAAAAAACAGCACGATTTCAGCTACAATTGAAAATTTCCGCCAGCGCCACATAAATCAATATTGTAACTCCTTACCCTCTTCTTTTGGTCATCAATTAACTCTCCGCAGGCAGTCCTTGTTTAACCAATTCACTCAATCCAAAGTTGTGCCAGAAAGATGAACTTAGGGCCCGCCATCCAGTCATAACCCGCATTACGCTGTTTGTCTCTACTTCCCGAAGAACTACTCCATTATCTTCAAATGTGATTTTTACTTCTATCTCATTACAAAGTAATTGGTAAAGCATTCGTGCGCATTCTTCGGGAGACCTCACCACAATGACTCCACGTGCAACGCCATCCGTAAGACCAACCTGCAAACCTAAGGGATGAAAATCCTTGAAGACCGCCGCTCTCTTGTCAAGAGCAGCACTTCCCTGTGGAACGTAAACAATCACGGGCTTCCCTTGGCATAAAGTTGCTGCCAGCTCTGAGTCCTTACCAAAGGTGTCACCTTCTTGAGCACAGTAGATGGTAACTTTTGCACACCTAACCAACAGACACTCAATGATTCCTTTGTCTATTCGACTATTGCAGTAACACAGCGTGGGATCAAAATAACGTAAATTCAATGGCTTCACCAGTTCGTCGGTAAAGACGGAGTGCACAAATGTATACATGTCATTGTACTCTCTATCGTCACGCATTGAAGTAGCCACGTACACATCTATCATCTCCACGTTTCGAAGGTAGCTTAGTTGATTTTTTCTCCCGATCTCTTTGAGGCTGTTAACCTTGACGATTGTCTCTCGCACTCGCTTTCGAATGTCTGCAATCTTATGCTTGTTTGCGGACAACTCGGCAAATTCGAATAGCTGCAGACCCATTTTTTCTGCATCAGGCTGCAAATGCTCCACTTTCTCTGAAAGCTCGGCCGTTAAGTCTTGTGCTAGCTGAAAGCTCAGATCTGCGGGCTTCAAATCCTTATACTGCGGTCGATTCTTTTCCATGTGGTTCAGAATCATTTCGGCAGAATCCAAAACTTTTTCTTCGCGAAAGGGTCGTTGTCCTGAAACATAACCTAAAAATCCACGGTCCTCGGGCTTAATATCATCAATCATCCTCCAAGGACGACGACTTTTAAAGTCATCGCAGTCAAACTTATGACGTTGAATATATGCCTTTACATCGTCGGTCTTGCCCAACACCGTATAAGCGGTTCGCAGCTCACCAAAATGCCATATGGCATCTTTTACGAACTTAACAATCCCCCTTTCAAGGAGTTCTGTGGAGTCGATTAGTCCCTCAAAATAATATTCGAAGAAGGAATGCCGAGCAGGAGGCATGTGGAAAGAACTCATGACGATGTTGAACCGCTCACGGTCAATGACCGGATCATGAGGCTCAAGGATACGGCTAAGTGTCTCTGTCAGATCATCCGGAAATGCTTTGTCCTTTAAAATCGGCAAAACTTTTTTTAAGGTCTGAATAAAACTAGCTGCTGTAAGATTTCCCATATGTTTTTTAAGATGAATTTCCCAGAGAATTACTGGTAGATCTGTCTACGCAGCGAATTGCGGCTGTCTTTTTAAGGTCCCTTGCCTCCCACTTTAGGCCTTAACCGCAAAATTATTTTACGACCCACGCGGAACGTTTTCAATCGCCTTATTACGCATTCGCTTTGATTCCGCCCGTGATTTCAATAAAAATTGTGCATTCCCATACCTTGCTGAGGGCAAGAAAGCACTTCTAAGCTGTCTTGGCAGGGACACAGCCTTTCAGCCGTCGGAGATCTCATCCATGAAAGGTCAAACGACAACGAGATCCGTCTCACCCTGAATAGGCGGCTGACCAAAGAACTCTAGGACTTCGTTCAACTCCTGTGAAGTGACAATGCCGCCATGACGAAGCTTTCCGTTAGCTGCAATCTTGGCTACGGCAAAATGTTTAAAGGCGGCAAGAGCATCGGAACTGACTTCCCGCATGCTACGCGTGGCATCGATCAATCGCGAGGCAGTTGGATCAGCCTCCGCAAGCTGCTGGAAAATCTCGCGGGCCTTTTCGAGGCCCTTTTTGTCCTCAAATTCGTTTGGTATGTCACCCCGAGTACTGATGCGCTGACGTCCGATCGAGACAGGAACATCGAGAACTATGGTGAGATCGGGTTTCGGAGCGAATTCAAGATTGCGGGCAAGGATCTGCTGGATGTCAGCACCACGTGCGCCTTGGTATGCGGCGGTACTCCAGTAATAACGGTCAAGAATGACGATAGCATTCTTTGCGAGAGCCGGTGCGATTGTGCGTGTGACGTGATCCCGACGATCAAGAATGAACATGTCGAGTTCATCATCAAGCGTGCCTCGACCAGACTGTGCGGATTCGCGTAGGGTTTTACCAAAAGAAACGCCCGTAGGCTCCTTGCTCATGTAGCAAGCAATACCACGTTCCCCACACCACTGCGCCAGAGCGGTGGCTACACTGGTCTTCCCTGCGCCGTCGATGCCTTCGATTGCGATAAGGAGTCCGTCTTGGATGGGGTATTTCATTCAGCACAATGCTATCGAGGCGACGATTTAGTCTGCAAGCATAAAACGCTAGGGATGCATTAATAGGTTGTAAACATTTTAAGGACTTATTCACTTTTGGCACGTCTCAGGCTGCTCGTTGGGTGTTTATAATTTATTAACACCACTATCATTTCGGTCATGGATTCGAAATGCAAAGCCACATTCGGCCCACCGTCCGTCCCGCCCATCCGGGTTGCTTGAGTTGTGTTTTCCCTGATTCGTCCAATCGAACGATGGTCTCTGACGAAATGCTACAGACAGTTTTGATACGTTTAACGTAGGCTGGGGCATTATCAGCCATTTCTTCTGAATTATTGCACTTTGTATTTACGAATTATAATTACACCTTGTCAAATTTATTAAGTTGTGCTAAATATTATTGATATTCATACTGAGACCGCAAACCGCTTTCCACTCCAAAGCTCAATTTGGATGGACGCCTTCGCATCATAAATGTCCTCATCACCCATTTTCCACCGAGCCCGGGTATTTCGCGACCCTGTGCATGGTCTCATTCCGATCAATGCTAAGGATGAGTTTCTATCCGAACTCATCGATACCCCTGAATTCCAGCGCCTGCATCGTGTTCGTCAGCTAGGCGTCGCCAGCATGACTTTTCCTGGGGCAGACCACTCACGCTTTTGTCATAGTATTGGCGTGATGCATATCGCGTCACGTATCTTGGAGGTCTTGAGGAATCGCTATCATGACAGCTCGATTGCCAATCTTGTGGACAAACACCGGCAAACGATTTTGGCGGCGGCACTTCTACACGATATTGGTCATGGGCCGTTCTCACATCTCATGGAGCGTGCATTCAAAAGCTCCAAGGATCATGAAGTGCGCACAATGGACATGATCACCACTTCAAAAGGGAGTGTTAGTCAAATCCTGAAGAGGAACGGCATTAACCCGGATGATGTTCGACAGGTCATTGATCACAAGTTCCCCTTTCTTTTTCTCCAAGACATTGTGAGCAGTCAGCTCGATGCTGACCGTATGGATTATCTGATCCGCGATTCCCACTTTGCAGGTGTTGATTACGGAGTCTTTGATCTTGAGTGGATTTTAAATTGCTTTTGTGTTGGATCCTACGCTGAGGACAACACAGATCCTGAACGTTGGCGACTCTGCTTGGACAAAAAACGTGGCTTGCAGGCTGCTGAGCAACTCATTCTCGCCCGCCAACACATGAGCCTTCAAGTCTATTATCATAAAAGCACCCGCCGCTGGGAGGCTGTTTTCCTTTGCTTGATTCGAGAAGCGGCACGCCTAGCAGCAGAGAATGCGTTGCCAGCCAACACGCCTGAACTGGTAGTTCTTTATCTCAAAGATCGAGGACGAGTAAACCATGAGCAATTTTTGTTTCTGGATGAGCCGCTCATGTTCACGGCCTTCGCCCTCTGGAGAACTGCGAGCAAACCAGAACATCAATGGCTCAACAAGCTGGCATCCGGATTTCTCAATCGGAGCAAAGTTTTGGAACGCATGGACCTCCAGGAAGATTTGCCATCCCACCTAGAAACTCTCCTTCGAGAGAATCTCAATAAGGCTTTTGGCGCGGAGAATTCTCATTGGGAGCTTGATCAAGGAGAGTTTACCCCTTACAAAGGTGAAGATCCTGATACCAAAAAGGGAGATCCGGAAGGCTACGAAGACAGCGTGCTAGCCACCTCGATCCTTCTGTCTGACACCACTACGACTTTAAGGGCCGTTCCAGTTGCCGAGGTATCGGCAATTTTTAAAACCCTAATTGATCAAAGATTTCGTCTTCGTCGTCTTTTTTGTGATCCGAAAATTAAAATCGAGGTCGACAGAATAGTTCGAGACGTCCTAACATCAAATCAATTAGTTCTTCACTCTTAACCCACCGCTTCTGCTATGAACATCCTCATCCAACTCGGCAGCTTGCTTCGTACAGTCACTCAAATTGAAGGACGAAAGAAACTCCAAAAGATGGTGCACATCCTACAAGAATTCGGCGTGCCTTTTGATGTCAGCTACGGATATCATTTTTACGGTCCCTTCTCGGAACAGCTCCAAGACTCGCTCCAGTCCTTCCAGCATGATGGCCTGATTCATGAAACACCGTACCATCAAACTTCACGTTTCGCGGCTGACGCAAAACTGCTCGAATTGCTCGAGCTAGTGGACGCCACCTCACCTCCTGCCTGGGCTCCCTTTGCCATTGAACTAAACGCCAAATCGCCTCGGGACTTGGAAGCTATCAGCACTCTTCTTTATCTCGAGAAGCAGACAGGAAATATTGTTGGAAGCGACGCTGTGGACGAAACCTTCGAAAAACTTAAACCGAATCTTAAGGAATTGCTTCCCAAAGCAAAAAGCACTCTCGCAGAATTCCGCGTCACTTTCTCCCCAAACAAATTGGCTGCTTGATCATTCAAAGCACGGTGCAAGTCGTTAATCTTGACGCCTTAAGCAGCTGAAAACTACTTTCTCGTCGGATGTGAGGAAAAATGGGACTAGTGCAAATTCCCGCCCATGGAATGGCTTCATGAATCGCTCTGATACGGAAGCTCTTTGAGTGATCGGTCATGCCCACTGGTCCTTTTCCAGTCACACTGGCACGCCGCTTAATCAAAATCAAGTCCACGACGCACCCAACCCGCTCAACCTAGCCAAGCCACTCGCGTCTCCCTCACGTCCCTTGGATCACCTCCCCATCCAAAATCAGTGCCTCCTTCGGCCCGCTCTCCCGTCCGAGCCCTCTGTGCCCTCGGCTCGGCCTCTGTGGTGAAATCAAATCCGGCATTTCCGAATGCCTTTAAATGAGTGTCCGATGAGTGGTTAAAAACTCCGTTATCCAAAGCCACTCGCGCCTCCCTCGCCCCGCTCTCCCGTCCCGCCTCACTTCTGAAATCATTTTACCCCTGATCATTCTACCAAATCTCCGGCCCTCCCCCTTCACTCCACTGTCCCGTCCCACCCATCCGGGTTGACTGCGCAGCGTTTGCCACGCAGGCAGATCTCGGGGTGACACGGGGCGGCACGGCGTCAAGCTGCCTGGCTCTTGTCCTTCGGTGCCTCCCCTCGGCAGAAAAGCCCGCGCAGCAGCAGCCCTAACGTGAGGCATGACCCGGCGAGGCTCAAAAGACTCCCTCCCCCAATCAAGAAGAACGGCTCCTGCAAATAGCCGTCTTTGTCGATTGAGGAGCCGATGCATCGCGCAGCCAGCAACGAGGCCAGACCAACCGTCAGCAGTACGGCCGTGAAGCGCCAGGCTCCCCGGTTCCGCACCTGGGACTTCAGCGGGTTTCGCATCGCCAGAATCCAGCAGGCCAGATAGCCAATGAAGAAAAGATAAGGAAGAGACATCGGGTAGGGTGGTGTGTGTGTTGGTTGGTTTGTCAATGAAGCGCAGCTTGCAACTGCCGCCCCTCTTCATTCATGGCAGACCACGCCCCGGCGCAGCGGGACGCACCAGCCATGGACTTTGCCTGCGGTGCGGAGGGCACATCAGAGCATGAGGGAAGCAGCAGCATGGAGGCAGACTACCCAGCTCCGTGAAATCAGTTTGAACCCCGCATGAAATCCTCATGAATTCGCACCCATTCACCGGCAATCCGCAGCAGACCAGAGCACTTTACCCCCCCCATCAACTCAATCCCCTTCCCTGCCCCCTCTGCCCCTCTGCGGCAAAAACGAACGTCCCAAAGCCTCCTTCGCCCCGCTCTCCCATCCGGCTCATCGTCCCGCGATGGCGTTCATAACGGCCTGCGCAATCGCGTCCAGCCTCCCTGCCTTCAAAGTACCCACGACCCGGATCACCAGGCTCTCATTGGCCGTGAAGAGCTTGCGCGGCCTGGCAAAGCTGGGTTTGGCAAGCGTCCCCTGGCCGAAGTCACTGACCGGGTCAATCGCCACGGCTTCACGGTCACCGTAGTCCAGGCTGGTAATCTGGCAGAGGATGATATCGCTGTGATAGTCCCCGGCGGCGAGCACGACAGCGGGCCGTAGCTTGCGCCCGGTTAAGTCGGTGAACGGAAAGTTCACCAGCACTACTGCGCCTCTTGCAGGTGCTCCAATGCCGTCTCCTCCTCGTCGCGGTTCCAGTCCTTCAGCGCCTCCTGGCTCAGCAGAGCCGTTTCCGGCGCGGCAGGCGCTTCGTCTTCAATCAGCAGCGTCACCATCGCCATCGCGGGGAACGGCAGCCGGATGTCTTCCAGCAGCTTCACCGTGCCGTTGGGCAGCACAGTGGCGGGAACAGGTCTGAGTGTCGCGGACATGGTAAGCATCATAGGTCAAGACAGGCTCATGGTCGAGCCATTCGTTAGAGCTTGCAGGCAAAGGAAGGTGTCGGAAAACAAATCCCTCCCTCAAACCATTCCCTTGCCTGTCCATTCCATTGCTAATCTCAGCACGTCCGCAATCTCACAACTCGTTGTTCTCGACCCTCAGTGCACCATCAGGATTCCGGACAATGAGTGTCAGTCAGTGTCCCATCAGCGGTTTCAAATCTCCGGCCCCTCCCCTGACTCCCATCCGGAATTCCAAATCTTCACTCCGAAATTTTTTACCCCCCAATCTTTTACCAAACCATCCCCAAGCCCACCCAACCGCAACCAACCTGCAAGATTGCCGAATCCGACACACAAAAACGTCCTCTGTCCTCAACCAGCACCATGACGATTCTTGACCTCCCTCAACCCCAGCCACCCCCTCATTGGGGCCCCGTAGCCCCCACCGCGTTGTCCCAAGCCCCCACCTCCTCCGGCACCGCCACCCCCGGATATACTCCAGATAATCCGGCTCCATCTTGGCTGAGGGCTCGGCCAGCGTCTGCCTCCAGGCATCCCGCGCGTGCATCATGGCGTCCTCAAAACGCTTCTCGCGCAGCCGGATGCGCGTCATTTCACGCAAATCGTCCAATCGGTTCTTATAGGTGGCGTTGTGTTCCGCGTGGTTCTCATAGAGCTGGTGGTGCAGCTCCCAGGCCTCATCCAGATGCCCGGCGTACTCCTCCGCACCGGCCAGCGCGGCCAGGGCGCGGGTCATGTAGGTCTCATTGCCGCCCTGCTGCGCCACGCGCAGGCCTTCCTTCGCAGCGGCGAGGGCTGCCTCAGGTTGCTTCAAGCCGCAGTAAGCAGCACTCTGCGTCTCAACCGCGACCTGCATGTCCTCCCGCAGCGTGTTGGCGCGGGCATCCTCCTTGGAGATGGCCGCCGTGCGCTGCTTGATAACTTCGATGGCCTCATTCGTGTGCTTGATAGCCTGACCATGCAGCCGGGCGCGGTTTTCGATCTCCGCCAGCCAGATGAGTTGATGCGGCAGATTGGGGCTGTCCGGCTGCTGCTGCTTGAGGAGCTTCACCACGCTGCCAAGCATTTCAGCGGCACGCGCAGGATTGCCACGATGCACCATGAGCTCCACCAGCCGCACATCAAACTCCCACTGGTGCTTCGCGAGATCGCCATTCTGCGTGGCCAGGGCGATGCACTCCTGAATCTGCTTCTCAGCCGCATCAAACTCCCCGGCCGACTCCAGCGCCGCTGCGTGGGACATGAGAATCTGGTGCAGCGCCACGCCCCTGAGCTGCTTTTGCCGCGCTTCGGCCACCGCCTCGGCACTGGCCTTCGCCGCGTCCTTGCCACGGCGCAGCTTGGTCCAGGCCCGCACCAGCATGCCCTGCGCCCGGAACCAGTTCTGGCTGCCCCGCCCCTCATGCTGCTCAATGTCCGTGCGCAAGGCCTTGAGCAGATCCACGGCCTCGATCCGGGACCCATGGTCCACGGCCATGATGAGGTGCTGAAAAGCGGCCTCACGCGCCGCTGGATTTTCGGGCCCCAATCGTGCAGCCGTGAGCTCCGCGGTGCGTCTGAGTGCACCCAGAGACAGCTTGCGGTCGCTCATGAGATCAAACAGACGTGCCACCTGGTTCATGAGCTCGATCTGCAGATCGGGATCCTGGCGCATGTCCTCAATGCGCTGCTGGCTGGTGATGAGCGCCAGCCGCAGGGCCTCGGGATTCCGGCCGTTGCGCACTTCATCGGCGACTTCCCCGAGCAGGCCGGTGAGGAAGGTGGCGGACTCACGACTGCGCAGCGCCTCGGATTCCGCCCGCCCCTGCGCCTCACGGGCCAGCTTTGCCTGCCAGATGGCCACGCCTGCCCCTGTGACCAAAGCCAGCACACTGATGCAAGCCGCTGCAAAAGCGACGTGATGCCGCCTGATCCAGCGCGAGGCGATGTAAGACCTGCTGGGCGGATGGGCGGAGACGGGTGCGCCATCCAGGAAGCACTGCAAATCCGCAGCGAATTCGGTGGCGCTTTGGTAGCGGCGCTGAGGCTCTTTTTCGAGAGCGCGCAGGGCGATCCAGTCGAGATCCGCCGGCAGCTTGGACACATCCATGCGCCTCTCTTGGGCGCATGACGGCGCAGGAAGGATCCGGGTGGTGAAACTGGTGGAAGGACGCGGCGGATTTTTGTCACGCACGATGCGCCAGAACTCCTGACGGGTCTGGCCCTGCCGGGTGAGTTCGGCAAAGGGCGGGCTGCCCGTGAGCATTTCGTACAGCACGGTTCCCAGCGCGTAGATGTCGCTCCGGGTGTCCACGCTGCCCACGTCTTC
>JAPLUN010000210.1 GCA_026397715.1 Verrucomicrobiota bacterium
GCCGCAGCCATCGCCGCCTCAATCCCCTCCGTGACATACTCGCTCCAGCAGCATGAGTTGCTCGATTTCTTCGACACCGACGCCAATCTTTCCCTCGGCTTCACCGATGTTTCACCCTTCGTACGCGGCACCGATCCTGACACCGACTTCCAGGTTCTCTGGCGTGAGTGGGACGGTGCAAAGCCTGATGCCCACTACCACCCCGACTTCCAGAGACAGGAGCTTTGTTCCGTCTCCATCGGCAAGGTCAAAGGTGCCCGTCAAATCCTCAATCAAGGCTGGGCCTGGCGTGGCAAGGACGCTGGCTGGATCAGTGTCCGGGATAGCGACGTTTATCCTGGTATGACCATCCTGCTCCCGTGCAATGCAGGCGGCTACTCTGTGGATACTGGTTGGACAGGCAGCGATGCAGACAAACCTGTGAGAGATCTCTACCAGCCACGCCCCAGCTTGTCTGATGAAGACATGCTCTCCAGCCTTGCAAACGGCTGGCGCAGCATCGCAGAACATATACAAGACGTGCGCGATACCTTCGATGCCATTCTCAAAGCATTGCCACCAACCATCATCACTCCCGAAGAACGTCAAGCCAACGAGACCGGCATTCACTGGCACGATGTCGGCAAGAATCATCCGGCATGGCAGGCTGCGGCCAAGGTTGCTCTCGGGCAAGCCAGCATAGACATTACAGCCAAGGCAGAACCACTCGCCAAGTTCTCCTTGTCGGAAAGTCCCTCGCTCAAAGAACTGCATGGCGATGAACTCAAACGCCAAATTTCCAAACTTCGTCGCAGCTTTAAGCCTGGCATGGCCCACGAAGTCGCCTCCGCCCTCGCCTTCCGCCAATCGGAGCAAAATAAATACGGTATTGGGACCGTGCGCCCCATCGCCAGCCTCCTCGCTGAATACCTCATCATGGCTCACCACGGTCATGTTCGAAAAGTCTTGCGCGATGAACTACCAAAAAATCACACCGAGAGAAAGAATACCGAAACCGTTCGGGGCATCGCTCAAAACGACGAACTGCCTGCCATCAAGATCGGCGTTGAAACACTCGGTCCTATCATCCTTTCCACCGACTGCCGTCGCATGGGCCGCGATGGGCATGGCAATGAAAGCTACACCCGTGGCGTTCTGCGCCTCCTAGAGCATTACGGCCCTTTTCGTCTGGCATACTTCGAGGCACTGTTCCGCGCCGCCGACATCCGCGCTTCCATTTTTGCCCAGGACAACTCACCTGCCTGAAACCCATGTCCGACCCCATTCCACTCACCGGCTGTCACCATGACATCCTCGGCCACTATCTCAAGGCCATTGGCATCCTACGAGTTCTGGCGAGATGTGCTGACGATGAGCACCGAGACCCCAGTGTCGAGGGCTGGTGGAACCCCGAGGACGCCATCTTCTACCTCCGCTCACCCAAGTATCCCACGATGGAGATGCTGGTGGAGTTCTTCGAGCAGCACTACCAGCCTACGCCGCTGTTTGCAGCTTGGAATAAAGAATCTGGCCTTGATGCTGCGGGCGCAAAGAAGCTTGGAGTATCTGCGGCATGGAAACTTGCAAATGATTACTCCCTTCAAGTTGTGTCGGCTGAGGATCGGAAGAAACCCGCCAACCAAGATAAACTCATTGGTTCCGAGGCGCTTGAGGCATATCGTGACGTGATGGCACCGCGTATTCGTGTAGCCCTTGATGCAGTGACTGCACCGTTTATCAAGAGCAACTCCGATCACCCATTGTTCTTGGCGAAAGGAATAGCCGGACGTGCGCACCTTTGGAGAACGCATTGGGAATACCTGCTGGAGTTTGAGAAGAAGCGAGCAGCCATTACAGAAGCCAGGGGCAATCTTGATAAGCATGAAGGCACCGCAAAAGCCCGTGCAAAACTAGAGGGAAAACTTGAAACGTCACAAAAAGGGTTGGCCGAGATGTTTCCCTTTTCGACCCAGAGTGAAGGCTCCTCGTCATCAAAAGGTAAAGGAACCCCATTTTTTCCAGACGCGATCAAGTCCTACAACATCGGCTCTGGATGGGTGGAGGAAAAATATCCCTTCAGCGCAATGGACTACGTCCTCGCAATGGAAGGAGCTTTTGCCATGCGCGGAGGTGCTGCCCGCACACTCGGGGCCAACTCCAAGCGCTTCGCCGCCTTCCCTTTCGTGTTCGATTCTGGGGAGGACATGGTGGACGATAGCAATGAAGTCAAAGGCACCAGTTCCGTCCTCTGGTTTCCGCTATGGGTTCGCCGAACAACCTTCGACGAACTCGCCAGTTTCATCACCGATTCTCAGGCTAGGCTGCCGGGCAAGGAGGCTCGGTTCTCAGCCGAGTTTGTGCGAGCCATGAATTCCCAGGGCGTGGATGCTGGCTTCTCAGGCTGGCAGGAGTTCCGTTTCAAGATGAAGGGCAGCAGAGTCCCTTGGATTACAACTGGACGTTACATCGTGACCAGTCACAACAAGGCTGCTACTCATCTCAATCTCGCTCTAGTGCCTCTGGATGAAAGCCGCTTCATGGATCAGTTCGAGATCGCATGGAAGGGCAGCAAAGCAGACTCCCGCAGCCCTCATCCCGTCCGAGCCGAAATCAACTCAGCCATGGAAACTGCGGCGCTCGATCCCACTGCGCATCACTGCATCGCGTTGCTGGAGTCGATCTTCAAAGCCAGCCGTCAGCTAGCCATCTCCAAATCCTTCCGCGAGAAGGTGCATGGCAACGTCACTTTCTTCGACAAACTGCCAATGAATGAATGGCACGAATTGCTGAAAGATTTGGAGGAAATGACGGAATTCCGCATTGCCCGTGCCATCGCCTCTATTCCTGGTTTGCAGCGTCAACACCAGCAGGAGTCGCGCTCCGAAGTGCAGCCCATGCTTGGCTCGCTCTTGCCTCTGAAACTCGGTCCGTCGGGCTGGTACCTGCCTCGTGATGATGACCGCAGCTATCAAGCGGTCTGGACTGGCACCGACCTCTGCCATGACCTCGCTACCGTGCTCCAGCGCCGCTACATGGACTCGCTCAAGGACGATCAGCCTGGCTTGCGCGGCGTGCATCAGGCACGGCTCGTTGACGTGATGGCTTTCTTGAAGGGTGAAGTGGACGATCATCTCATCGCCCGTTGGATCGAAGCTCTCAGTCTCATCGGTTGGAACTTTGAAAAGTCTGATGCTGAAGCCAAATCAGATACAGAGGAAATTTTCGCTGTTGCCGATACAGCCCCACTCGATCTCGCCGCAGAAGGTGACTCGTCATCTTCACCTGCCATCCCCATCGCCTACGCCGCGTTACGCACCCTGCTGGACCTTGAGTGCGAATGGCAGGGCAAAGACCGCAGCTCATGGAAGAAACGCCGCAGTCAGCAGCCTATCTCTCACCTCTGCCAGCGCTCCGCCAGCAGCCTGCCTTTAGCTGTGAGCGAGGCGCTTCGTTGGATTGGCATCTGGGGCGTCCGAAATCCTTGGGGAGCCAAATCCCGCCAGGAAAAGGAAACCCTCAGCGGGCGCTACGTCGTCAGCCTTGAACACACCGAGCTGAACTTAACCGACACGCTCGGCGATCCCGCTCGACTAGCCGCTGCCGTCTGCATCCCGCTCACATTGCAGGATCATTGGCAACTCCTCCGTGCCATCACCCTGCCTTTCTCCGCCTAAGCGCACCTAATCCACGAACTCAACAACACACTCGCCATGTCCAACACCACTGCATCCGCCCTGCCGTTTACCTTCGGAGGCTTCACCGTCTCTGCAGGCTGTCGCCGCATCCTTATCACCGCCGAACTGGAGCCCTCCAACGAAGGCTCCCTGATCCAGCCCACCGGCTTCCCTGACCTCGGTCCGGTGCTTTATCCAGACCCCGCTGGCAAGCAGGGGCTCATCTGCCTCATCGAATCCGAAGCCTCCATGGCGAACCGCTTGGAAGAGGTATGCTTTGATAACAAATACATCGGCAGCCTGAAGAATGCCTTCGCTGGCTTGCCATACTTGAAGGCGCAGACTGGCACCGAATTCACCACGTCATCTACCATTGATGGGCATCGCTTTGCTTCGGACTTCCTCGCCAAGGGCAAGAACTCATTCGGCGGCACGGTTGCTGTGGTCACACTCGCAGATCATATCAAAACAACCTTGGGCATGACTGAGGGAGGGAAGTCCATGCCTGTTGCCAACATCCCAAATGTCTTTCCGCTGGTCATGGGCTTGGACCCAATGTCTCTGATTCACGGTTTCCAGATTTCCAATGAGCAGATCAAGTTTGTCGGACTTCGCCTGCCTCGCGCTCTAAGCGCATCCATCGTTGGATTCGACTGCAACCGAGTCACTGTCCCTGGCATCAAGTTTAACGTCGGCCAAGTCGATAGCGACTCTGGTCAGGCCATCTTCCAGAAGGCCCGAATCACCGCCAAAAAGATCGAAGCTAGGTTCTCCATTGATGTTGGCCTGTTAGCCTCGCTTCGTCTCGATAGCGTCGGAACGAACGATCAACCTGGCGAACATCAGTCCACGAGGCTCCAACTCCTGCTTGCTATCGCTCTTTGGAAAGTCGCGACCTTCCTTGATTTGCTCAAACATGAACTCAGTTTACGGACAGAGTGCAAGCTGCGCATCAAGCGGAATGAAGCCGAGGTTGCACCAAGATATTCAATCGAAGGTGCCACTTCCACCACAGGCGACTTCGGATATGAAGGTATCGCAGCCACTTCTCTCGCAGGTGATAAAAGCCTCATCGCCACAGCAGGTTTACCAGCGGGCCGGTCGCCGCTCATCCTCCAGTTCTAAGCGGTCATGCTTACCATCCAGATCAAACTCCACTGGGACCGCTACCACGCTCATCCTTGGGGACAGAACCCCGGAAGGGTGAAGGAGGCTGAATGGCCTCCCAGCCCTTGGCGACTGCTTCGTTCTCTAGTCTCAGCCTGGTTTCGCTCTCATCCCGGCACGCCTCATTCCGCAGAGTTGCAGGCACTCATCGAGCCTCTCGGCCACCGCCTCCCTCTCATCGGTATTGGCAAAGCCAGCTTCTCTCAGACCGTCCACTATCAACCAAACTACGCCAAAGGCGATAAGCCTACAGCCAGCTACGGCACAACTCGACACGAGAACCACTTTGCCGCCACCGCAGCGCCAATTTGCTTCCTTTGGAATGATCTGACTTTGGACGACCAGCAGAGGACCCTTCTGACAACTTTATTAGAACATCTTTCTTACTTCGGGAGAGCCGACTCCATTTGTTCGGCCACCCTTGCGCCAGAAGACTGGAGCGCACCCAAGGACTTTGGCTGGTGTAAACCGTGCCTCTCAGGCGAGAATAAGACGCAGCGTCGTATCGACCCGAAATGTCGGGATGTTTTCTGCCCTGAGCCTTCCAGTTTTCAACTTACCGACCTGTGGCAGCGCAGAACGTCAAGCACGGAGGCCGAGAACGCTCCCGTTCACCTCGTGAATCAAATGCTCGCGACCGACATGCAGGTGGATGGCGGATGCCTCGTCTCCTATGAGATGCCGAAAGGCTGGCCTCAGGACTGGCTGGTGAAAACACCCCGCACCGAAAAAAAGCCTGACAAGCCCGCCCCTTCGGATGGCCCCAAAGTCGCCCGCTATCTACGCTTCTCCCTGCAATGCCGCGTACCAATCGCCACAAAGTTCACCGTTACCTTGGCGGAGCTTTTTCGAGCCGCAGCCAATCACCACCTCTGCAAAGTCCACGGGCAAGGGGCGAAAAGCCCGGCCCTGCTGGGAAAGGACGTTCCCGAAGGCCATCAACACGCCTTCTACCTGCCCATGTCTCAAGATCATTCACTGACTGATCTACATGTCTGGTGTCCGATGGGACTCACCCGTGCGGAAGTGGATGTACTGCTCCGCATCCACCGACTGAGCTGGGGCAATGGGCGCTTCCCCGTAAATCCGGTGCTCACAGCGATGAGCATGGAACCTCCAGCCGATGCCAAGCTGGCTGTGGGAGATCAAGCCGCCCAACCAATGAAAAGCTGCGTCTGGCGCAGCGAAACGCCTTTTGTGCCACCACTGCATTTCTATCGCGGAGATAAATCCAACCCCAAGCCCAAAGCCAATGCCACCCCTGAGCATCAACTCGCTAACTGCCTTCGTCACGCAGGACTGAACAAGGCAGTGTTAATTGAACGATTGCCTGCGTTTCAAAATGATCAGAATATGAAACCACAGGGAACACTGCCGCCCATGCCAGCTTGGGACATCGTGCGTGCTCCTGATGAGGACGACATCTCCACCATGCCTTTCGATCAAGCTATCGAAGTCGCCACGCACCAAAACAGCAGCTCCCCTCGCAAAGCCCATAGCCGCCGTATCGGCTTCTTCATGCAGCTTACCTTTGACGAACAAGTCGCACTACCAATGCCGACTTTCGGCCACAGCTCACACTTTGGTCTCGGCCTCTTCGTTCCTGCTGATTCCCTTTCTTGAATCGAGAACTCATTAAGTCCTTGGTGCTTCGGGCTGCCGATTCAAGGGGCAGTGCTGGAGTCAGGCAGAACTTTTCTTTACGAATCGTGCTGGCGCGGCTAGCGTGGGACTGTTCGATTCACTTCACGAAGCCGCGCAGGGGACTGTTGCGGGCCACTTTTTATGAATCTGCCCGCCTATCGCACTGCACGTGCTCTTTACCCGCATCGACCCGAGAAGTGGGAGCCTGAGTATCTATACGAGCGGCTGCCTGAGCCGGTGGATCACCCGGAGTTCGACCTCTTTGGGGTGCGGCGCATGGTGGAGGTGGCGGAGTCGTTGACCGATCCTGCGACGAGGAAACCGGCGGAAAAGAACCAGGAGCCTATGCGGGCTCGGATGCTGAATGAGTTCGTGTACTGCCCGCGCCTATTTTATTACGAGCAGGTGGAAGGGGTGTTTGTGGAGAATGCGGACACAGCGCGAGGATCGGCGATCCATGAGAAGGTGGACCGGGGCAAAGGTGCGCTGCTGCGAGCGAAGAAGAAAGCGAGCGCCGAGGGCGAAGAGCAAGGTGTAGAGAATCAGGCCACGGCCGAGCCAAGCGCTGGCGAGACTGCGGCGGCAGAGACCATGACGCCGGCTGAGGATGCGGAGCCGCCCATGGAGACCATTCATTCTCGCTCGGCCATGATGAGTTCAACGCGGCTGGATGTGGTGGCGAAGATGGACCTGATCGAGGTGAAGGTGAAGGCCCGGAGTGCGGATGATTTTTTTGCCGTGCGAGAGGCGCAGTCGGTGACGCCGGTGGATTACAAGGCGGGTGCGCCAAGGCAGGGTGTGGACCAAAATGAACTGTGGGATGCAGACAAGATGCAGCTGGGGCTGCAGATCCTGATCCTGCGCGATAATGGTTACCCCTGTGATGAGGGTGTCATTTATTACCGGGCGACGAAACAGCGGGTGCGGCTGGTGATGACGGCGGAAATCGAGGCGTGGATCATCGACCGCATCGCTGCGGCACGTGTGGTGGCGGCATCTCCCACGATCCCGCCTCCGCTGGTGAACAGTCCCAAATGCGTGCGCTGCTCTCTGGCGCCGGTTTGTCTGCCGGATGAGACGCGGCTGCTGGTGGGCGCACTTCCCCTACCCTCCGAAACGTCCCGCTTTCCCGCGAATTCAGCGGTAACGACGCCACGACGGTTGATTGCCGCACGCGACGATGAGCGTGCGCTGTACCTGAACACCCAGGGGTATCGTGTGGGCGTCAAATCGGAGCGGCTGGTCATCAAGGATGGTGACAGCGTGATCGACGAGGTGCGGATGAATGACGTGACTCATGTGGCACTGTTTGGGAACATCCAGCTCAGCACACAGGCGGTGCAGGAGCTGTGCGAGCAGGAAATACCGGTGGCTTACTTCAGCATGGGCGGCTGGTTTTACGGACTGACTCGCGGGCATGGTCTGAAAAATGTGCATACGCGAATTCGGCAATTCGCCGCAGCCTCCAATCCGTTGCAATGTCTGGCGATGGCCCAGAAGATCGTGCAGGCGAAGATCAGGAACCATCGCACCATGCTCATGCGTCTGCATGTGCAGCCGCCTGCCGCAGCCGTGCAGGGTATGAAGGAGATCGCCGGGCGTGTGCCGTCGGCTCGCGGACTGGATGAGCTGCTGGGCATGGAGGGCGCGGCAGCAGCGCTCTATTTCCAAAACTTCGCCGGCATGATCAAGGTGGGTGAGGACGATCTTGATGATGAGATCCCCGGACTGGAGATGACTCAATCCGCTGAGAAGAAGCGTAAGGCCGAAGCGGAGGCCTTCACCTTTGACTTCACCCAGCGTCGCCGCCGCCCGCCCACAGACCCTGTGAATGCGCTGCTCTCGCTGGCCTACAGCTTGCTAGCGAAGGATTGCACCATCGCAGCTCTGGCAGTGGGCTTTGACCCGTACGTCGGCTTTTATCATCAACCACGCCACGGCAGGCCTGCGTTGGCACTGGATCTAATGGAGGAATTTCGCCCACTCATCGCAGAGAGCACGGTGCTGACTGCAATCAACAACCGTATGATCCAAAGCGGTCATTTTGTGCGTGCCGGTGATGCCGTGAATCTGAGCCCCCAGGGACGGAAGGCCTTTTTCCAAGCCTACGAACAACGCATGAACGCCCTGATCACCCACCCGGTGTTCGATTACAAGGTGAGCTATCGCCGTGTGCTGGAACTGCAGGCGCGGCTGCTGGCCCGCCATCTGACGGGAGAGATCCCGGAGTATGTGCCAATGATCACGCGATGACGATTTGAAATCCCTTCCCTCATGTCCGACCGCAATGTCATCGTCAGTTCACGTCACACTTACCTGGTGTGCTATGACATCGCAAATGACAGGCGGTTGAAGAAGGTCTTCAAGGTGTGCAAGAATCATGGCACGCACCTGCAGTTCTCCGTTTTCGAATGTGATCTGAATCCCCGCGAACTCGTGCAGCTCCAGC
>JAPLUN010000223.1 GCA_026397715.1 Verrucomicrobiota bacterium
CAGATGAAGGCGGCGGTGGCGGATTTGAGCAGCCACTTTGTGGAGGTGCAAAACCAGGCGCAGAAGCAGCTGTGGCAACTGGCGGAACTGAGCACGCAGACGGGGATGGATGCGATCCTGCAACTGGCGGCGAGCCGGGGGCTGACGCTGCCGCAGGCGAAGCACCTGCTGGAGATGGAGGAGAAGCACCCGCTGCAGACGATGGGGGCACGGCTGATGGTGGTGTCTGCGCTGATGCGGCTGCAGCCGGAAAGGCGTGCGGAGCTGGCGGAGGCGGAGGTGCGGCGCTTCACGGAGACGAAGAACGGCACGCTGGAAGACATGGCGTACTGGCTGATGCGGGAGAGGTTTAACGAAGAGGTGCTGAAGCTGGTGCCGAAGGATCTGGCGGCGCAGTCGCGCGAGCTGTACCCGATCCTGGTACAGACGCTGTCTCAGGCGGAGCGCTGGGAGGAGCTGCAGGGGGTGCTCAAAATTCCGAGTCCGCCGGTGTCTGCGACGCTGCTGGATCTGGCGATGGCGGAGGTGCTGAGCCATGTGCAGCCGGACATGCGGGAGTCCCGCCGCATTTTGCAGGGGACGGTGATCAATGCGGCGCAGGCGGGTGATGTGCCGACGCTGCAAGTGGCAGCGCAACTGGCGGAGAAGCTGAATTTTGCAGATGTGGCGTGCCAGGCGTACAAAGCGGCGGGGGTGAAGTCTGCGGAAAACAACGCGAGCGAGGCGGCGCTGCTGAACCTGCAAAAGAGCGTGGAGCTGGCGCTGCGTGCGAAGGACACGGAGACGCTGCTGGAGGTGTCACGCCGGCTGCATGTGATGAGCCCGAGCAGTGCGGTGTTTGCGGACCGGTTTGTGTACCTGCGGCTGGTGCTGGGGGTGGAGATGGAGACGGTGGATGTGAAGGCGCTGATGACGGAGTCTGAGGCGAAGGCGGCAGTGAGTGTGACGCTGGAGCGGATCCCGTCGCCGCTGCTGCTGGCGCTTTCGGCGTATCGCATGGGAGATCGTGAGGGGATGGCGAAGCATCTGGCTTCCCTGCCCCGTGGCGAGAGCCTGTCTCCCGGACCGCGTGCGGTGGCTGCGGGGCTGCTGTCTCTGGTGGGCAAGGCGGACCGCGCGTTTGTGATGGCGGAGAAGATTCCGGGGGCGCTGCTGCTGGAAGAGGAGAAGGTGTTTTTGATGCGGGCGCTGTGAGGGACTGAGGGGAAGGTTTAAAGTTTCAAGTTTAAGGTTTCAAGTTGGGCTGCGCCAGTCTCGCAAGCTTGGCTCAACGGAGGGTGGAGAAGGAGAGTGCAGTGCTGGCGGTGTCTTCGTGAGTGGTTGCTTGAAAAAGAGATGGCGCACCGAACTCTTTCGATCTTCACTGCTGAGACAAGCACGCGCACAGAAGCGCCTCCAAGACTATGAAATCCTCTTTTGTCATTCTGGGTCTGTTCATCTTCGCTGTTGTTGCAGAGCCGCTGGTTTTGGGTGCGGAACAAGCGCCCGAGAAACGGCCGACTGCGGATGAGCAGACGGAGGCTGGCTTTCAATTGATGAAGACGGAACTGCTGGGGAAGCTTCGCTTTGAGATGAAGGCGAGTGAGGTGGTGAAGATTTATGGGAAGGCCACGGGCAAAGGTAAGATGGAAAACTGGGAGGGTGTGGGCCTTTATGTGCAGCAGTGGGACTATCCGGAGCTGGGAGTGGAGCTGCAGATGGCGGCTGAGAAGAAGGACGGGATGCAGACGGTTTATATGATCAAGGCCACGAAGCGCTGCAAGCTGAGCACGACGCATGGCATCCGCATCGGGAGCACGGAAAAGGAGGTGGTGGAGGCGTATGGGAAGC
>JAPLUN010000355.1 GCA_026397715.1 Verrucomicrobiota bacterium
TGAGGTGCAATTTGATGCGGTGGGCGAGGTCCTGCTGCCGATCAGCGAACTGAACCGGATGCGGCGCGATTTGATTGCTGCCTGGAGTGAAGGTGCTTCGCCAGCGGCACCTGTCGCGCAGATCACCGAGACGCTGGAATCGTTGATGCCATCGAGAGGGGTCGCCGATGACTCTCAGCCGCTCCAACTTCATGCACTTTGCCGCACGCAGGCGCATATCGATGCGGCGCTGGTGCTGGGGGTGCCGAGGCTGTATCTGGATTTTGAAGACATCCGGCTGTACGCGGATTTGGTGAAGCAGATCAAGGAGCGCAGCGATACGGCGCAGGTCTGGCTGGCGACGCCGCGCATTCAGAAATCGGGTGAGGCGGGTTTCTTCAAGCTCATCCAGCGTGCGGAGCCGCATGGGGTGCTGATTCGGAATCTGGGGGCGATGTCGTTTTTCAAGGACGCGGGCATTCCGATGACGGGAGACTTTTCGCTCAACGTTGCGAATCCGCTGACGGCGGAGATTTTGAAGAAGTCCGGGCTGGAGCGACTCACGATCAGCTACGATCTCAACATCGAACAGGTCGTCGATCTGCTGGCTGCTGCGCCGCCGTCATGGTTTGAGCTGACACTGCACCAGCACATGCCGATGTTTCACATGGAGCACTGCGTCTTTGCCGCGTTCCTGAGCAAGGGCACCGACTTCACCAACTGCGGACGTCCGTGTGACAAACACCGGGTGCATTTGAAGGATCGCGTGGGCATGCAGCATCCGCTTAAAGCCGACGTTGGCTGCCGCAACACGCTGTTCAATGCGGTGGCGCAAACCGGCGCGCAATTCTTCGACGAACTCCGTGAGCACGGGCTGCGATGCTTCCGTGTGGAGCTTCTCGAAGAGAATGCTGATGAGGCGATGATCGTTTTGCGGACTTATCAGGAACTGATGAGCGGCCAGCGCGACGGCGATGAAATCTGGCGCGATCTGAAAGCGCAGAGCCAGCTGGGAGTGACCCGGGGGACTTGGGCGGAACTGGCCTGAGGGCAGGTCCGCGGGGACCCATGGTTTGCTGAGGAAGAAGGAACTTCCTTGAACGGTGGCGGATTACCCGCCAGAATCCCGCCGCCATGTCCAGGCACGCCTTCGACGATTTCAGTTTCCTGCCGACCGTCGATTCGACGGGTGAAGAGGTCGTGGAGACCGAGCATGCAGAGCAGCATCCGCCCCAGCCGGAGAGCACGGAGCCTATTCATGAGGAGGTGGCAGTTGCACCCGAGCCGCCGGTTTTTGTTCAGGCACCGATGGCGGACATACCGGTGAGCGAGATGGAACTGCACGCTGAGCAGTCATCGGCAGAAGAGGAAGAATTCATCGAGGATCGACACAAGGAACAGGAACTTCCGGCGGACATCGTTGAGCCGAAGCCAGCAATGGAGCTTCCCAAGCTGGAAGATATTGCCCTGCCCATACCTCGTGCGCCCCAGGCGGTACGAAAAAGCGTGGTGCCTGAGGAGATACAATCCAAAGTCTCTTCTGGCAGTGAGGACGAGCCGCCAGACACAGCGAAGGGGAACGAGGTATCCAAGGCTGGCAAAGATCCGAAGCCGTTCATTGCCCCGAAACCTCCGCCCGAGGAACCGCTGGATCCGGAGCAGGCTAAAAAGCAGCGCTGGCAAAAACTGGCGGACAAGATCGGCCTGCGCACGCTGGGCATGAGCTTTGGCGTGCATTTGTTCCTGCTACTGATCGCCGCTTTTGTAGGCGTGAGCCAGGTGATGGACCGGCAGGTAGACTTCTTGCCCGGTGGAAGTTCGGCGCAGTCGGAGGCGGCCGCCGCAGAACTGACGCACAAGATTCAGACCAAAAAGAATCCCTGGCTGAAGGAGAAGCCGCCGATGCGGAAGATCACGGTGCAGACTCTGTCTTCCAACATCGTGATGCCGGAGATGCCGGCGATGGACATGATGGATTTTTCACAGATCAACAATCGCATGGATCTGAGCAAGGCGTCCAGCATGGGATCCAGCCAGCCGATGGGCCTGGGAGGTGCGGGTGGCGGTTTTGGGGCCGGCATTGGGCGTGGCGGCAAATTCAGCTTCGTGGGGCAGACGGCTGTCGGCAGCCGGGTGGTGTTTGTGGTGGATCTCTCCAGCTCCATGTCGCAGCCTTTGAAAGGTGATGGTCCGAGAACGACACGCTTTGAACTGCTGAAGAAGGAACTGATCAAGGCGGTGAAGCAGATCCCCTATGGAACTGCCTACCAAGTGCTCTACTTCTCCGACTTCGCGTGGCCGCACAACCAGGTGGACAGCCGCAATGAAGAAGCGCTTGAGAAGTATCACTGGGAGATCAAGGCAGCGGATTACAAGCAGGCGAAGATCCCCGCCTTCAAATACATTCAGGCCACTCAGTTTACGCTTCAGGACAGTGTGGACATCATTCAACGGTCGGATAACAACCGAATCTACACCAACTGGGGAGCTGGGTTGTTGATGGCATTGAATGCGAACCCGAAGCCCGATGTCATTTTCTTCATGACCGATGGTGAACGCAAGGATGAGCAGGGCTGGATCGACATCGTGACGACCGAAAACAAACGCAAGCTGCCCATGAGCGTGATTCACACCAGCGTGATGGCCCAGGTCGACGCTGCGTTTGAGATCGACGCGCTGGCAAAGCGCAACAACGGCTCATTCACCGTGGTCACAGACGACGGCAGGGTCATCAAGGGTGAAGAGTACTTCAAAATGAAGTAGGCTCAGTGCTGAAGCTCGTGCAAAGCTGCGGTCACTTCCTCCACCGGCAGGCCGACGACGTTGGTGAATGATCCTGTCATGCGGTCTAGAAGCATGTCGGTGAATTCCTGTATGCCGTAGGCTCCAGCTTTATCGAGCGGGTTCACCCGTGCGTGATAGGCACGGATCAGTTCGTCCGTGAGAGGCTTGAAGGTGACATGAGTGATGACGTGCAACTCACGAACCACGGTGCCATCACGGGCAAACGCCACTCCGGTGCAGACTTCATGGGTGCGATCGGAGAGGCGGCGGACCATGCAGAGCGCCTCCTCCATGTCTGCGGGTTTGGCCAGCGGATCGCCATCGACATAAACCAAGGTGTCGGCACCGATGACGAGTGCTCCGGGCCGGGTGCTGCTGACAGCCAGCGCTTTGCGCCGGGCGTTTTCCAAGGTGAGCTGTTCGGGTGTCAGAGAGGCATCATGGGCCTCTTCGACCTGCGACAAGACGATTTCAAATTCGAAGCCTGCCTGACGCAGCAGCTCGAGCCGGCGCGGTGAGGCTGAGGCGAGTACGAGCGAAGGCCCGCTCACGCCCGCTTCTCCACAATGGTCGCGACATCATCCGCGCGGATCACAGCGTCACGCTTGTCAGGTGTACGGTAGCGGTAGTAGCCGGTCTTCTCCTGATACTGTGGGGCTCCTTCGCAGGGCACCTCACGGCCGTCCTTGAGCTTGATTTTGTGCGGAGTCGAGGACGCAAACATGTCCGGCATGGAGCAGGAAACGAAGGAAATGGCAGGGAGAATAAGCAGGAGACGGCGCATGGCATTCATGGCGGTGGATCGGGAAATAACGACAATCTTAAGACACGACTTTCGGTGTTTTTGTTCATCCTTCAGGCGAGAGACATTTTCAAGCGTCACAATGTTGTCAGTTGAAGCAGACTTTGTGCCTTCTACCCTGACTGCATGAGTCAAAATCTTCCTCCAGCCATCGGTATCATCGGCGGTTCCGGCCTGTACGACCTTGAAGGCTTTGAAAATCGTGAGGAGATCAGTGTGGAGACGCCGTTTGGCGCGCCCTCGGATGTGCTTGTGACTGGCACATTGGCCGGGCGCCGGGTGTACTTTTTGCCCCGCCACGCCAAGGGCCACCGCATTCTCCCCACGGAGCTGAATCACCGCGCCAATATTTGGGCGCTGCGCAGCCTGAACGTGCGCTGGATCATTGCCGTTACCGCCGTGGGCAGTTTGCAGGAGCAGTACCACCCGCGCGACATCGTCCTGCCGGATCAGTTTTTTGACCGCACGAGCCGCCGCGACCAGCACACCTTCTTTGGCAAAGGGATCGTGGCGCACGTGGCATTTGGCGATCCGATTTCAGATGGCCTGCGCGCGCTGCTGCATGACGCCTGCGTGGAGCAGGGCCGCAAGGTTCACAATGGTGGTACCTACGTCTGCATGGATGGCCCGGCCTTCTCCACCCGTGCCGAATCGAATGCGCACCGGCAGCTGGGTTTTGATGTGATTGGCATGACGAACCTGCCTGAGGCGAAGCTGGCCCGTGAGGCGGAGATCGCCCTGGCCACGCTGGCGATGATCACGGATTATGACTGCTGGAAGGTCGAGGAGGAGGCTGTTACTGCCGAGTCTGTCATTGGCCATCTGCATGCGAACGTCGCTGCTTCCAAGGCCATCCTCGCGCACGTCATTCCTAATATTCCTGCGGAACCCAACTGGCCTGAGCACCGTGCGCTGGATTCTGCCTTGATGACCGATCGCAAATTGTGGCCCGAGCAGACGGTGGAGAACCTGCTGCCACTTTTGCAGCGCTTTGTGTGAAGAGGATCAATCTTCCATGAGCTTCACGGCCAGGCGGCGCATGAACTGACGTTCCGGAAGCATGACGAGGCGTTCGTAGGCTTCGTCCAGATTACGCAGGATGCGGAGCAGGGTGGCTTCGGCGGTGGCGGGTTCGTGGATGAGGTCTTCCATGCCGGGATTTGCGGCAGGGTGGTGTTTGGCCACATCGGCGGCGAGCATGAAGCGCCCGCGATTGAAACAATCGACCAGCCAGGTCTTGTCGCGGTATTTGACGCGGGAGAGGAAGTGACCGGGGAAATTGCAGCCTTCGATTTCGAGTCCGAAGCGATGGCCCAAAAGACGGTAGAGGCAGCAGAGGCTGATGGGATTGCCGAGGCCGGTGTCGAGCACCCAGAAGAGGTTGCTGTTCGCCGGGGAGTAGTAGTCCTTGCTGTTGCCACGGAAACGGGTGACGCCGTTGTGCAAGGCAAAGAGCCACTGGGCGAGTTCATGCGCATCCATGCGGCCTTTTTCGGCAAAGGCTTCTTCTGTCAGTGCATCAAGACGTTTGGCCAGATCGGCGGACTGGGTTTTCCAGCCGTTTAGAAAGGCGGAGAGCTGGCTGAGGCCTTCCTCAAGCTGCGCGTCGGGGCCTTCCATCCAGCGCCAGCGCATCC